>NZ_JBSWSR010000001.1:0-409939 GCF_054095695.1 Candidatus Nitrosopumilus sp. bin_6a
TGATTCCTTTGATTGTATCTGATTATATTATTTCAAAATTAAACTATAAATATGCTAAATACGTTGGAGCCGGTATTCTAGGTTCTACATTTTACATGTTTTATTATCCATACATCATGTATACTTACAACGAAGTTTTATTAGGAAAACTAGTCTCACCTAGTTTGATTTACAGCATTTATTTTGAATTAATTGTTCAAGTGTTTCTTATCACGTTAATCCCTGCAATTATTGCAGCATTTGCAGGATGCTATTTTTCAAAACGTGTATGTGACAAAATAGAGAATTTGTAACTATGGAATCTATAGTTGTAAGATGCAGAAACTGTAAAACAAAATTTTCTATTCCAGAAATGGGACCATGTTCTGATTTAGAATATCCAAAATACCTCAAAGATTCAGGTGTTTCTTGCAAGTGTGGAAATAATGACTGGGAGTTATTGAACTAAATTTACAATAATGTTTGGTTTGTATGAACTTCAGAGTATTGAATGAAAAGATTAGGGGATTTCCCCAGGAGACAAAAGATGTTCAATTAAAAATTATTCAATTAAACCACTTCTCCTTAATGCTTGCACATAATGTTGTGTCTGAACCTTTGATTGTTTAGAATATTGGTTTTTCTCAAGCCATTGTTCTAAAGTATCATACTTGAATTGTAAAGTTGTTTTGAGCATGGATTTGCGAACTATTTGCCAATTCTCATCTTTTACAGATTGTAATCTAACTATCATTGGAATCCAATCATAAAATTTGAATTTAGACCATTTCAAGTACATGGATTTTCCAAAATAAATTTAGATTTGAGCATATTAAAAACACAATTTTTAATTTAGATTAAGAGGAATGTTTGCACTTCCAAAGGTTTCATCGATTCTAAATGTATAACTTTTTGAAGAATCATACTCAAACTCAGTTCCACCATATCCAATGTTGGGTCCAAAGAGAATATTGAATTCTCGTGAATCACCAGGATTCAATACTATTTGCCCACTGGTAAAGTCCATTCCAGAATACTTGAATGCTTTTGAGCCATCCCAGACATCATATGCACATATTGAAGGACTAGTACAGTTTATTGCAGTGATTTCTGAGCTAGTATTTTCTGCAAGCATACGTACTGACAATATTGCTTGTCCTGAAGAAGTGATTTCAAATTCATTTCCTTCAGAACCTACACCAAACCAATGATATGTTATTGGCCCTAAATCAAAGTGTTCAGCATTGGTTTTGTATTTGTAAAGCATGATTGCTTTATCAATTGGTTTTTCACAATCAATTCTTTTGTATGCTTTAACAATTTCAGAGCATTTCTCCAACTCTGCTTCAAGTGCGGCTAATGTGGAATCATTGTTTGTAGATTTTTCAATAGGTTTATCTTCAAAATCAGATATAATCGAAACTGAAAGAAATCCAGATTTTATTAGATATTGTATGGCATTAACAAATTCACCATCTGAAATAGTGCCATCAGCCCACCAACCTGCATTATTTTTTACCCAATCTGGAACACTATCAGAAGATTTCGAGGAGACATTATTGATAGGGACTTTGATGATTTCATCCTTAATTAAAAATGATATAGCTGAAAGGAATTCAGATTCAGAGATTGTTCCGTCAGACCACCATCCTGCATTATTTTTTACCCACATAGGGACTTGTTTATCAGATGATTTTTGACTACGTAATGTAGGATCAATTTTGTTCAATAGTTCATCCATGTTTTGGTTCGATACTTTTACAATTGCTACTGAAATAATTTCAGAACTACTACCATCAGATGTAATAGAATCAAAATATTTTGCATACAAAATATCTCCAGGCATAGAAACAAGGCGATTATTTTCAGTATTTCCAGAGTTTGCAACGTAAACACTGCCCTTGAAGATACCACTGTACACACCAGTTTCAACTACTTTAATTTCAAGACCTTCAGGTGAAGAATCAGACCAAACATTAATTGTAAATTTATCTGCAAAGTTTGGATATTCTTTTTTGTTCATGTCATCATCTTGTACATAGATATCAACAAAAGAATTTGAAGAAACAATTTCTTGTTTCCAATAAACAATTCCAGTGTTAGATGATTCAGCATATACAACTGGAATTGAAAAAACAAACAATAACAAAATCATACTAAAGAGATTCAATGTAAAATATTTTTTTTCATATTATTTAATATAAAAGCACTAGTTAATTCTAGTGCTAACTATTGTTATCATTCCTATAATTCAAGACTCTTTGAAGTAGATTCACAGACCAATCTTCATTTAGTGATAGTTAGGCCGTCAAAGGGCCTTAATGTTTTAGGTTGATTCCCTCCATCAAAAATCAAGAAACTTGGTTCACAGACCAAGTATCGTTTTGCGAATATTGGCCATACAAATCAACATTTGTTGCCATTGTTGAATAAGAATTCGTGTTTAAAAAATAATCCTGTACAGATTATTGCTAAACCATTTAACTTTGCTATTTCTAAGTGTTAAAAAATAATATAAAAAAATTATTGTGCTTCCATTCTTGCAAGCCAATCGTTATCATTGTCGTCGTTTGAAGTTTCTGCTGTCACCTGTTGGGGTGGTTCTGGAAATGCAAATGCTACCTCAGATTCTTTTGGAGGTTCTGGTATAGGGGTACTAGGTGCCTCAATTAGTCCTGAAGGTATTATTGTTGATTCGACTGGTACTTCTGGAAGTATTGTCTGAACAACTTGTTGTTCGTGTTCAGTGGTCTCCAGATATGAACGGGCTGATTCTTGGACGTTTGGTGTTGAAGGAGATGTTATCTCTTGCACTTCCAATTCAAGGTCTGCAATTCTGCTCTTTACATTTGCGATTTCTGCTGTTTCGTGAGTCACATGCTCAATTACCTCAGTTGTGCATGATTTCACAGTCTCAAATGTTGCATCAGAGATTTCATTGCTCTTGTATTGTACTTTTGCATCAAACGATAACATTTTAGCTGACTTCATTTGTTCATTTAACTCAGTCAATCTTGCCTCAAGTATTGCTTTGATTTCACGTTCTGTTTCATCTAATGATACAAGTTTTGACTTGTATTTTTCATGAATTATTTCTGCATCTGTTTTCATGTCATCATTTTCTGAAACAATGTCAATCAATGCTTTCAATCGACGTAGAGTTAATTGTTTTTCTCTAATGAGTCTTTGTGAGTCGAGTCTCCATTTTGGAATAAAAATAACAACTTCGCCTTGAACTACTAATTGCTCATATTGGATTTGCTGTAATCCTTGTGAACCGCAGTCAATTCCGACGGATTGAATACTTCCGTCAAAGTCAGTTATTGTTCCTACGACTTTACCCATGAATGTTCCGTACATGTCTTTGACATTTTTACCGATAATTTCGATATCGTTGTTTGTCATGTGTGATAGTTTAGAGATTTGTATAACCGACAAAGTGTAAGAAATGTTTTTAGTTTTAGTAAGATTAAATTCACTAAACTGAAAATCGGTTGAATTTCAGCAATTTTAAAATTTAGAGACAAAATAGCAGGCTCATGATTCAAAAAGAAGAACTTGAACAAATTTTGAATTTTGTTGCAAGTCGATGGACTGAAGCCACCAAGGATCCGAATAATAAAGCAATGGAGACTTTGCCAAGCGATTTTTGGATGAATTCTATCGGTGGAAAAACTGCCAAAAAAGGATATTGGGTTACAACTTTGATGTATACGGAAAGTGAAGAAGATGCCGAAGCATTCAAACAAGTATTACTTAGATGGCAAGCAAAAGGTCAAGATAAAGACAGAGACAAAGGTCCCGATCTAATTCAAATTGGAAAAAAGAAATAGACTATTAATAATTGTGAATTGACATATCGTTGTTGTCAGAATTCTCAATTAAAGAAAAAAATATTCTATCAGGTCACTTTTCAAATGCAGAAGACAATGTCTTTGCAATAATTACTCCACGTCAAGTTGATCGTGGTGCGTTAATGTCAAGATATAGTAGAACTGATAAAAGTATGAGACGAATATTTCTTGATGAATTTTTAAAAAATAAAAACAGAGGAGAGGAATTTTACAATAGAGTACTTTTAGAATATGGTGACGACTCAGTTGCAGAATTAGGTGAAGCACAAATTGCAATTGAAGGATTGTCAAACATTGCAGTAAAAAAAATTGAAGACAGGAGAATTGGATTGTCATATTTGGAAAAGTCATCCAGATACGTAGCTTGGAATAAAAAAGAAAAAGGAAAGTATCGATTTTACAGAGATCCAGAAATAATGAAATCACGTTTTGCAGATATGTATGAAGACAGTTGTAATTTTTCATTTGATATTTATTCAAAGAATATAGAACCGATGGTAAACTATGTAAGAGAAAAATATCCAATAGAAAAATACACTTTCAAAGATTCTACAGATGGAAAAGAAAAATTATTTCACAAACTAAAAAACGAATCAGACATAAAATCAGCAAACATGATTTATCGTGGATCAACTAAAGCTAAAGCACTCGATATTCTAAGAGGATTATTACCTGCATCAACTTTAACAAATGTTGGGATTACCGGAAACGGACGAGCGTTTGAATATCTTTTAACGGTTTTAGGAGCGTCTGAGCTAAAAGAAGAGCAAGATTTAGCCTCAAAAATCAAGAAAGAGTTAGACACTACTATCAAATCATTCGTAAGAAGAGCAGATGACAAATACGGTAAAGCATTTCAGAAATACCTCAATGACATTAAAAATAAATCAAAATTAATTTCTTCAAAGGAAATCAAGCCTAATCCAAAGAAAGGAACAATTACAAAACTTGTAGATTATGAACCAGAAAAAAAATCCATCGATAAGATCATTACCAGTATAATATATGATCAATCCCCTAGTACATCATACCAAAATATTCTGCAACAAGTAAAAAAAATGCCCCATAAGAAAAAAATTCTAATCATCAAAGATTTTACAAAAATTAGAGCAAACAGACGTCACAGACCGTCAAGAGCATTTGAAAATATCTACTATACATTTGATTTGTGTAACAATTTTGGAATGTTCAGAGATTTCCACAGACACAGAGCATTAACTCTACAGAGACAGCTTCTTACAACAGATCACGGATATAACATGCCAAATGAAATAAAAATTTTAGGAATAGAGAAAGACTTCAAAGATTGTATGAACAAAACAAAAGAAACATTTGATAAAATTAGAACAAAGTATCCAGAACAAGGGCAGTATGTAGTAAACTTTGGATATAACTATCCATATTTTATGAAATTCAATCTCAGAGAAGCATGCCATCTAATTGAGTTAAGAACAGTTCCACAAGGACATGTAGATTATAGACGGGTTGCACAACAAATGTTCAAACAAATAAACAAAGTTCATCCAAATTTAAGCAAGATTATGAAATATGTAGATATGAAAGAATATGATTTAGAACGATTCGAGTCTGAAAAAAGAACCGAAGAAAAGAGAAAAAAATTAGAAAAATAGAAAAAACTCTAATAATTGAAACTACAAAAAATATCATGATAGAGAAAATTGAGAAAAGTCAAGAAGAGTGGAAAAAACAACTCACTCCAGATCAGTACGAAATTTGCATCAATCATGGAACAGAACCACCTTTTTCTGGAAAATATAACAACACCAAATTAAAAGGAATTTTCAAATGCGTGTGTTGTGGAGAAGAACTTTTCTCATCAGACACTAAATTTGATTCAGGCTCAGGATGGCCAAGTTTTTGGGAACCAATCTCAGAAGAAAAAATTCAATATATTTCGGATTCAGCATACGGGATGGTTCGTACAGAAGTTAATTGTAACAAATGCGGGGCACACCTAGGTCATGTGTTTGATGACGGTCCAAAGCCAACAAATCAAAGATATTGTATCAATTCTATTTCATTACAACATGAAAATGACAATAATGTAGAATAGTCACAAATAATCAAAGAAATGCCATAGGTAAAATAATATTCAAAAATTATTAATAAAACACAATTAATGATAAGAAAATTAAGAGAAACATAATGACACAAGATAACATAACAAAAAGGAATGAAATGGTTTGAGAATCATATTATGTGGTTTTGGAGTAGTAGGTCAAAGCTTAGTAAAATTATTTGATTCTAGATCAGAAGATCTTTATGCAAAATACGGATTAAAACCAAGAGTAGTAGGAGTGTTTGATAGTAAAGGAAGTGCAGTAGATCAATCAGGATTAGATTTTAGCAGATTAATTGATGTGAAGAAAAAATTTGGAACCGTGAAAAATTATGCAGACAAGAAAAATACAATGTCAGGAATAGACATGTTGAAAAACGTAGAAGCTGATGTTCTCATCGAGACCACAGCAAGCAACTACAAAGATGCAGAGCCTGGAATGACGCATATTACTACTGCAATGAAAAAAGGAATGCATGTGATTTCAGTTAACAAAGGACCATTAGCTTTGGCATTTCCTTCATTGCTTGAACTTGCAACATACAATCAAGTCATGTTCAAATTTAGCGGTACAGTTGGAGGAGGCACTCCAATTCTAGATTATGCTAAAAACAGCCTCAGAGGTGAAAGGATCACATCATTTGCTGGAATACTCAACGGAACCACAAATTACATTTTGACAAATATGGGAACAGGGATATCATATAACGATGCGCTAAAAGATGCAAAAGATAAAGGATATGTCGAAGCTGACGAATCTTTAGATTTGGACGGATTAGATGCAGCAGCAAAATTAGTGATTTTAGCAAACTGGGTAATGGGAATGAAAGTAACACTCCCAGACATTAACTGTACAGGAATCAGAAAAATTACTTCCGAAGATATCAAAAAAGCCTCAAAAAATAATTCTTCAATCAAATTAATTGCTTCATGTAACAAAGATCTCATAGTAGGACCAAAGGAAGTATCTAATGACGATCCCCTATGTGTTAACGGAACATTAAATGCAATTGCATTTACTTCAGAACATTCAGGAACTCAAACAATTATCGGAAAGGGTGCAGGAGGAATGGAAACTGCCAGTTCAATTCTCAGAGATTTGTTAGATATCAGACAAGAGATTGCTAGAGATTGAAGTCTAATTTAATTTCAAAAAGTGAAACATCTGCACTTTTAAAAACAGTTTCAGAAAGATGGGGAATAGAATTCCCTAGAATTAAAAATGTCAAAGTTCATCAAATATTAGATGACGCACAAATCATCACAGGTAGCGGAATTAAAATTTTAAAGGTGGATGACGATTACCTTCCATTTCTATCAGAAACAAAAACTTTGGAGAAATTTCCATCAGTAACTGTAGATATGGGAGCAGTCAAATTCATGTGTAAAGGAGCAAACGTGATGAGGCCAGGTATTAAAAAATTTACAGAGTTTGAAAAAGACAAACTTGTTTGTATTGTTGAGGAATCACAACATAAATTTTTAGCAATTGGAAAGTCATTAGTTGCAAGCTCAGAATTAGAAAACATGGAAAAAGGGGAAATCATTAAAAACATACATTATATCTCAGACAGATTTTGGGAAACAGGTAAAACAATTTACGAATAAATAGAATTTCTAAAAATTTTGATTACTTGATATCTTCTGAATATTCTTCTGTGCCATCTTTAGTGATTACAAGGATATCTATTCCGTCACCACTTGCAGAATCTCTAAGAGCAGCTGCGCGAACTGCACGTTTTGCTAAATCAACTGCCTCATCTTTAGTCATGTTTGGTTTGAACTGAGGATCTAAGACACCCAATGCCATTTCTGCTCCAGTTCCAACTGCAGCAAATTCATCAGGAAGTACAGAACCTAAAGGATCAAGAGTGTACATGATAGGTTTGTCAACAACCCCACCTACAATCACTTGAGTCAAGAGTGGAAAGTATCTTCTTTCATACATCATATTTGACATCATTTTAGCTACAGTATTTGGAGGAACATCTCTTTTTAGCTCCATCTTTCTAATTTTAGCAAGTGCTGCAATTTGTAAAGTCAAAATTTGCATATCAGCCACAAGACCAGCACAAGTTGCGCCAACATTAGGAGTAATTGGAAATGTTTTCTTTGTAGTTTTACTTACCAAAAAGTTTCCAAATGCGATCCTTTTTTCACTAGCAAAAACTACACCACCATCAAAAGTAATTCCAACAGCAGTTGCTCCTGGCATATACATTGACATATTTGAAATAATTTTGCCGCATAATAAAGGGCTTTCTACATTTAACGAGTAATTCATGGGCAAAATAATTATACTGAAAATTGATGAATAACGCATTGACAACTGCAGAGATAAGGGAGAAGTTTCTAAACGACATTGTCTTTATGGGATTAAGATCAGCCTTAGGAGTGATCTTCATTCTTCACGGAATTTCAAAATTTAATCCAGGCTTTGCAGAAAATCTACCCAACATGGGATTACCAGCAGAAATGCAAATTCCTATCGCATTGGCAGAATTAATTCCAGGCATTTTGATAATTATCGGGGTATTAAGCAGATTATCTGCATCATTAATTTCAGTTATTATGTTAGGGGCAATTTTTATGGTAAAAGGAGCATCAAGCATTACTGGAAAAGGCGGAGTAGAATTAGATTTGATTTTGCTTGCATCTGCATTACTCATAATGATTGCAGGTCCTGGCAGAATATCACTTGTACAGATAATCAAGAAATTACCTAGATGTCTTCATTAGTTTTTTCCAAAGTTATCCATTATCATACACATGCATTTTGTAGTTTTCTTGAGTAAATCAATTCTTGCAAACTCGTTTGGAGAGTGTATTCTAGAAAACATGTATGTGCTTCCTATAGAGATACACGGAGCTTTTAGAATTTCTACAAAAGGATGCATGGGCCCAGTTCCTGCATTTGATACATTTAGAATGGATTTGCCAAAAGATTTGTCAGCAGCAGCCTTTACTTGAGAAACAAAAGGATGCGAAGATTTTGTTCTAGCAGCAGCCTCTCCATGAAATACTTTGATGCGAATATCTGAGAATCCTTTTGATTTTAGATGTTTTTTTAATCTAGATACTTGTTTTTTTGGGTCCATTTTAGGAATCAGTCTAAAATCTATTTTTACAAGTGCATTTCCAGGAAGAACAGTCTTTGCGCCATCTCCTGTGTAACCAGAAACAAATCCTGCAATGTTACAAGTTGCATCTCCAACCAATGCTTTTTTTGCCTCCAAACCCTTCTTGTTACCTACAAAAGATTTGATTCCAAATTCTTTTTTAAACACGTTTTCATCAAAAGGTTCTTTTTGAATAATTTCCAAATCATTTTTAGATAAAGATGAAACTTCTTTGTACCAGTCTTTAATGAGAATTTTACCATCAGAATTTCGAAGTGTGTTTACAGCTTCAATTAATCTCCATGCAGGATTTTTTATCAAAACTGCCAAACTCGAATGAGCATCACGGACGGATTCCTGTACGGACAATTCTACAAAGAGTAATCCTTTCATGCCAAGCCCAACAATAGGCCTATTTTTTGCATCAACATATCCAAATTCCCAAATTACACCATCACAAGAAAACTTCTTTTTGTATTTTTTCAAATAATCTTCAATGTGTTCACTACCAGTTTCTTCTTCACCTTCAATTACAAATTTAATGTTGCATGGAACATCACCTGTTGTTTTAAGACATGCCTCAACTGCTTTGATTCTAGTAATTAGTTCTCCTTTGTCATCAGTTGCCCCTCTCCCAAAAATTTTATTGCCTTTTTTGACACCGCTGAATGGAGGATCATCCCATAAATCAAATGGTTCAGCAGGTTGCACATCATAATGATTGTAAAACATCAGTGTTTTTTCAGGATTTTGTTTTGATTTTATTTCACCATATACAATTGGAGCAACACCTTTCCTCAATCTCAAAATTTCGGATTTAACACCTGATTTTTTTAATAATTTTTCCACTAATTTTGCACATTCTTCAATTCCTTCATTTTTTGCAGACACGCTTGGTTGACGAATTAGCGTTTGCAAATCAGCGATAAGATCATCCATATGAGAATCAATATGTTTTGTGAAAGACATATTCTAGTCACACAATTCTGTCAAAAGGCTTCATGACAGCCGGAATTTCATCTAAAAGATCCATAGAAGTCATATGTAATCCTAATTTTTTTTGTGCAGATTTACCTGCCAAACCATTGATAAATGTGGCAGCTGCTGCAGATTCCAAAGGATTTCTGTTAACGGATAATAATCCAGCAACTAATCCAGACAAGACATCACCTGTTCCACCAACAGTCATTGCAGGAGTTTTTTTCTCATTAAGATAGGTAGCAGAACCATTAGAAATTACATCAGTAGCTCCTTTCAACAATACAGTAATTCCAAACTCTTTTGCCTTTTTCTCTACTAGTTTGATTCTTTCATTTTTAGTGTTTGATGGAGATTCACCAAATAACCGTTTAAACTCCCCAGCATGAGGAGTAACTACAACATTTTTGTTTGCAAGTAAAGGCAACACATCAGGAATTAATGCACTTGCATCCAACGACAATCTAACATCTCTATCAAGTAAGGATTTGACAAAATGCAATAGAGAATTTTTTTCTTGGATTGCAAGACCCATGCCTATTGTAGCTGAATGTAGATTATGAGGTAACGCACCAATTAGCTTGTTTACGGCACCAAGAGTTAGCTTTTGATCAACTAATGGAATTACAATCAGGTTAGGAGATATTGATCTAGTAGGAGTAACGTTAACTTTGGGAACTGAAGTATAAACAAGATCTGTACCACATTTCAATGCAGCAATAGAAGATAAAATCGGAGCACCATGATAGATATAGCTTCCACCAACAACAAGGACAATGCCATTATCGCCCTTTCTAGATTTTGCTTTTCTAGCAGGAATGAATTTTTTTACAATGGATAAAGTCAGATTCTTTCTTATCATGCGTTATCTTCTAAGAAATAGCCGAATAAATCTTGTTTTATGTGAGACAGCCAGAGTTATTTTTTGGGAGATTTTTTGGTTGTTTTAGTAGATTTCTTTGCAGCGCTTGTTGTTTTTTTGGTTGTTTTGGTAGATTTCTTTACAGGTTTTGAACTTGTTTTTTTAGTATCGCTGGATGCAGAGTTTTCCGGAGACAATTGAATACCTCTATCAAAAAAGGCCTTTCTTGCAAAGCACAAATATGTCGTATGACCAATACCTTGGAAAGAATGTCTTGTTTTTCCTTCCCTAGCTTCAATATTTCGAATAATATGTTCTGTGGATTCAATATCAGTAAACTCATTTTCAACTAAAGCCATAGTTAGTTTTTCCAATTGATTCATTGTAGGACAAATTGCAAATATGCTTCCGCTTCCTTTAAGCATCTGTCTGACTTGCGGAATAACAACCCAAGGATCACCTAAATCAATTAATGCAACATCCATGTTTTCCAAAGGCATTTTTTTAACAGTTTTCAAATCCATATTATGTTGTGTCACATATTTTGAAACTCCTGCTTTTTTGATATTTTTTTCAGCGATCTTCATAAAATTTTCATCCACATCAAATGTGTATACATGTCCACGAGGTTTAACAACACTTGCGACAAACGAAGTCAGCGAGCCACTTCCAGTTCCAATTTCTAATATTTTTTGACCGTCCCCTATCCCAGCTCGTGCAATAATGTAACCGATATCTTTTGGATATACAATTTGAGTCCCATGTTGAATTCTCATTACATAATCATACATAGTAGGCTCGAGAAGATAGACATACTTGTCCTTGTTCGTGATTAATTTGGAACCATATTCTTTTCCAATCGCATCAGAATGTTTCAGTATTCCTATATGAGTATGAAAAGATTCATTTTTTGAAATTTTTGCCAACCATTTTTTTGAATTATTATAAAAGAACAGTACCGGGGAATTTTGTTTGATTTTTGCCATGTGTTTTTCCTAAAAATTTTAGATAAGAATCTACTGATTTTCTTTATCTTTTGTACATGCCAAAAACAAGATCAAAATCAGAGACCTCCCAAATGTAGATTATTAAGGTCAAAAGTTTGAAAGAATTCATGAGTTTTAGGGTAAACGTCTTTTCAAGAAAAGAAATGGGAATCATCATAGGAATTTCAGTCATAGTTTCAGTTATTTTGTATATTTCATATACCACCATGAGATAATGGCAAATTCTTAAAAATAGCCACAGTAGTAATACACCATTGAATTTTAACTGTGTTTTTCCATCTTGCAATTACAAACAAAACAACATAGAAGAGGAAGAATTTCTAAAACACCTAAAAGAAAAACACGTAAAGGAAATGGAAGAAGTTTCTAACGAGACTTGCATCCCAGTTAAAATGGTAGAAATGATGACTATTTCAAACTCAAAGGTATTCATTAATTCTTAGTATCAATATGCTTAAGTTTACAAACATCATAGATAGTTCAGAATGGAAGAAGAATATAGAGAGAAAATGATTAAACAGAAAAAAGAATTTGATAAATGGAAAAAAGATGAAGGCGATTCTGATCTTGTGTTTAATAAAAAAGACAACAAAGAAAAAAATTAGAAGATAATATATACCAATACGCTTAAGTTTGCAATTTCAAGCAACATGTCATTGAGTGAAAAATCAAAATCCTTCAAAGAATTAGAGAAAAAACTCAATAGAGAAATTAAAAATGTTTCAGAGGAATTAATTAAAGAGAAATTAAATAAGAAAAAACTGGATTATGACACCGTAGCGTTAATTCTTGAAGTTTTTGATAAATCGAAATTTGAATGGAAACCAGAACATTTTGAGTCATTTGATTCTGCTCCTGAAAATTTCAGAGGGAAAACATTACCCAAAAACAATAGAGAGTGCATGATGTTAGGAATCAGGTTAGGCACCATGAGAGGCAAAATAATCTATAATTTACGAAATATGCAAATTACAGAAAAACAACGTCAAGAAATAGATGATTTGACATGGAGTTTTGTATGGTATTCATGGCAACAAGCAAGAATACTTTATGATCGTTCAAAAGAAAAGGCAGCAGATTATTCAAATGAATAGTAAGACCGATACAACATCTGAAATTACCCACACGGATAGAATTCGATCTCAATTAGTGTGTGGAAAATTTTTGTGTTAACAGTTTTTACGACTGGTTCTCAAAAATTTCTTCAAATTTAAGAAAATTATAGAATAATTAGTTACTTCTAAGCGCTATTGATCGGACGTTTAGAAATTTAACCTAAAAGTAATAATTTTTGATTCTGGCTTTTTAACAAAAACATTGTCTTATCCGTGGTATTGAGTCAGAGACATCTCGCGGTGTTAGCTGGAAGAGCCCAATGCTCACATAAACTAGTTAAT
This sequence comes from Candidatus Nitrosopumilus sp. bin_6a, assembly GCF_054095695.1. Taxonomy (NCBI): domain Archaea; kingdom Thermoproteati; phylum Nitrososphaerota; class Nitrososphaeria; order Nitrosopumilales; family Nitrosopumilaceae; genus Nitrosopumilus; species Candidatus Nitrosopumilus sp. bin_6a. The sequence continues at coordinate 13,277 of NZ_JBSWSR010000001.1, forward strand.
GCATTACAGAGTCTCCAAAGTAAAGGAGACTGACTTTTTTTCCAGAAGAAAATTAATTTTAGAATTTATAGATTCAAACAGTTTTTTAATGCCAATCAAAACAATAGAACAAATTGACAGAAATTCAACTAGATGGCTCAGGAGGATGGATTTATGCAGATCTTACAGACGAACAGATAACAAAATCAAAACTTGTTCCAAATATAGATAAGCACTTTTTGTCATCACTTGAAAAACTAGATACAGCAAAAATGTCAAAACATTTTTGCAAACAATGTAATTCAGAATTTCAAGGAGCAACACAAATACAAATCGAAGAGAAGCCAAATGAGGCAGTTGCAGATGGATTAATTTTGATAGAAAGAGGACAATACACTTGTCATAAGTGTAATTCCATCATTGGAGAATACAGAGTATTTCAGAAAAAAGAAGAGTAATTTTTCAAGAGATTTAAAATAGCACCATTTGTCTTATTCCAAATAATGCGTATTCATTAAATACAGCAATTTTTTAGATTTAGTATGTCAAACATGAAATGTGTGTCATGTGGAATTAGTTTTTTCTCTCCAATGGGATCAGACAAATGTTCCAGATGCGCAGGAAAAGAATCCCAAGGACATGAAGGTCATGATTCCTGTGGTTGTGGACACAGCCATTAACTCCTTTTTTTCTAGCATGCATATATCCAACAGAGAATGATTACGATTATGGCAAAGACATCAGAACAAATGAAAGACCTAGTTGAAGAATATATCAAAGTAACAAACATCAATTACGAAGATCAAACCGAAAAGATTCGAGAGAAGAGCAAGATCATAGACTGGCAATTTCACGTGGGTGCAAATGTGATAATTAGTAAAAATGCAAACAGGACGGACAGAATTCATGTGAATGTAAATATGCGTTTTCCAGCTCAAGATTCAAAATTATTAGTAATGAAAAATCCATCATTTTCAAAAGCAATAATGGAGATAAGTGAAATTTGCACCATATGCCATGTAGGTCATCAATGGATCAAAGATGGGGAAAACATTGCAGGGTTGGCCATATTTTCTCATGTGGATGAAGAGGTTCTAGACAGAGTTTCATTTCACAATACGTGGGATAACGTTGCTAGAGTTTCAGGACATATTCAAAAAATTCTTCGTTCAAATTTCAGTGGATTTTCAACACAAGGCAATACAACAGATGCTACAATTGACAAATCAATGTATGGTTAAACAGTCAATTTTTCAGGAAAAACCAACACCGAAATGAACATACACTAGTAAAACACCATCAAAACGAAATGATTTCTTTAGAACATAGAATTCTTAGTGAATACAGAATAAAAATAGCAAAGATTGAGACGCTTGTAAAATTCATTTTGAATCATAGAGAACCTAAAGGGGAAGAAGTTAAAGAAGCATCTGAATTTCTAGAAATACTGATAAATGAAACAGATAGATTTTATCAAGATAACAGTGCAATATTGTCAATTAATGGAAAAAGACCTCACGATAGGACAAAACTTCCAGAAAACAAAGAATGGAATGAAAACATCGAGAAATTTTATGAGAAAAACCCCAGAAGACCTAGAAAATAATCATCTATTCAACGATTTGAGACAATTTTTGAATATGACTAATATCATTTTTCGCAGCCAAGTCTAGTGCTTTTTGCATTATTTCTCTAGGCTGTTTCACGTATTTTTCTTTAGTTGGAACTATTCTACATTCTGCAAGAATAGGTAATTTTTTGAAATTTTGATATTGTTCAAAGGTAAGAGGGCAAGTATATGATTTAGAATCGTCATTAAATGAATATTGTATTTTAATGGGCATAGTAGTATTTGTTTCCTTTAAAATCACTTCAACCAAATTGCTTGTATCAACAGGTTTGAATAAGATTTTTGTAGGCTTTAATGAATTTAGTTCATCATTCATCAAATCAGATGAACCGCCAGTAACGATTAGAACTGTACTTTTAGGATCAATCTCTCTGATTTTTTTCAAGGCATATTTTCCATCATATTTTGGCATCATCAAATCCAATAAAACCGCATCAGGACGTAATTGTTCAAATAATTTAGATCCTTCCAACCCATCATACCCTTTTCCAACAACATCAATACCATACAATTCTAAAAGTTCAGACATAGAGTTAACAATGTCCTTATTATCATCAATAACAATAACAGTCGTCATATTTTCCCATACCTGTTTCAATCATATTCAATCTTCAAATTAAATGGTGTCTGTTCAGGAAATAAATAACAAGTTAAGACACGATAAAGAGAATAAATTCATATTTTGTATGAAAGTGTGCAATAAAAACACATGAACTAAAATTAAGACAATTTGCTTCTATTTTGTGCTCATTATATCATTAGGAACATTTATGGCTTGATTGATTTCAACTGACAGTAATTGGTTTGCACGCCAAGATACTTTACAGAGTTTCGGCTCAGCAAAGTATCCCTAGGGAGATAAGAGTATTATCTCTCTAGGACATTACATTCTATCAGGAGCTTTGATTCCTAAAAGAGATAATGCTTTCTCTAAAACGATTTTAAAAGAATTTACCAAACATAGCCGAGCATTTTCAAGATCAACATCATTCAAATCCAAGACCTTTGATTTTTCATAAAATGAATTGAACGCCACGGCCAGATCATAACAATATCTTGCAATAACTTTAGGTGAAAGATTGTTTGTTGCATCCCTAACTTGTAAATTAAAAAGTCCAATGTTTTTGATCAAATCTAATTCAGGTTTTTCTTTCAACAAAGAGAAATCAACATCAATTGTTGGAGTACGCTTAGATTTTTCCAGAATTCGAGACGCTCGTGCATAAGTATATTGAATATAAGGCGCAGTGTCACCCTCCAAGCTAAGAGATTTTGTCAAATCAAAAGTGATAATTTTATCTAAATCTTGTTTTATCATTTCATATCTCAAAGTCCCAACAGATACCAGATGAGCAATAGAATCAATTTCAGAATCACTCATTTCAGGATGTCTTTTTCTAGTTTCATCTTTTGTTTTTTCTTTTAGAATATCATATACAGAATCTGCATTTACATACAGTCCTTTACGACCAGACATTTGAGCTTGTTTTCCATCAGTGTCCAAACCAAGAGTTTTTGCAGTTTCAGAACTTAAAGTGACTGACTCATACCCAAGGTGATTATATGCATCTGGTGTCGATTTAAATTTCCCCATCAAACTAGTAATTATTTTTTGTAATCTAGCTTGTCTAGAATCAATTACAGTGACAACTTTTTCGCCAGTAAAATTTTTGGAAATAGGATTTGTTTTATCCAAAGTGGTTTGCCATAAAATACGTGAATTTGGCTGTTCTGAGGGATATTTTTCATAATTGAATGGATCTTCAAGTAAACCTAGTTTCCAGGCAGCATATGGAATATCTTTGGCAATATATGTAGCAGTCCCATTGCTACGAACAATTACTTTGTCCTCTTCCTTATCTTCACCACGAATTACCCAACAGCCTTTGTTTTTCCCCTCATTTTCAAATTCGACGAGGTTCATTTCTTGTAGTTTTTCAAATATTTCATTCCATAAACCAGAACGAATGATTTGAGATTCAAAATTCAGACAATCATATGTAACATCAAGATTCCAACAAGTTTCAAGTTGTCCTGCTAATACCCGCCTAGTTATTTTATCTGCAAATTTTGCAATTTCAGAATCTCCATCTTCAAGTTCTTTTAGAACATTTTTTCGAATATCTTCAAGACTAGGATCAGCCTCGTATTTTTCAGTCGTTTTAACATAAACATCATCACCGCAGTAATGATCAAATTTTTTTCCATTTGGAGGTTCTTGATCATAATCAAAATGTTTGAATCCAACTATGATGTCTGCAACTTGAAGTCCAGAATCATCAATGTAATTTAACACATTGACTTTGTATTTTGCTTTTTGTAGAATTCGAGAAATAGTGTCACCTATGATTATATTTCTAATATGTCCAATATGAAGAGCTTTGTTTGGATTTACACTAGTGTGTTCAACCACTATTGTCGACCCATTGCCAATATCAACATCACCACAGGTTTCAAGATAAGATTCAGATAAAATCAACTGATTTAGTTTGTCCCAGTTTGCATAGAAATTAAGATATCCAGATGTATGAGATTCAGATTTTAAAACAAGAGTATTTCTGCAAGCAGAGTATTTTTCAGAAAGCATTTCAGCGATTTCTCGAGGGCTTTTTTTGAGTTGTTTTGTAAGTAAGAAAGCAATGTTAGAGCTTACATCACCAAAACCAGGTTTTGCAGGTTCAACAGAAAACTGCACATCAGATACAGATAGATCAGATATGATTTTGTTCAGATTATTCTCAATTTCATCCAGTATTGATTTGAATGTCATATTATATCTCAGATAATTTAGGTGCTAATTTATCTAATGCTTCAAGAACACCATCACCTGCACTTGCAGATACCACCATATTTGCTTCAGATTTTACCTGATCGGATGCATTCCCCAAAGCAATACTAGTTTTTGCTATTTTAAACAGAGGAATGTCAGTTGCACTATCACCAATGGCAATTACATCTTCACGTGAAATAGATAATTTTTCCATAATCCTCGTAAAACCAGATCCTTTGTTAATACCAGAAGAATTGATATGATATGCATATTGACTATCAGATAACTCTACGGAAATATTTTTTTCAGAGAGTAATTTTCTAGCAAGATCTAAATCAAAAGTCCGTTCCAAAACAACTTCAGTCATCCTAGGAAAAACACGTTTCTCTTTTACGTTATCGATGTTACTTTTTAGTATATCAAAAGCACTTTTACATTCATCGATTTTACCCAACAAAATATGATCTTCTGAATCCAATGTGATACAACCTCCATTTTCACCTACAGCAATTTTTGTGGTTCCACCAAAAACAGAAAGCAGAAATCCTTCAACAGAAGAACGTCCTGTTACATAAATGACATTGTGACCCATGGTGGTTAAACGTCGTAATGCCTCTAGAGCATCTAGATGAATCCGACCACCGCCATTTTCAGTAATAGTACCATCAATATCCACTGCAAATGTTCTCTTTTTCACAAAAATTGTTTTTAGAACCGAATAATATTTGCTACTAACCAAAGTAATACGGTTTTATTTGAAAAGAATGTAAACAGATTTGACTAGTAATGGGGATTCCTGAAAAAATTAAAGCAATTCAAGATGAGATGGCAAAAACCCAGATCAATAAAGCAACTGAGCACCATATCGGATTACTAAAGGCAAAGATTGCAAAATTGAAAAGAGAGCAAGAATCAGAAGTTGCAAAAAAATCAGGGATGAAGCAAGACGGATTCGATGTCAGACGTACAGGAGATGCAACTGTTGTTTTCATCGGATTACCAAGTGTGGGAAAATCAACCTTGTTAAATAAAATGACCAGTGCTAAATCTACAGTCGGGGCTTTTCAATTTACAACACTAACTGTAGTTCCAGGAATGATGGAATATAGAGGTGCAAAGATCCAAGTATTAGATTTGCCAGGAATTATCAAAGGTGCATCCACTGGTAAGGGCTTAGGAAAAAGAATTTTATCAGTCGCTAGAACTGCAGACTTGGTCCTATTAGTATTAGATGTGTTTCAGCCATATCATGAAGATGTTTTAACGAATGAGTTAGGAAATATAGGAATCAGATTAAACCAATTACCCCCAAACATAACAATTGAAAAAGCATCGATGGGAGGAATTGCAATTGCACAGCAAGTAAAGTTAACGAAAATCACAGAGAAGCATTTGAAGGACATCTTACATCTGTACGGATTAGTTAGTGCCAGAGTCGTGATAAGAGAAGACATAACATCTGAACAATTAGCTGATCATATTGCAGGCAACATAAGCTATTCCAAAGCACTTACAGTGTTAAACAAAATAGATTTGGTTGATGAAGCATTTCTAAAAGATTTGAAAACAAAAATCAAATCAGATGTGGTAGAAGTATCTGCAAATTCAGATACCAATATCGAAATACTCAAAGAAAAAATTTATGAAAAATTAAAATTCATCAGAATTTACATGCGACCAAAAGGAGGTGAAACAGATTTCAAAGAACCATTTATTGCAAGGGAAGGAGACACTGTAGAAGATATTTGTAATAAAATGCATAGACGATTGAGAAGAGAATTCAGATATGGTTTGGTTTGGGGGAAGAGTGTAAAGTTTGGAGGTCAAAGAGTAGGTTTGAATCATGTTTTGCTTGATGAAGATGTGCTTACAATCATCAAAAGACGTGGGAATTAATTAAAGAGATCAAGGAATATGGAAAAATTTTGTCACAAAAATTTAAAAAAAATAAAATAAAAAAACAACATTAGAAAAACCGACATATTTACGAATAAAAAAGGACCCAATTAAGCAATTTTTTTAAAAAATATGTGATCTAAAAATGAAAAAGCAAATAAAAATAATAAAACAAAAAATTCGATCAAAAATAAAAAAAAATAAAAAAAGTTACTTGATAAATAGTAATCAATTTGTGTAAATTTCTTTAGTTTAACCACTGAAAAACGATGAAAATGCGGTTTCTATCATGGCTACAAAAAGAAAAGCTGCAACTAAACGTAGATCAACTAAAAAATCTACCAGTGCAGCTCCAAAAAGAAAAGCTACTAGAAAAACTGCAGCTAAGAAAGCAGCTCCAAAGAGAAAGGCAGCAACAAAAGCCGCTCCAAAGAGAAAAGCTACTAGAAAAACTGCAGCTAAGAAAGCAGCTCCAAAGAGAAAAGCAGCTCCAAAGAGAAAGGCAGCAACAAAAGCCGCTCCAAAGAGAAAAGCTACTAGAAAAACTGCAGCTAAGAAAGCAGCTCCAAAGAGAAAGGCAGCAACAAAACGCAGAGCCGCTCCAAAGAGAAAAGCAGCAAAAAGACGATAATCTCGTCAGTAAATTAACAATCGTCACAACGACGACGAATTGTTTTCATTTTTCTAAATTCTAAACAGTGTTAACTATGAATCATTTCACATTAAAAAAATAATAAAACATGTTTTATGAAAAAAGATTTTTTATTTAATGATAAAAAATATAACAATTGTCAAAAAATATTTTGAAAATTAATTAGAAAATTTTAAAACAAAATTTCAGCATATGAAAAATAAGTTTTTCATAAAGGGATTTTGTAAAACACATCAAAAATAATCAGTAAAGATAACTCATCAATTTGATTTGTTCTTCTGTAGTGATGATATTTTTGTTAGTTAGAATTTCTAGTAAATCTTTGAAAAGTGCTTTTTGTTCAGATGACATTCCTCCAGATGGACCTTTTTCTCCAGGTGGACCAGGTGGACCTCTTGGACCGGCTGGGCCTACAGGACCTTGTCCTCCTACAGGACCTTGTTCACCTATTGAACCAATTGGACCTGTGGGACCACGCTCACCTTGTGGACCTTGAATACCTTGTGGACCTTGTGGACCTTTTTCTCCAGATGGACCAGTAGTTCCACGCTCACCTTGAGAACCTTGAGGGCCTTGTGGACCTTTGTCACCGGGAGGACCAGTTGGACCAGTTAATCCTTTGTCGCCAGTTGGACCAGTGGAACCTTTGTCACCTTTTTCTCCTTGAGGTCCAGGAACACCAGTTAATCCTTTAGAACCAGCAGGACCTTGAGGGCCTTGTGGACCTTTTTCTCCAATAGGACCTTCAACTCCCTTGTTGCCTTTTTCTCCAATAGGACCGGGAGGACCTACAGGACCTTTGTCGCCAATAGGACCTACAGGACCAGTTAATCCTTTGTCGCCATGAGGTCCAGGTGGGCCTAATGGACCTTTGTCACCGGGAGGACCTACAGGACCTTTGTCGCCAATAGGACCGGGACCTCCTTGAATTCCTTTTTCACCTTGCACACCAGACAATCCAGTTGGACCTTTTTCTCCAGGTGGTCCGGTTGGACCAGTTAATCCTTTGTCGCCAGGAACACCTTGCGGACCGGTGTCACCTTTGTCACCGGGGACACCTCTTAATCCAGTTGCTCCTTTGTCACCAACAGAACCAGTTGGACCTTTTTCTCCTTTGTCACCAAGTGGACCTTTTAATCCAGATGGACCCTTATCTCCAATAGGACCAGTTGGACCTTTTTCTCCTTTGTCACCGGGAGGACCAGTAACTCCCTTGTCACCTTTGTCACCTTTGTCACCAGTAACTCCCTTGTCACCGGTTAATCCTCTATCGCCAGAAATTCCCTTGTCACCTTGTGGACCTTTGTCACCAGTGGAACCTTTGTCACCGGGAGGACCTTTAGGACCATCAGGGCCTTTGTTTCCAGGTGGACCTTGTGGACCAGGTGGACCTTGTGGACCTTGTGGACCTTTGTCACCAACAGGTCCAGGTGGACCATCAGGGCCTTTGTTTCCAGAAGGTCCTGACAGATTATCATTTGATTTTGTAAAACGTTTAGGTTGAGGTTCAGAAATTATTTTTGGTTCAGTTTTTGGTTCAGGTTTTGGTTCAGGTTTTGGTTCAGGTTTAGATTTTGAACCAGACAGAGGAACATCAAAAACGCTATGCAATGAAGAAAATAAGTCAGTTACAACAATCCAAACCTTCTCAAAATTTTCAATTGTTGAAGGAAGAGGATTAGATGTAGAGCCAAGAGTTTCAGAAAATATCCCATCTTTTACTCGAAGATGAAAATTACCTTTCCATAATGCTGAAAATTGTTTTGTTTTGATTGCACTATCAGAAGGCATATTATCAGTAATGGCGATTTGGACTTCATAGACACCTGATTGTTTGAAAGGTGCCTGTCCTTGAATCTCTAATCGTGGCTGAGATGACACAATCGTTTGTGGATATTTCAAGTATTTCTGTATTTAGATCGCTTAAACCTATTCCAAATAGGAGGTAAAATACCTCAGGCTCGATTAAGCTTGGTATTTATCTAGATAAAATGAATAATTGAGCTGTGAAGAAACCATTCGGTAGGAAATCAAAAGAAGTTAAGGAGACAAAATCAGATGAAATAATCCCTCAAGAACGAAGTTTGGTTGATGTAGATTATAATCGTAAAAAATTATTTAAAAAAGGAGTTAATTTGATGGCAGATGAAAAGCTAGAAGAAGCCATTGAAGTTTTTGAACAAGCATTAAGAATTGATCCAGATAATGTTGAAACATTAATGAAATTAGGATATGCAAGATTCCACCTAGACGAGCATTCTGAAGCACTAAAAGTATATGATAAAATTTTAGAAATAGATGTCACAAATCCTGAAGCTTGGAATCTCAAAGGATTAGTACATTATGAACAAAAGAATTATGCTAAAGCCCTGGATGCAGCTCAAAAAGCCATCGAAACAGATCCCACATACGGAATGGCATGGTATAACCAAGCATGTTTCTTATCATTACTAAATCAAGTTCCAGAAGCATTAGAAGCATTGAAACGTTCAATTGAAATCGATGTCAAAAACGCCAGAAAGTCAATCAGAGATAAAGATTTCATGAATGTAAGAGTTGAAGAAGGATTCAAAAGAATTGAAGAAGTAGTAGTTTTAGAATCAATCAGACAAGGATACCACACATTAGGTGCTATTGTCTGGACAACATTTCTAGATAAAGCAGATGCAGAAACAGCTCTGAATAAATTATTAGAGAAAGGATTAATCGTACAAAATGAAAAACGTGACGGTCTAAGTAAAATTCCAATATATGATCTTGCAGACAACATTGCAGAGAAACTAGGAAAAGAAAAGAAAGGTTTGTTTGGAATTACCAAAAAAACACTGCCAAAACCAGTTAAGAATTTAAAAGAACTTAGTCAAGCAATTCAATCAGTCAAAGAAGCAATTGAAGAAGAAGATATTGATAAGACCATAGAGATTTTTGAAGTATTCATAGACCCAAAAAAATCAGGGGAGCAGATGATAGAAAATTTCTTTGATGAACATCGAGAAATAAGATTGTGGAAAATCAGATTAAAAGACAGAGGAGTAGATTATTTGATTGACAATAAAGAGAAAATGATTGTTTTGTTTGACAACATAGAAGGAACCGTAACAAAGAAACTTAGAAACGAAATTTCTTAATTATTCAGCAGACAAATCCCAGTAACTAGCATCTTCTTGTTTTTCAGTAGGTTTTTCGAGTTTTTTCCATTCTTTAAAAGAACGGACATACAATTTTGCATTAGGCAATTCTGCAGATTTTAATGCGTAATATGCCAATCCAGAAAGAGTTCCTACACTACCACAATAAGTAATGATTTCAGCATCACCTGTAATGCCTCTGTTATTCAGCAATCTTTTCATATCCTCTTTTGGTCGTAAAATTTTATCATTTGAGGCCAAAGTACGATAAGGCAAGCTTATCGCCCCAGGAATGTGCTGTTCGAGAAAATTTAATCGCTCTCTATTATCTATCAGAATTACATCATCCCTAGTTTTTGCAGATTCCAAATAATCAGACGTTGCCAAAATATCAGGTCGGAGTTTCATTGAATGCTCCTTTTTTTGAATTTCAGGGACAGTTGAATCATTTTCCAACCCAAGAGATTTCCAATGACTGTAAGTAGTTTCAAGTAATGTCACATCATTGTGTCCTAAATATTCCAGAGTCCAAGCAACTCTTGATGCTAATGCACCAAAAGTATCATCATAAACTACTACAGGTGTTTCATCATCAATACCCATAGAATTAACAAGAGCTAGAACTCGTTCAGGACTATCATCAGATAATAAATGTGCCAGAGGAAGGTTCACTGCAGAAGAAATATGATCTTGTTTGTAATCAGATTCTCTTCTAACGTCAATTACTCTGACACTTTTATCCCGGATTTCTGAACGTAAAGAATCTACATCAGTTGTAATTTTATTAGATTCTGTCAAGCAGCACATTCACCCTTGCCAGTTTTTGTATGGTAACTTGTGTCAGTACCATAGTCAAGATAAAAATCAGGATCTTCATCTTTTGTTGGAGGAATCGTCAATGGCTCAAGAATGTTTTTAAGATCACTGACAGATTTGATTTCAGAATCTTCATTTCCACTAACAATTCTATGAATCCAAGACTTCATAGTATCATCAGATTTTTTATTCTGTTTGAAAATTTCAATGATCTTAAGAATTACAGGGATTACTCTCTTTGCAGGAACTCTAAGAAGGGTATGACCTAACATAGCATCACCATCAGAACGTCCACCTATAGACATCTGATAATTAGCATACATGTCTTTTCCAACACGTCCTCCACCACCAAAGAATCCAATGGTTGCAATTCCATGTTGTCCACAAGAATTAGGACATCCGCTTATCTTAATTGAAGAATCACTAAGATCATCGTCTTCATCAAGTTTTAACTCAAGGAATTTTCTTTGAACTTCTTTTGCGAGTCTGTGAGAATTAGTCAGAGCCAAGTTACAAGAGGTTGTTCCAGAACAGCCAATAGGAGCAGTCATAGTTAAAGCGCCAGATTTTGCCAATCCAACTTCAAGAAGTTTAGAATACATTTTTGATAAATCATCTTCGTGAACATAGCGAATAGCCACATTTTGCACAAATCCAGTCCTAGCTTTACCTTCTGCAGAAAAGTCACGAATGATATCGGCAATGGCGTTTAATTGATTCGAGGTGATATCCCCTGCCTCAAGAGTAAGAAACACAGAATGGTAACCAGATTGTTTTTGTTTAACAGTATTTGTTTTAAGCCATCTTGCAAAACCATCAGGGGCGGATTCTCCACTTTCATCAGTGATTCTAATAGGACGTTTAATTTCACTAGGAGTAGTGTCAACTTTAAGTCTAGTAATTACTGATTGAGTTGCTCTTACAACTGCTCTTTCTTTCAATACAAGATTTTGGAACTTTTCCCAACCCATTTCATTTACAAGATAACGTAGTCTATTTCTTGCAAGATTAGTTCTATCGCCCATTCGATCAAATAGTCGGACCACTGCAATTGAAGTGTAAAGCAAATCATCTTCGGGAGTAAACTCTTCTAATTGATGTCCAACAAAAGATTTGTTACCCAATCCACCTCCAAGAAATATCTTGAAGCCTTTTTGTGGCACACCGTCTATTTCTCTTATTTGTGGAATTAACCCCACATCAACTATTCTTGCCATACCATGTTTCTCACAACATGTAAAAGTGAATTTGAATTTACGTGGCAATCCCTGAGACATTGGATTTCGTAAAAAGAATTTTGCAGTAGCAAGTGCATAAGGAGTGGAATCAAATTCTTCATCAGGACATACACCAGCCATAGGACTGCACATTACATTTCTTATAGTGTTTCCACATGCTTCTCTTGAAGTCATTCCAACTTCAGCAAGACTACGCAGTATTTCTGAAACATCTTCAAGTATCACCCAGTGCAATTGAACACTTTCTCTAGTTGTAAAATGGGCATTCCCAATAGAATATTGTTCACTAAGTTGGGATATTTTTTCAAATTGGTGAGGATAAATTTCACCTGCAGGAAGTTTGATTCTAACCATTGCATAGTCATTAGTCATTCTAGTACCATATGCACCGTGCTGGAGTCTAAATCGTCTAAAACTATCTTCATCATATTTTCCCTGACGGAATAATTTCACGGTTTTTGCAAAATTGTCTGCCTCTTCAATTCTAGCCCAATTGATTTTTGGTTTTACAGGTTTGGCAGTCTGTTTAAGATTAGGTACTGTCAATACAAAGAAATCTTGTTAGTTTGGATATAAATTTTTGATATTTGGAGCTTTTAGGAGAACAATTTTACTCAAAGTACAAAATTTTCCTATTTTTATAATAGTATTAGTGTAACCTAATTTTTTAAAAATGTGGCAAAGTATTAATTATTAACAAAATTCTTCTCTCTCATGCAAGAAGCAACTGTTGCAGAACAATCAGATAAAATTTTCACAGATGTAAGGGAAGTTGAAATCACACGTGCAATTGCAAATGAATTTCACGACGTACTAATTGACAGAGCAGAATCAGACGTCATCATAATTGGTGCAGGTCCTGCAGGATTAACAGCAAGTAGAGAATTATCCAATATGGGTTACAAAGTTCTAGTAATCGAACAAAATAACTATCTCGGAGGAGGTTATTGGTTAGGAGGATACATGATGAATCCAGTTACAGTAAGAGAACCAGCCCAAAAGATTTGGGACGAGTTAGGAGTACCATACAAAAAAATTCAAGACGGATTATACTTAACACCAGGACCACATGCAGTATCCAAATTGATTGCCGCAGCATGTGATGCAGGAGTCAAGTTCCTTCAACTTACAAAATTTGATGATTTGGTTTTAAAGAATGGAAGAGTTGCAGGAATCGTAGTAAATTGGATGCCAGTCTCAGCATTACCACGCAACATTACATGTGTTGATCCAGTTGCATTTGAAGCTAAAGTAATCATAGATGCATCAGGTCACGATTCAGTTGCAGTAAAAAGACTTGTGGATAGAGGTCTTGCCAAATGGAAAGGTATGGAACCAATGTACGTAAATGATGGAGAAGAACACGTAGTACACAAAACAGGAGAAGTTTATCCAGGATTGATTGCAGCAGGAATGTCAGTTACAGAGACACATGGCCTGGCAAGAATGGGTCCAACGTTTGGATCCATGTTATTTTCTGGAAAGAGAGCAGCTGAAATTGCAGCAGCAAAAATCAAAGAGTTAGAAAGATAAGCCATCAAAGAATTAGATTTCTTATTGAAAACATCTAAAATTATTCTATACGATGAGCCAACCGTACCAGAAATCCAATTAAAAAAATTAGCAAAATTCATTGTAGACATATTTCCAGTAGAGATTGAGACAAGGGATAACTTTTTTCAAAATTCAAATCAAAAAATATTTAAAAAAATTGCAAGTGCTAGAGTTTTTGATTTAAAAAAACCGTTTAAAATACACGTTCCTACAACAGATGAAATTCAAGCAGAAGTGCAAAACAAAGACATGTCAAATAGAGAAGAAATGAATTTGTATGATGGATTTGAATTACAAAAAATAGCTTCAGAATACATATCAAAAGAAGAAAATCAAATAGATACATTACATATTATTTTTACAAATAAACTAACGTGTACATTTGATGAAAATGATTTCAGATATCATGCACGAGCAATGATTGGTTCAAATCCAGCAATTATTTCGACTTCAGGCATAATAGAAGCACCGGCAAAACCTAAACAGTACTATTTGGATTTGATGACAGATTTTACAAGAGAAAGAGTTGAAGAAATCAAAGCAAAATACAAAGGAGAATTTTTAGAATATAACGATCCAAGAATCTCTGAAATACTTGAAGGTTATCTATTACAAGCAATAATGTACTATGAAACAGGCAATGCATTTTGTGAAAATAAAGAATGTAGACTGTACAATGCCCACTGGCAAAAAGATCTTTTGGATTTACAATTAAAAAACAAAAAACTTTGTATGAAACACGATAAAGATCTCAAAGAACTAAATCAATCTTGAAGGGATTTAATATCATTACGAATTTTTTCAGCAGATTTTTTCAAAGATGAAGATTCAGTGTCATCTAGTTTTATTTTTTGAATTTCAGACACACCATTTCTATCAATTTTTACAGGCACACCCATAGAGACATCGTTTTCTCCATATTCACCCTCAAGTACGACAGACGCAGGAATGAAAATTTCTCTTTTGTGTAAAATAGATTCAATGACATCAAAAACATTTTTGGCAATGCCAAATTGAGATCGGCTCTTAAAGTTTCTCAAGGTCTTCCAATAATTTCGAACAGCATCCGTGATGGGGTCTCGAGTGTCAATCATAGAAAAAAGCGGATTACCTCCAACTTTTACGCCAGAAAATACAGGCACCATAGAATCACCATGTTCGCCCAAAACAAGAGCATTTGAAATTGAAGATTGTGGAACAGAAAGTGTTTCAGATATGTAATAACGAAACCTACTGGTATCAAGACTAGATGCAATTCCAATAACTTTGAATCTAGAAAAATTGCTTTCTTTTTGAAAAAAGTAGGTTAGAACGTCAAGAGGATTAGAAACTATCAAAATTATTGCAGATGGACAATATTGCTTAATTTTTTGTGCTATTTCTTTAATCATTCTAACTTGCAGCCCCATGTTTTCCGTTCTGTCTTTTTCATATACACCAACACTTGCAGTAATTACAACAATATCGGAGCTAGATAACTCTGAGTAGTCATCAGTTCCATGAATAGAAAATTTGGAATCAGCAGGAATTGCACTTGCGACATCCAAAGATTCGCCAATTGCTTTCTCTTTGTTTGGATTAAAAAGTAAAACATCATCTAATCCGTGAGATACACAAAGAAATGCAATAGATGAGCCAACTCGGCCACTACCTACAATTGAAATCAATTAAACACCTTCTGTTTATTTAACAATCAGAACTGGACAGCGGGTTTTTTGAGAAACACCGTTTGCAACACTACCCAAAAGTAATTTATCAAAACCAGTCCTACCATGAGAACCAATTACTATCAAATCATATTTTCTAGACTTTGCATAATTGACAATGTCATTTACTACAGATTTAGAAGTTATGATTTGAGATTTAATTGAAACGTTATTTTTCTCTGCTAAAGATTCTAGTTGTTCAAGATGTTTTTGTGAAACTTTTTTTTGTTTTTTGATTAATTCAGAGTCTGCTCGGGCATCATAGTATTTGTGATGCCATGCATCTCCTTCAAGACAAGTAAGTAATGTAACTTTAGAATCACGGCATTTAGCAATATCCAATGCAACTTTAAATGCCCTAGTGGACTGAGTTGAAAGATCAAAAGGCACCAGAATATTTTTGAACAAGATTAATCCTCCTTTTTACGGATACTTTCTCTTTGTCTTTTATCATAGTGTTTTGACAATTCGCGCTCTAGTTTCCTAGATAATTCATCGGCAATTTTCAAAATATCCCAACCAGATTCAGTGTAAACAAGTCGATCATCAGAAGTTTTCACAGTGGCAGTAACATCATAGTGAGTTCTAGTACCTTCAGAATTTTGAGATTCTACAGCAATTTTTGCTTCAATTATTGGAGACAATACTTGTTGAACTTTCTCTAATGCATCTCCAAATTTTGATAAAAGTACTTCATTAGCAGGTTCATCTTTTGGCAAGCCAATGACAAACAAAGGGATTTTTTCTGTCATATACAACCTACTCAAACTATAACTAAATAGCTTTCTAATAATTACCAAATTTGATTTTTAGTAATGGTTTCGTTGAAAGACATTTATCAAATTGTCATTTAATAGATCCATGGATATTAAAAATTTGAAATTATCAGAATTGATTACAAAACCAATCACAGTCAGTCCCAACACAACACTCATGAAAACTAGAGAATCAATACTAAAACACAAAGTCAAAAGAGTCATAGTTACAGACAGGAAAAATCCAGTTGGAATCATAACTGAAAAAGATATAGCAAAAAAAATTTATGAATTAGGATCAACCCCCATTAAAGATGTAAAAGCAAAAGATTTCAAACCAAGAAAATTATTTACACTGACGAGAGAAAATACAGTAAAAGAATGTGCACAAATGATGAAAAAGCACAGAATTAGTGTGGTAATTATTTTAAATAAAGACAAAACGCTTGAAGGAATAGTAACTGAAACAGATCTTGCAAAAGCATTTCTCACAAAAGGTTCAGACTCTATCAAAGTTTCAAAGATAATGCAGTCAAATGTAATTACTGCATCTCCAAGTGATCCAATATTACATGTGGAAAGTTTATTGTTAAAATATAAAATTTCCAGAATCATCATCAAAAGAAATCAAAAACCGGTAGGTGTTATCACATTCAGGGATTTTGTACCTGCAAAAATCCCACAATGGATTGCAGAATCAGCAGATCCTAAAGAAGTTCAAGAATATAAATTCAAAAAAGGATTGGAGGAAATACACTCAAATCAGATGAGTTATCTTTTTCCATTTCATGCAACAGATATCATGGCAACAAATCCAATTACAGTAGAGTCAGATAATGATGTCAAACTTGCAGTTACTAAAATGATCAAATACAACATCAGTGGTCTTCCAGTCGTAAAAAATGACAAATTGGTAGGAATAATTACAAAATCAGATGTTGTAAGTACATTAGCAAATTAAGTTCATTTCACAATCAAGACAGAGCACGATGAAGACTGAGAAATTTTATTTGAAACACTTCCAAGCAAAAATCTAGCTACAGAGCCAAGACCTTTATTTCCAACAACAACAAGATCACATTTTTCTTTTTTTGCAAGTTTTTCAATTTCATTTACAATATTTCCTTCTTTCAAGAAAATTTTTGCAGATATTCCTTTTTTAGACAAATCAGTCTTAGATTTATCCAAAACTTTTGTTCCAAACTTTCGCAGTATTTCCAAATATTCTTTTCTATCCAGTAAATTGATGGGAATAGATTTTTCGATAACGTATATCAAAATGATTTCAGAATTGAATGCATCAACAAATTCACATGCACGTTTTAATGCTTTTTCAGAATATGTCGAACCATCTAGAGGAACTAGGATTTTCTTGAAATTATTTGCAGTCATTTTACTACCAATACAGGCTTTTTAGATTTGTGAAGAACATAATTAGAAACACTACCTAAGAAAATTTCTTTTGCAGCACTTCTTCCACGTGCACCAATAACAACCAAATCAATTCTATTTTTCGAATTGTTTGCAAATCGTGCAATGTCATATCCAGGATCTCCTGCTATTGCTTTTCCAGTCAACATGATTCCTTTTTTTGCGGCACGTAATTTTGCATCGGCAAGTAATTTTTTCACTTCAGTCATTGAAGAAAAATCCAGAAATCCAAGAGGGTGGATTGCATAAATCCCCGGCACCGATTTTACAGCCAACGCAGTGATCGTCCCTTGAGACTGTCTTGCAAGATGAATAGCCATGTCCAATCCACGAAGAGAATTTTTAGACCCATCTAAAGGAACTAGGATTTTCTTTGTTTTGACAGCCATATATGATCACAATGTAAATTCGGGTTTAAAGACTTATGTGATTATCCTTATTGATTATCAATCTTGGTAATTTAGAATTTATATCATATAATTGAAAAAAAGAATCCAATCATGAATAGTACATTTGTCAAAGATGTAATGAATAAGAATGTACTAACACTAGACAAATCAACATCAGTACAAGAAGCTGCAGAACATATGAAAAAGCTAAGAATAGGATGTGTTATCGTTACAGAAAACAAAAAACCAATTGGAATTATTACTGAAAGGGATTTTGTCACAAAAATTGCTGCAGACGGAAGGCCGTTATTTACAGAAATAAAAGAAGTAATGTCATCACCATTGATTACAATTGATCCGGATGAGACAATCTGGGAAGCATCAGAATTGATGAAAGAGAAAACCATTCACAAACTTCCAGTCAAAGAAAATGAGGAGATTGTAGGAATTGTTACAACGTCAGATATTGTAAGAATATCAAGTGTTGGATCAGATTCAGAGATGAGAAGAATTTGTGATCAAATTCTTTTGCGAATGAAAAATGAATGACTGTGAAGGATATTCACTTAAATTATTGAAATTAAGACAGATAGCATAATGATGGCAGGAGATGCAGGTGCAGCAGTTCTTGAAACAAAAGATGACGTACCTAAAATTTCAGATAAAACCAAGACAAAATTTGATGTCATCATCATAGGTGCAGGACCTTCAGGATACACTGCAGGGATTTATTGTTCAAGAGCAGGATATGATACTTTAATTTTATCAGGAATTTTACCAGGAGGACAGCTAGTAAACACAACGGAAGTTGAAAACTATCCAGGATTTGAAAACGGCATAATGGGTCCGGACTTGATGATAGAGATGAGAAAACAATCTCAAAGAATGGGGACTACAATCATAGATGATGTTGTAGTGAACGTTGATTTTAGACATAAGCCATTCAAAGTTCTAACAGCATCAGAAGAATACGAAGGGCGCGCTGTAATTATTGCAACAGGAGCAAATCCAAGGAAATTAGGATTGGAAGGTGAAGAGACATTTGGCGGTAAAGGAGTTTCATATTGTGCCACATGTGACGGACCATTCTTTAGAAATCAAGATATCATTGTTGTAGGAGGAGGAGATTCAGCTATTGAAGAGGCAACTTTTCTTACAAAATTTGCAACAAATGTCCACTTAATTCATAGAAGAGATGAATTACGTGCAAGTAAAATCATGCAAGAAAGGGCACTTAACAATGAAAAAATAAAATTTCATTGGGACTCAGCAGTTACAGAAATTAAAGGAGATCAAAAGATGCGACAAGCAGTTTTAAAAAATCTAAAAACAAATGAAGAGACCACACTAGATGCAGGAGGTTTATTTGTAGCAATTGGACATGAACCAAATACACAATTGTTCAAAGGTCAGATTGATTTAGATGAAGAAGGGTATATTGTATTGAAAAATAAAACATATACAAACATAGAGGGTGTTTTTGCAGCTGGCGATGTACACGATAGAAATTACAGACAGGCAATTACAGCAGCAGCTTTTGGATGCATGGCAGCAATTGATGTAGACAAGTATCTTACAGAAAGTGCAGACAGCAAATAATGAAAAATGCTCAATGCAAAAAATGCCTGAATAAATTTTACGAAAAAGAGATCTACACTATTCAGCAATTTCAATATAGAAAACAACCAACATACAAGTGGTCAGTGACATATTTTGATAAATTAGGAATATCCGAATGGGATTCATTCTGTGAAAAATGCATATTGTTTTACTCAAAAGAATCAGAGAAAGAATGGAAAAAACAATCTAAACTCTTTATTTGAGAAGAAAAAGTAAGCAATGATGAGTGAAGAGCAAGAAAATCTCAAAAAATCTGCAAAAGAACATAGTGACAAATTAGCAAAATTAGGTAGAGGATTAGGAGAGATTCAATTCAGTTACAAAATTGAAGAAAAAGTAACTAAAGAATATTGGAAACAAAGAATGGATGATTTTAAAAAATACAATGAAAAAGGTTTGGAATACTACAATCAAGTTCATGCAATGATGAATCTAGTAAACAAAGAAGAAGCGCAGATATTTCTTTTACAAATAAGTAAATTCAGACAACTAAGTAAAATCTTGTTAGAAACAATGGAGAAAATTAAAGAAAACCCATCTATAGTAGACTCTAAAGATAAACAGCAAAGTTCTTGGAGTAGAGAAATTAAAAATAAAATAACAGAGCAAAGTAACAAGTGTTTACGGCATGAAATGGATATGAATTCTTCATTTAGAGAATTTTATGAAAAACATTTGAAGAAGATTCTTGAATAGATCAGTATGCTAGTTCAGAGAGATATTTTGCATCTTTAAGAGAATTATCAAATTCTTCTTCAGTCATAACGTTTTGAGTTGCATAAACACTTTTGAATTTTCTTCCATCATCAGCAAAAATTCCTACAACGCATGCATTTCCAGATATAGGATATTTTTTCATGCAAGCATACACTGCTGCAGATGATGGACTGATCAAGAGTTTGTCTTTGGCATACACTTCTTTAACAACTGAAAATGCTTCATCATTGTCAGCAGATACCCAATCATCTACGACATTTTCTCTTTTCAAGAATAAATCTGGCTTTGCAGATTCTTCAAAATTTCTCCAACCTTGAATTAAATGATTTTGTTGTGGTTGACATCCAATAATTTTGATGTTAGGGTTTTTTTCTTTAAGAAAAGCACCAATTCCAGTAATAGTACCGCCAGTGCCAACACCAGTAAAGAAATGAGTTACTTTCCCTTCAGTTTGTTTCCAAATTTCAGGTCCTGTTCCAACATAATGTCCTTTGAAATTAGCTTCATTTGCATATTGGTTTGGAGAGTAGTAAGTGTCAGGTCTTGAAGAAGCAATAGATGTGGCAAGAGCAATACTCTGATCAGTGCCAGCACCCACTTTAGGACACAAATCATCACTAGTTTCAAACACTTTAGCTCCCAATTTTCTTATGATGTCTTTAGTTTCATTACTTGCTTTTTCCGGGATGACGATTTCAACTTTGTATCCAAGTAGATTTGCAATTCCGGTTAATGCAATGCCAGTGTTACCAGATGTTGGTTCAATGATGATGCTTTTCCCTTTTTTTAAAATTCCTTTTTCTTCACCATCTTTGATCATCCAATAAGCAGCTCTATCTTTGACTGAACCAAATGGATTGTGTCCCTCTAGTTTTGCAAAATATTCTACATTATCATGAGAAAGAGAATCCAAACGAACTAAAGGAGTGTTTCCTACACGATTCAATACATCTGTATCAGTTACAGTAGTCATGATTTAGATTATTTCACCTTTTTAATTTTGAATGTGATGGTATCACCGTCTTTTGACATATCCATTAACTCATGTCCATTTCGAGTAACCCATCTAGAAATATCATCTTCTGCAGCTGGATCATCAGCAGATACAACAATCACATCGCCTACTTGCATTCTTTCAACTTCAATTTTTGTTCTAAACACAGGTTCAGGGCAAAATAATCCAGTGGCATCTAGTTTTTTTTCAGCAGATTCAGACATCAGTGACTAATTTTTAAAGGCCAATTTGTCATATTAAAATCTATTTTAACAAGTTACATCAATAGAGATAAAATTACTCTGAATGCAGATATGGAAGATGAAATTTAATCTCAGAAGACTAGGTATGGTTTTAGGACCTGCCTTATTTTTTCTAATTATATTCATACCCACACCTGAAGGGATGGATTATTCTGCAAAAGCAGTTTTGGCAATTTCAGTATGGATGATTGTGTGGTGGATTACTGAGGCGATTCCTGTTTATGCAACTGCGTTACTTCCGATGGGGTTAATTCCCTTACTTGGAATACTTCCAATAAAACAAATTGCAGCAGAATACATGCATCCAATAATTGTACTATTACTTGGAATGTTCATGATAGCCTTAGCAATTGAAAAATCAGGATTACATAAAAAAATTGCATTTGAATTGATTTCAATATTTGGTTATTCTCCAAAAAGAATAGTGTGGGGCTTTATGATCACAACAGCTTTGCTTTCAACAGTGGTAATGAGTACCACTGTTGTTTTGATATTGCTTCCTATTGCTGCAACAATTTTGACTGCTCTTTCTAAGACTAATTTCGTAACAACAAAATTCAAAGTTATTTTTATGTTATCTATTGCGTATTCCTCATCAATTGGAAGTGTTGCAACTCTGATTGGAGCCCCTCCAAACTTACTTTATGCGGCAACAGTGATGGAGATGTTTTCACACAAGGTAACATTTGCAGAATGGTCCATGTTTGGAACTCCGCTAGCATTCTCTATGCTAATTCTTTGTGGATTGTACATGAATATGCAAATCGGGAAAAACAATTCAGAAACAACATTTGAAATTAAAAAAACCATCCTATTGGAAAAATCACTTGTGGGAAAAATGACGCTGGAGCAAAAAACAGTGCTCGGTGTACTCATAGGGGTATTGGTCCTAATGTTTACAATTCCATTATGGCAGCCTGAAGGATCTTTTATCACAAATTCAGTAATTGCAATCTTGGGAGGAATTTCTCTCTTTATCTTACCTAAGACTAGATCAGAAAGTTTGATGAATTGGGCAGGAATTGAGAAACTCCCTTACGGTTTATTGTTTTTACTAGGAGGAGGATTCGCATTATCTTTGGCATTTATGGATTCAGGATTAGCAACTTGGATTGCGCATTCATTATCGTTTGTTGGAGACTATCCATTTGAACTAGTGATTGTGGTTTTGGTTGCAATGATCATGTTTTTGACAAATGTAAAATCAAATACTGCAACTGCAGCAATTTTCATTCCAATTGTTGGAACCATGGCCATGCTAAATGGATGGGCCCCTCTGCCAGTGCTGTTTGCGATAACGGTCGCAACATCATTTGCATTTCTTTTACCTATGGGAACCCCACCCAATGCCCTGATTTATGAAAAAGCTCAAATTTCAATCAAAGCAATGGTAAAACACGGATTGGTTCTCAACACAATGGCAATTGGATTGATCACAATATTTACAATAATGGTAACAACAAAAATTCTAATCTAAAAAACAGTTTGTGATTTATGGAATCAGGTGGGTTTATTGGATAATTTAACTATCAACACAGGGCAATTCGATTTTGCTACTACCTCGGATGCAACACTGCCAAGAACCAATTTTTTAAACCCAGATCTACCATGAGATCCCATAACAATCAAGTCCATGTTATTTTGTTCAGCAAATAAAAGAATTCCATTTACAGGAGAGGGATTGTGAACAACGTCAACGGATATGGCTACATCGTCAGCAGAATGGATATTTTTTATTTTATTCAAATCTTCTTTTGCCTTTACCTCCATCTCATCATGTACTTCTTGAGCTCGTGACCAAGACATTCCAGATGTATCAATATCACTTCCAATTACGGTCAACAAAGTTAATTTTGAATCAAATTTCTTAGCAATTTCCATTGCTTTATCCAAGGATAAATCGGCAAAATCAGTAAAATCGTAGGGAACAAGAATGTTATTTATCATAGATTAATTAAAACTATTTCAAATATTAAGATATATAAAAATTCTAAACGTGCTGTGTTGTTTAACAATCCCGATTTAGTGAATGATTTTTCGCTCATGCAGATTCTTTATTGCATCCAAGAAAGTTTGAGATGGAATCAAGTCAGTTATTTTTGTGAAAGAACCTATTTTGATCAAAAAACAAATTTTAAAAAATTATCTAAAAAGATCTTCATGTTCAGACCGAATTAATTCATCTATAGCATAATCACCAGATTGAAAAGAACACTCGCGAATTATAGCAAAAGGGCATTTTAATGATTTGCCCATAACCAATTCTGATGCAGATGCAAGTTCATCTGCAATCGCAATTGCTGTAACACGTAAAATTTTATTAAAAGAATCCTTTGTTCCCTCATAATCTAAAATGGGATTTAATCCAGAGATGCCAATTGCATGATTTGTTTGCCCCATTCTAAATGGCCTACCAAAAGTGTCAGAGATTATAACTGCAACATTTTTGTTGGACTTTTCTAAAATTTTCTTTCTAATTCTTTGTGCAGATGCATCAGAATCAACAGGAAGTAAAGTAGCATAGCCTTCTTCCACATTACTTTCATCAATTCCAGCATTTGCACAAATGAACCCATGATGGGTTTCAACTATCAAAATACCATTATTCATTCGAATAATTCGTTTTGATTCAGATAGAATCAATTCAATGATACGAGGATCCTTGTGGTATTGAGAACCAATGCCTTCAGCCAACAAAGAAGGAGTTATTGTAGATAGATCTATCAAACGTCCTTCTTGTTTAGATATAATTTTTTGTGCAATTACTAAAATGTCACCATCAATTAATTTTTCAGACTTTAAAATGAGTTCAGAAAGATCATCAGAAGGTTTGATCTCTTTTTCAATATGAATTGGGATTATTTGCAAGTACAGTGTCTGAACATATAGACTAAAAAATTGTTTATGCTGGAGATGTACAGTCTAATTCGAGTTTGTAATGCTTGTTAATAATATCTATAATTTTTGAGAGATCTTTTTCTTCCAAAGTAGTAGTAGCCAAATCTTTTACAATATCTTGAGCACGGTAAGCAATCCCCAATCCGCATACATCAAATAGTTTTACATCGTTTGCACCATCTACAACACAGACAATATCTTCTTTTTTCTCACCCCATTCTTCAATTTTTATTCGTGCAGATTTTGATTTATCAGAATCCACATTAATTGTGACACCATCTAATTTGCCATCTTTGAATATCAATTCATTTGAAAAAACATAGTCCAAATCCAATTCTTTTTTTAGTCTGTGCATCATCAAAGTAAAACCGCCAGATACAGCCATCAATTTCCATCCTGCTGCTTTTAATGTCTTACATGCTTCTTTTGCACCAGTCATTATAGGTAATCCATCAGATACTTCTTGGCAAATTTTTTCATCTAATCCTTTGAGGGCAGCAACTCTAGTTCGCAATCCTTCCTCCCAATTGATTTTTCCTTGAATACCCTGTCTTGTAATTTCCCAGATTTCATCTTCTTTATGGATCTTTTCTGCGAGAATTGGAAGATATTCTTCATCATACAAAACCCCCTCAACATCAAAAATTATTAACAATAGATTTCTGATTTGGAAAAAAATCGCTAATTATATTAAAGTTTAAACTGTTTTTAGATCTAAAAAACGCTAGTAATAAATCACCGAATATGATACACCATACATGGCAGAAGAATTAGAACACAAGTTTGAAGTAGTAATTCAAGAAAGAGAAGGCAGACAAAAACTTCCAGACCCAGTCAAAGAAGAACTAAAAGCATCAGGGATGATGGATGAGAAAGGGAAATTAAAATTAAAAGGTGTTAGTCCAAAGATGCTCAAAAAAATGAAACAAGAATTTGTTGACTGCCCAGTTCTAAAAGAAGACATTCATTTCATACAATGTTTTGTGTGTCCAAATTTCCAAAGCAGAGTTATGGGAAAAGTGCTTTGTAAAGGCGACAAACTGTAGTTATTTAGATTCTCACGAAAGGCTCATTAGTTAAATTAATTCCATCAATTCTAGTTTGGTTAAAGAAGACGTAGGAATAACAGTTTCAAAAAAAGATGATTTTAGTGAGTGGTACACACAGGTAGTTCTCAAAGCGAAACTTGCAGATTATGCTCCAGTTAAAGGGTTAATCGTTCTCAGACCAGACGGGTATTCTATATGGGAGTCACTTAGAAGTACATTTGATAATAAATTTTCAAGAAATGGCATCAGAAATGGATTTTTGCCAATACTAATTCCAGAATCACTCTTAGGAAAAGAGCAGAAACATTTTGCAGGATTTAATCCAGAAGTTTTTTGGGTTACTCATTCAGGAACCAACGAGATAGGAGACAGGCTTGCATTAAGGCCCACATCAGAAACCCTAGCTTACACACTCTATTCAAAATGGATTCAGAGTTGGAGAGATTTACCATTAAAAATTAATTTTTGGAACACAGCATTAAGAGCAGAGATCAAAGCCACAAAACCATTCCTTCGAACATCGGAATTTTTGTGGCAAGAAGGACACACAGTACATTCTACAAAAGAAGAAGCAGAGAAAGAAGTGATTAAGATTTTAGATATTTACAAAAACACTGTCGAAGAAGAGCTGGCAATTCCTGTCACAACAGGGAAAAAAAGTGAAAAAGAAAAGTTTGTTGGCGCAGTATACACAACAACTATGGAATCCATAATGCCAGATGGAAAAGCATTACAGATGGGTACATCGCACTTCCTTGGACAAAATTTTTCAAAGCCCTTTGAGGTTAAATTTGCAGATAAAGACAATGTGGAACATTTTGCATGGCAAACATCATGGGGCGTTTCTTGGAGATTGATTGGAGCAATGATCATGGTTCATGGAGATGATAAGGGGTTGGTATTGCCACCAAAAGTAGCTCCGATGCAAGTAGTAATTGTTCCGATATATAGAAACGATGAAGGAAAAGATCAAGTATTTCCAAAAGTAGAAGAGATCAAAAAAGAATTAGAATCTAAAAACATCAGAGTGCACGTAGATGAAAGAGAAGGGTTGTCTCCAGGATACAAATTCAACGATTGGGAATTAAAGGGAGTACCATTGAGAATTGAAATAGGTCCTAAAGACTTGGAAAATGAGAGTGTTATTCTTGCAAAAAGATACAACTCAGAGAAAAAGAGTTTAAGATTCACTGAAATAGAAAAAATCCCCACAATATTAGATGAAATTCAAGCAGAAATGCTAAAGAAAGCTAAAGAAACCGCAAAAATCAACACAATTGAAATTTCAGATTACACAGATTTTAAATCTAAAATTGAAAAAGGAGGATTTTTCAATTCACCATGGTGCGGAAAATTAGAATGTGAGGAAAAAATCAAAGAAGAAACAGGCGCGGAAATAAGAGTAATTCCATTTGAAAGCGAAAACACAAGCAAAAAATGCATTTATTGTCAACAACAAAGTGTATCAACACCAGTTTTTGCAAGAGGATACTAGTGGGCAACATCCAACAAACATAATAATAGAAAAAATAATTTTTTAATTATGGCTTCAAATCCAGAGCTAGATTCAGATAATTTGTTGTTAAATCAATTTAAAGAAACTCGAAGTAGAACATTAGAACTTGTAAAGACGCTGGAAAAGGATGATTTCGTTGTACAAACTGCATTTTTTATGAGTCCACCAAAATGGCATATCGGCCATGTCAGTTGGATTTATGAAGCAATTATGAGTAAAATAGACAAAAATTATGAATTTTATTCAAAAGAATTTTCAGAGTATCTGAATTCGTATTACCAACAATTTGGAGTTCCGCATGATAAAGGGTTACGTGGAGTGGTATCAAGACCAACAACAGATCAGATTTTTCAATATTTTAACACGATTAATCAAAGAGTTGAGAAATTTATCAAATCCCAAATTTTGAAGGAAGATGCAATTAAGTTGATAGTTATGGGATTTCATCATGAATGTCAACATCAGGAACTTTTAGTATATGATTTGCAACATTTACTTGCAGAGCAATACAGACCCGTAAAGAAAAACAACAGACCAACTCCAATCAAAGTAGAAACAAAATCAGTTCAAATCAAAGGAGGAATATACACGATGGGCAACAAAGGAGATG
Organism: Candidatus Nitrosopumilus sp. bin_6a; assembly: GCF_054095695.1. Taxonomy (NCBI): domain Archaea; kingdom Thermoproteati; phylum Nitrososphaerota; class Nitrososphaeria; order Nitrosopumilales; family Nitrosopumilaceae; genus Nitrosopumilus; species Candidatus Nitrosopumilus sp. bin_6a. The sequence goes on from NZ_JBSWSR010000001.1 coordinate 40,888, forward strand.
AATTTTGTTACGATATAGAATTACCAGAACACAAAGTTTTCCTTAATGATTACAAAATAGATATTTTTCCAATTACCAACCGGCAATATCTAGAATTTATTGAAGATGGCGGATATGAGACATACAAATACTGGCTATCAGACGGATGGGAGAAAGTCAAAGCAAACAAATGGATTGCCCCAATGTATTGGGAAAAGATCAACAACATATGGCATGTAAGAGACTTTTTGGGAATTAGAAAAATCAATCCAAATGAGCCAGTATGCCATGTAAGCTACTATGAAGCAGATGCATATTGCAAATGGGCAGGAAAAAGGCTTCCAACTGAGGCAGAATGGGAAAAAGCAGCGTGTTGGAATGAAGAAACGCAGGAAAAAACTACATTCCCATGGGGAAATCAAAATCCCACAAAAGAAAGATGTAATTTACTTGAATCATATAATTGGAGTTGTTCTGAAATAGGAGCATATCCTCAAGGAACAAGTCATTTAGGATGTCAGCAAATGATGGGGGACGTATGGGAATGGACTTCATCCGAGTTTACAGGATATCCAGGATTCAAGTCAGGTTTTGACGAATATAATGATAAATGGTTTACAAACCAAAAAGTTTTGAGAGGAGGATCATTTGGAACTCCACAAATGTCAATTCGAGGAAGTTATAGAAATTTCTTTAGATTAGATGAACGTTGGTTATTTTCAGGATTCAGATGTGCTGAAGATGTTTAGTTTTTTGAGACAAGGGTAAGAGAGAAGTATGTTTTGTCATCCAACCAAACATGATTAATTTTAAAACCAGTACTTTCAAGAAGATCATTAATTTGTTCCAGAGTATACTTGTGAGAGTATTCAGTGTGAATCAGTTCATTTTTTTCGAGATTCAGAGACAGATTGGATTTTGAAATTAGGACAGACTGATTTACAAGAGATTTCAGATACATTTCAATTCTTTGATCTTCTTTATTGTATAGCGAATGATGCGAAAAATTATTCAAATTAAAATCAGCATCAAGCTCATCATTAATTCTAGAGAGAACATTAAGATTGAATTTGGCAGTGACGCCTTGTGAATCATCATATGCAGATTCTAAAATTTCAGAGTCTTTTACCAAATCCAAGCCAATTAAAAACAAGTCACCAGACTTCATTATTGAATTTATTTTTTTCAAAAACTCTTTTCCATCAGAGTGGGAAAAATTACCAAAACTAGAACCTAAAAAGAGGATTAGATTTTTTTTATCATCAAAATTTTTAAGGAATTCTAATCCGCCTTCATAAGTGTCAACAATACCAGTAATGTGAAGACTATTGTAATCTCGGAGTAGTTGTTCAGAACTTTCAGTCAAAATTTCAGATATGTCTATCGGAAAATATTCTGTTTTAGACTGTAATTTTGTAAAAATATCAAGAATCAGCCTAGTTTTAACAGAGGCACCACTTCCAAGTTCAACTAGTCTGAATGACTCATCTATAAAAGAAGGCAATTCATCCTGTAAATTCTTTAGAATTTGAATCTCAGTCCTTGTAGGATAATATTCCGGCAGAGAACATATGGTTTCAAATAAATCAGAGCCTCTTTTATCGTAGAAAAATTTAGGAGAAATAAACTTAGAATTCCTATCAAGACTGAAAGAAATCTCTTCAGCAAAAGTTTTTTCAATTTTACTAGCATGAGGTTTAAAATATTGAAGTTTAGAGTCAACAACAAATTTTTTGTAATCTAGATTTTTTTGTACAGTTTTGTTCAAGTATTAATCTGGTCATCATTTAACATAAATGCTTTATCCCAAAGTTTACGCATGAAAAATATTTCTTGATATACCACTTAATCCAGAGATATTCAATGAGTGAAATATTAAAAGTGAAAAATTTAAAAAAATATTTCATAAAAAAGGGAATGTTTGGAACAAAATCAGTCACAGTCAAAGCAACAGACGATGTATCATTTGCCATTAAACAAGGAGAAGTTTTTGTTTTAGCGGGTGAATCAGGATCTGGGAAATCTACAATTGCAAAAATAATTCTAAAATCAATCAAATTAGATTCTGGAAAAATATTTTTTGAAGGACATGAAATTGATGATAAAAAAGAAAATTTAGCAAGAATTAGAATGAATTGCCAAATGATCCATCAAGATCCATATGATTCCATCAACCCAAGAATGAAAATAAAAGACATTGTGTCAGAACCACTTGAAATACACAATATAGGAAACAAAGAAGATAGAGTCAAAAGAGTAATCGAGGTTTTACAAGAAGTAAAACTAGAACCTGCCGAAGATATTCTAAAAAGATATCCACACATGTTGTCAGGAGGACAAAGGCAAAGAGTAGTATTAGCACGAGCACTTGCACTAAAACCAAAAGTGATTCTTGCAGATGAGCCAGTTTCTATGCTGGACGTTTCAATTAGAGCAGAGATGCTGGAATTAATGCAAGAATTACAGAAAAAATACAATATCTCATTTATTTACATTACACATGATTTAGCTACTGCAAGATATTTTGGACAAAGAATAGGGATTTTGTATAAAGGTAAAATTGTAGAAATCGGTCCGATAGACCAAGTTCTGGGCAAGCCAAGGCACCCATATACTCAGGCATTAATTGATGCGATTTCAGAGCCAGATCCAGACAATTTACACAAAGAAAGAAAAATCAGAATTAAAGAACCAGTCAAAACAGAAATTGAACAAGGATGTAAATTCAGAGCAAGGTGTCCATATGCAATTGACAAATGCATAGAAGAACCAGAATTAAAGGCAATAAATGATGAACATTATTCTGCTTGTTTTGTAAAGATAGACTAAGAAGTTTTTACAGATGGCAGACGTTTATCTTTGTACGTAACAACATTTGAGACGCCATTCTTTGGAAATACGCCGTAGATCAGTTTTGCTTTTTGGATAACAGAATCTTTTAGAGACACCATGATAAACTGACTTTCTTTAGATCTTTCTTCTAAAATTTTTGCCAGTCTTTCAGAGTTTGGAGCATCTAGGTGAGCATCTACTTCATCAAATAAGTAAAATGGAGAAGGTTTTAGTTTTTGCAACGCAAGAACAAATACGATTGCAGCTAAAGTTTTTTCACCACCACTAATGGAAGTAGATTCTCTTTTTGGTTTATTTGGAAATTGAATCAAATAAGAAATTCCAGAATTAAACAGGTCATCTTCATTTTGTAGTTCTAACCATGCATTACCTTCAGTCATTTTATTGAAAATCAAGCGAATTTCTTTATCGACTTTGTCAAAGGCATCCAAGAAAGTTTGTCGTTTGTCTTTTTCAATATCTTCAATGAATTTAACAATAGAGTTTCTTTCTGCCTCAAGAGAATTCTTTCTTGTAGACATTGAGCGGTATCCATATGATACTTCAAGATATGTTTCAGGAGCTTTTGCATTTAGTGCATTAAGAGATGTTAATTCAGTTGTTAATCCTTGTACAATAGATTCAACATCAAATGTTTCCATATTTTTGTCAAATCCAAATGCAGACAGAATTTGTTGTAATTTAGTCTCATTTTCAATTAAATCATGTAAATCACGGTTAAGGGAATCAGATTGGCGTTCTAAAGTATTGATCTGTTTTGTCAATTCACGATCTTGTTCAGATAATACTTTGAGTTTATCATCAAATTCTTTGAGATGGCCAATAGAAGATCCAGATGTAGAGATTAATTCCTGTTCTTTTTGACGTAAAGAAACCAGTAAAGCATTCTTTGGTTCCTTTTGTTTTTCCAATTCTTGAATTTTTGCTTCTAGTTCTTGACGTTCAAGATTTAATGAATTAGTTTCATCATTAAGGCGATTAGACTGAGATTTTTCTCTATTGTACTGAGTTTGAAGTGTCGTTAGTTGTGAAGATTTATCACGATATTCATTCATAATTGTAGTGTATAATTTTTCAATGTCAGATTTTTTAATATTTATTCTAGACAATTCGTTTGCAATTCTATCCTGTTCTCCACTAGCATAGTTTTCATCAACAATTGCAATTCTTTCTTGCAAAGATTCTATGTGAGATTCATTAGTACTTACTTCAGATTCAATAATATTATTTCTAGAAGTTAATTCAGAAATTCTTTTTGTTAGTTGTTCTTTCATGTTAATTGCAGATGCAATTCTAGATTTGAGATTAGAGAGATTTTCAGATGTGGATGTTAGAGAATTTTCAGAGATCGATAATCTATCATCATATGATTGAATAGATTCTTCTAATTTTTTTAATGAAAACTTTTTCTTCAACATGAATTTTTTAATAAGACTGATTGATTGAAATAACCCGTCAATATCACTACTCATAGAGATAAGTTTCGTAAGTTTTGAAATTTTAGAATCAATATCAATTACAACTGTGCCTCCTTTTGCCTCAAAAAATTCACCATCAAGGGTGACTGATTTGTATCCCATTTGAGAGACATTGTAAGCAGATTCCCGATTTTCAGTAAGAATGATGTTTCCAAACAGGAATGTTTTGAGAGAAGAATAAGCAGGATCACAGGATACATAGTTTGCAAGTATTCCTACAACTCCAGATTCCTTAGGTAATGAGAGAGAAAATTTTGGGATTGCATCCAGTGGAATTATTTTCAGTTTTGGAAGTTTCCTACTTCTAGCAACTTCAGCAATGCCAAGCAGTGTTGCAAAATCTTTAACGACGATTGCCTTAATCCAATCAGAGCTTACTGCTAAAACAGAACGTTCGTATTTTTTGTCCCAAGAGATCATCTCATAAACTAGTCCTTCAATACCAAGCTTATCTGCATCTTCTTTTAATTTAGCAACAGTGTAATCTTCATGCATGAATCCTTTGACAGTATTAATTTTTGATTCGTATTGATTTGCAGCTTTACTTGATTTCTCTAAAATCAATCCAAGTTCATCCATGTCATTATTTAGTTTAGATTTTTTTGTCTGTAATTTTTCAATTCTAGATTTTAATTCAGCAATTGATGCGTTATGATTGTTCAACATAGTTTCTAGTTGGGATTGATAACCAGTTAGTTGAACGATATCATTTTCTAATTCAGAAAGTTTTGTAGTGTTTACATTAATTTTGGTTTTAGATTCATCTTGCTCATGTAAAACTTTGGAAAGTTTTAGTTTAGTATCATTTAGTTGTCCTGTAAGAGTTTTAATTTTATTGTCAATTTCAGATTTTTTTGCAGCAGCCTCTGATTGTTCGGTAAGAATTTTATTTCTTTGAGTATCAATTATTTCAAGATCATCGTTAATTTTACTTTTCTTGACATTAGTTTCCTCGATAGAGTCTTTAATTTTTTGTACTTGTATATCGATATCACTTCGAGCTTGATTAATTTCATCAATTTCATTCTGAATCTCAGGTAATCTTGCATTGATTTGATCTATTCTTTTCTTGGATGCAGATATTGCAGTATTGTCTATTTCATATTGTTCCATTGCAGTACTAATTTCTGCATCAAGTGAGGCTTTTGCTCTATTGTAATCATTTGCTTCAGCCATTAACTTTGTTTTTTCAGTTTCTAAAGAAGTGATTTCTTCTCTCAAAACATTTCTTTCGGCATCGAGTGAAGTGACTTCAGCAGTCAATTCCCTCAAAGTTGCTTCTTTTGAGTCTTTTTGGGCAGAAATTACCTTCATTTTATTAGCAGCAGCTATTGCTTTATAGCGATTTAATTCACGTTCCAAAATATCATGTCTTAATTTTTGATTCCTTTCTTCTTCTAATTCATCAATTCTTTTTTTAATTTCACCCATTTTTGCAAGAGCAATTTCAAGTCTCCTATCTGCTTCATCAAGTTGTTTTACTGATTCAGTTTTTTTATCATCAAAATACGATAGACCGATTAAATCTTCAATAGTTTTTCTTTTTTCTTCAGAAGTGAATTCAGAAATTCTAGTTACAGTACCTTGTTGAACTGCGTTTAATTGTCCCAATCCAGCATTTGCCATATCAAGTAAATCTAGAATATGACTTCTGTTTGTTTTCTTTTTGTTTAGATAGTATGTATTTTCACCAGCACCATCCATTTCCCTTGTAATTTCAACAACATCAGAATCGACTGGAATTTTTCTATCAGAGTTATCAAAGTGAACACTAGATCTTGCTAATTTAGGTCCACGTCTATTTCCTTCAATATCATGAATCAGTGATCGTAATTTATCGACCCTCATAACTTTGGGTTTATTTTCACCCATTGCAAAAATTATTGCATCTAAAATGTTACTTTTGCCAGAACCATTGGGTCCAGAAATAGAAACTAAACCAGGTTCAAACTGTACAGTAGTATTCTTGAATCCAAATGATTTGAAACCGAAGATCTCAACTTTTTTTACATGAACCAATGCTAGTAATTTCTTTTTACGTAGGATAATCGATGCTTAACAAGTTTAGTTGACATAATTGCTTAATTTTTCTTGTTACGATATGATATTTTTCGTAGCGGTAAAAAAAATACATTGAATTTTTATGGATAGATCGCACGATTGCGCCTACTATAATTACTAAAAAGAAATTATAGATTCATGGTAAAGCTTGGATTAATACAAACCAAACCACAAAGTACAAATCAAAAAGGAATTTTCGAAATATCAAAAATTTTAAAAAAACTGGGGAGGCAAAATACAGACATTGTATGCCTGCCAGAACAATGGCTAAAAAATAATGAGATCAGTGATTTTGAGAAGGAATTTTCAGAATTTAGGAAAATTGCAAAAGAATTTTCCATGACCGTAATCCCAGGAGCATTCTATGAGATTACCAAAACTAGAACATCGATAATCTCCCCAATCATAGGCCCAAACGGGGAATTTATCGGAAAGCAGGAAAAAATCCATCCGTTTGACTATGAGAGAGACAACGTTACGCCTGGAAAAGAGGCTAAAATATTCAATACTGCATGTAGATTTGGAGTAATAATCTGCTATGACATGGTTTTCCCTAATGTTGCAAATACATTTGTAAAAAAAGGAGCCCAAGTACTATTTTCACCAAGTAGAATAGTCAAAAGAGGAATAGGACCTTGGAAGATGTATGTACAAGTCAGGGCATTAGAAAACAGAATACCGATTTTAGCAGCTAATGTTCAGAGTCATAAATTTGGAGGAGACAGCCTCATTGTAGACATGACTGAAAACAACAAAGTGGTGACAACAAAAATTACTGAATTAGAAGGAGAGTGTGGAATAAGCAAAGAGTTTGATTTAAAGAAATATGAAAAAAGCAGAACAGTGAGATTCAGAGATTCAAATAATTTTCAGTGATTAATCACCAGCAACAAACTTTTCACATTCAGTTTTTGCTAGGACATCAGATGTTTGTTCAATAGGATGTTTCATCAAATATGCACTTGCAGGCTTTATTGGTCCACCTACACCTCTATCAAGAGCAATTTTTGCTAATCTAATTGCATCAATTACAATACCTGCAGAATTTGCTTTATCATCTACTTCTAAACGAACTTCCATATTGTATGGAATATTAGCCCATTGACGACCTTCAATCCTCATAAACATGAGTTTGGTATTACCTAAGAAAGGAATGAAATCAGAAGGACCAACATAAATTTGATCATCGTCTAATCTTTCTTTAAGTTGGCTCTGAACACTTTCAGTTTTAGAGATTTTCTTGGATACAAGTCTATCTTGTTCTTTCATGTTTAAGAAATCAGTATTGCCACCAACATTGATTTGATATGTTTTTTCAATTTTTGTTCCTCGGTCACTGCAAAGCTTAGCTAGAGTTCGATGAACAATTGTTGCGCCAACCTGACCTTTAATGTCATCACCAATACAAGGAATATTTTTTTCTGCGAACTTTTTTGCCCATTTTTCGTCAGATGCAATAAAGGATGGAATGCAATTTACAAATGCCGTGTTAGTGTCAAGACAAATCTGTGCCCAAAATTCAGTCACTTTGTCAGAGCCTACAGGCAAATAAGAGACAATTATCTCAACACCAGTATCTTTGATTACTTGTTTAACTTCTTCAGTAAGTTGTTCTATAGATTTTGGATTCTCAATAGGTTTGATTCGATTTTCAACCCATAATCCAACACCATCCAAAATGGGGCTTTCGTATATTTTGGCATCATTTTTTGGCAATTCATCTTTAGGAATCCAATTAACCATGTTAGGAAATGCATAGATTGCTTCATGAAGTGGCTTTCCAACTTTATTCTCACCAACATCAAAACCACAAACAAAGTCAATGTCATGAATGCCATAACCAGCTAATTTATCGTGAATAATACCAGTAACCTCCTGGGTAGGGTTTTGTCTATAATACTCAATACCTTGAATTAAACCTGAAAAACAATTACCAATCCCTACTAATCCCACCTTAATTCTATCTGGCATTCGAAAATGAGTGTTATTGGGTGGGTTTAAAGTTTTCTTAGGGAAATAAAAAATCAATAAAATTAAGGCAGAATTTTATACTCGGCATCAAAGATCAAGGACGTGGTAGTGTCAGGACGTCCAGTAAAAGACATAGTAATTGATTCAAACACAACTTTAGAGAAAATTTTTGAAGAATTATCTCAATCCGGAGGATTTGAATCAGTGAATCTCTCTGACGGTTTAAAAATTTTAACAGAAATGATTTCAGATAAACAGTGTTTACGATTCGTTTCGTTTGTAGGAGCAGTAGTGTCCACAGGTCTCAGAGGAATTATCAAAGACATGATAAAAAACAAATGGTTCGATGTGACAATTACCACATGTGGTGCATTAGATCATGACATTGCAAGACATTTCTCGCATTATAACGAAGGTTCATTCACAATGGATGACATGGAACTTGCAAATCAAAACATTCACAGATTAGGCAATGTATTGGTTCCGATGGATAGTTACGGTCCACTCATTGAGGAAAAAATGCAATCATTTCTAGAGGAAGAATATCAAAAAGGGAATAAAGAAATGAGTACAGCAGAAATATGTAAAATGATTGGAAAACATTTAGGAGAAGATTCATTTCTTTATTGGGCATACAAAAATGATATTGATGTAGTTGTTCCAGGAATAATGGATGGTGCTGTAGGAAGCCAGATTTGGTTATTTACACAAAAACACAGCGATTTTAAATTAAATATGGCAGGAGATGCAAACTTACTTTCAGGATTAATTTTCAAGGCTGAAAAATCAGGAGCATTCATGATTGGGGGAGGAATTTCAAAACATCACACATTATGGTGGAATCAATACAGAGAAGGATTGGATTATGCATTCTATATCACTACGGCTCAAGAATTTGATGGCAGTTTAAGTGGAGCACTAGTAAGAGAGGCAATTTCATGGGGCAAAGTAACACAAAAAGCAAAACAATCAACATTGCATGCAGAAGTTACAACAATATTGCCATTTATTTATGCGGCATTAATTTCTAAATTACAAAAATAAAGTGAGATAAAAGATATTAGTTGATCAATGATTGAGAATTCATTGTCTTCAAAAATTAGAATAAGAGAATTTGGAAAATTAGATTTGGAGGGAGGATATCTTGTCGATGGATTTCCTTCAATAGGATTCAGTAGTGCAATTGCAACAGAATCGATGATTCATACATCACAGTTTAGATTAGCAGGAGTTGTGGATTCTGAAAGTTTTCCACCAATTAGTGTGATACAAGATGGAAAACCAAATTTCACAACAAGAATTTTTGTTAACGATGATTTGAAAGTCGGAGTATTTTTGTCGTATCTTACATTAGATCAGTCATTACATAGAATTACTGCAAAAACAATGTTGTCATGGGCAAAAAAACACAAAATCAAATTGATTGTAAGCAGTGTTGCAATAAAATCAACGACAAGTAATGGAGAAATGATAGGTATTGGAAGTACTGAATCTGCAAGAAACAAAATAAAAGAATCAGGGTTGAAAGTATTAGAACATGGGACAGTTCCAGGAATTCCAGGAATGCTGCTCAATGAAGGAAGTGTATCAGATCAAGATGTCATTGTGATACTTTTTCATACAGATGGGAAAGGTCCAGATTTTCAATCAAGCGCAGAATTATGTATGGCAATGTCAAAACTAATTCCAGGATCATCATGTAATATTTCATCATTACAAAAAGAAGCAGAAAAGGCAGAAAAAATAATTAAAGAAGCACAGGAAGAAACAAACTACCTTAAAGATTTCATGTACAGGTAGAACGAAATCTTTTGATAGATTTAGTACCTTAACCGCAATCCAAAATATCAATTGGTGATGAACATTGATCATTGTATAAGTCAATTTTTTCAAGAATATTTTCACAAAACTCAGGGTCTAAAGATTTTTCATATGAATTAATCTCATCAGATATTACAAAATATTTAATATTACACGAATCATTTGTAAGCATCAAAACTCCAATCAAAAATATACTACCAAATAAAATTAATGTTAAATATTTTAAATTAGTTTTTTGAAATATCAATTTCCATTGTAGAAACATTACGTTGTTTTCCATCTTGTGAAGTTAAAGAGTCAGAGGAAATTCTAACGTCACTAATTACATAACCTACAGAATCCATTCTTTTCACAATCATTTGAGAAACATCAACAGCTTGAGTAATTCTTTTGCCTCTAGCTTTGATTGTAACTGTAGGTCTTGTAGAAAGTTGAGTTAAAGTTGCAGAAACATAAGTCATGATAGGTTTTGTTCCAACAAAAATCACATTGCGTTCTTCTGGAATTTTTTGTGTTTCAAAATTTTCAGTTTGAGATGGTGGTGCTTCAAGTTGTGGTTCTGGTGCAGGTGCTTCAAGTTGTGGTTCTGGTGTTGGCTCAGGTTCTGGTGTTGGCTCAGGTTCTGGTGTTGGCTCAGGTTCTGGTGTTGGCTCAGGTTCTGGTGTTGGCTCAGGTTCTGGTGTTGGCTCAGGTTCTGAATTAATTCTAGAGTCAAATTCAGATAGAATGTCTTCTGCGTCTTTAGATTTTTTATTGCTGCTCAATTTCAAATTCCTGTAATAGCAAATTTCTCTCTCGCTTTTATTTAATTTTTAAGGTGTTTTCCTTGCATATAGTCCTCAAATAATTTTTCAAGATCGTCATCACTGCCAATTTTCTTGATTTGTTCAACTAGATCAGGTTCTTCAATTTCATAACAATTCATTACATCTTGGGAATCTTTGAATACCAACATAGCTTTGTCTTTGTATATGCAATGGTAAAGTTTTTCTTTTTCCATTTTTTCAGGTTTGAACTTTATCCCGTTTTCATCTACAGACACAGGATATTCCATAAAAATACTAAATCAAATCAATATTTAATCAATACACAAAACAGTAATAATCAAAATAGTTCTGAACAATATTGGAAACCAGAGTAGTTTTCCACATAGATTTTGATTATTTTTATGCCCAATGTGAAGAAACAAGATCTCCAGAATTAAAATCAAAACCTGTGTGTGTTTGTGTTTTTTCAGATAGAGGGGGAGATAGTGGAGCCATTGCAACTGCAAATTATACAGCTAGAAAATACGGAGTCAAATCAGGAATTCCAATTGCATTTGCTAAAAAAAGATTAGAGGATAGAAAGGATGCAGTATTTTTACCAGTAGATTTTGATTTTTACTCAGAAATGTCTGAAAAAGCTATGGAAATTATGAAAGAAAGTGCGGACATATTCGAATATGTAGGTAGAGATGAAGCTTATTTGGATGTAACAGAAAGAGTTCAAGGAGATTTTAAAAAAGCATTTCATCTAGCACAGCAAATTAAAAATTCCATTCGTGATAAAATCAAACTAAGTTGTTCAATTGGAATTTCACCCAACAAATTAATTTCAAAAATTGCATCTGACTTTCAAAAACCAGACGGACTAACAGTAGTGTCTCCAGAAAAAGTTGAAGCGTTCTTAGACGGATTAAAAATCAGAACGATACCTGGAATTGGTAAAAAAACAGAAGAAAAGTTTTCAGAGATGAAATTAGAGACAATTCAAGATTTAAAAAAAATCGACATATTTACATTGAACAAACATTTTGGAAGAAAAACAGGATCCTATATCTACAATTCAGTTAGAGGCATAGACAATGATCCAGTAAAGAAACGTGAAGCTAGAATTCAATATAGCAAAATTACTACATTGAAAAAAGATTCAAAAGATTATGATTTCTTGTCGGAAAATATTTCAGAATTATGTAAAGAAGTACACGACATAGTTAAAAAAAATAATCAAATGTTCAAATCAGTTGGGATTCATTTTGTAGAGTCCAATTTATCAAATAAATCAAAATCAAGGATGCTCAGAAGTCCAACATCAAGCATAGAAGAATTACAAAAAACTGCAGACATGTTACTAAAAGAAGCACTAGAAACTCAAACTACGACAATTAGAAGATTAGGAGTTAAAGTTTCAGAGCTTTCTGAAGTTCAAGGACAGAGTGACATTACATCGTATTTTTAAAATCAGGTTATTTTTCTGAATTTTTCAGACGCCTTGATTCTATTACAACCACAACTAAGATGAAAGCAAATAACCAAGGCAAGAACATTATCTCACCTGCAATTTTATGATATTCTTCCCAGGCCACAGGGTCGGTTGTTACTTTGAGGGCATACCAAGATAATGAAAAAATTCTAATCAAGTTTACAGTAATTGTTCCAATAATTCCTAAAACAAAATAAATCGTCTTTCGAGTTCGTGGGATATTTAGTTTTAACATGAATGCGCCAATTACCAATGAAAATATGATGATGCTATGAACCCCAGCTGATGGCCAAAATACCTGAAGAGCCATAGAACCATGATCACCACGCAAAAACATCACATTGTCACGCGCTACTGCAGTTCCAAGATCAAGCACAGTTACTAACCATACATTTGCCTGAACAAAATATGGAACTATGTACTGTAAAGGACCAAGTGTATCATATGGGAAAAATGCATCAAGTGAAAGAATGATTGCAGTTCCTGTTAGAAATATTGGGCCTGCAGGAGCAATTCTAATCCAACGTTTTCCAAAAAAGATACTCAGTGCAGCAACAACAAATATTGCCATTACAACAAAATCCCACAGCCAAGTCCAAGAATAAATCAATTGTACATTAAATAATTCTGCAGATTCAACAATGTATTCTCGCAACCCATATTCTAATGATATGAGATAGGCAATCGTTGCAAAAGCCATTGGAATGACAGACAGTAGTCTTTTCTTAGAAATCATAATTTTTAGTCCAATTAATTCAGCGACAACAAAAATTAGAGCAAAAAAGTAGCCTCCGCGCCCTTCATTCCAGCTCCAAGCTATAGAATCAGGAAACGCAATAATTGCAAAGAGAATTGGACTTGAAATGATCAGGATTCCAAAAATTAAATTCCAATTCTGCATTAAGGTAGATCTAAAACAGGTAAATAAATATCTCGACTTTACTCACATCAAACCCCATCAAAAAGAAATTGAAAATATCCTAGTCAGTCTTCGGCATCGTCTATTTCATCAGCCTCGGGATCCCTTCTACCAGGCCTTATTGGAATATAGATAAAGGTCACAATAAAAGTTAAGAATACTATAACATACATTCCAAGGTTGTAAAAGTTTGTCCAACAGGTAATTTCTAATCCATTACGAGTTAGATTTTAAATTACATTCGATTTTCAGGGATTTCACAGTTGTAAAATAAGTGATTGCCAAAATTCCAATTGCGATAATTCTGATTGGAATTTCATAGCTAGTCAAAAAAGCTGTGGCAGTGGCCCCAACTGAACCGAATGTAGAAATGACAGCAAATCCGATCGGACCACAACTGCATGCTCCTGCAATTGCACCAACAACAGACCCAAGTAATCCTCCACCCATCTTCTGTTTTGATTTTTTAAGAAAATTTATTCTAAATATATTCATAGGAAGGACTAATGCAGACAATGTAGTTATCACCACAATAAGTGCAAACCCTAATTCAGTTCCAGATGGAATATGACCTACAACATAAGGTTCTATGAAAACATATTCAGATAAAATCAACAAACCAATCAACATGGATGAGAAAATCGCCAATGAAAGAACAAGATATTTCGGGTCAGAAAATATCAAAATGATTGGCGATGTCATCAGATCATAGTATCCAAAATCTGTTTGAATACTGAATAGGGTTGTGCCCCACCAAGTTGTTGTTGTCCATCAGGCCCAACAATAAAGAATCCTGGAGTTCCTCTAACACCATGATCTCTTGCCTGCTGAATATTATACTGAACACGTTTTGTGTATTTCCCAGAATCAAGGCAACTTTCAAACAAATCCATATCCAATCCCAAGTTACTTGCAAATGCCTTTAATCTCTCAGAATTTGCCCATCCTCCATCAATTTGAGGTTCTTGAAAATTGTACAAAGTGTCATGATACTCCCAATACATCCCTTGATCTTCTGCACAGTACGATGCCTGTGAGGCTTTTTGAGAATCACGACCTAAAAAAGCCAAATCTACAAAAACCAAATTTGCCTTTCCAGTTTCAATATAATTTTGAAATATTGTGGGTTTGGTGTTATGAAACCAATTATAACATTGATGACATTGATAATCCCCAAATTCAACAATAGTGATTGGAGCAGAAGGATCTCCTAAAATGGGTGACCCCATAGCAGTAGAGATTGTTCCATGAGTCCTACTCATATCCAAATTAACAGTTTCATCAGAGGTAGAAAGAGAAGAAACTATACCAATAATGATTCCAATAACAATAACACCTATCACTACACCTTTTTTATTCATATTCCAAATCAGACAAAATAGGTTAAAAAAACTTATTCCAAATTACGTGAAGATTTTCTCTTAAACAAATTCACGAATTTTGCAATGATAGTATCTATAGGACAAACATCACATGGGATACTTGAAGAATGACTATCAAGATGATTTTCAAACTTTTCACGAGATTCAAAAACTAGATCACATTTTTCACAATATACCTTTGTGACATTATTTTTAGATGATTTTCCCACAAACATTTCGGGTAATCAGTGCTTATAAAGATCCTGTTGAAAATCAACATATGAGAAAAATATTGGACAAATGCGTGACAGGGTTTTTTATTGTAACATTAGGAATATTGTGGTATTGTACAAAATGTTTTGTAAAACCAACCCAATACAAAATAATCATTTATGATATTTTAGGAAATCAAGTGAACATAGACGGAGTGAGAACAAGTTTCAAGACATTCAAAGTCGCAAATAATTTTATCTCAGAATACCAAAATCGATTTCCTCAATATGAATTCTCAATGTCATCTGAAATGCCCATAGTCAAAAGAAACTGGTTGCTTGAAAATTTAAAAAAAAATTAGATATAGTGAATTTTCATATGAGTGTCTAATTCAACTTGGTATTGAGTAACAAAACCGCAATGGGTGCAGGAAAACATCTCATGTTCTGATTCAGAAACAATCCTCTCAATTACTTTTCCAGAAATAGAGGTGATGTTAATTACATCATTGTTAGAAATGACTGCAAAGTTACGTCCCTCATCTATAGAATCTAAAAATTCTTTTATAGCAGAAATTACTTCAGATGTGTCAATAATTTCATCATCGTCAAATGATGACAAGGTAAATTGATGGTTTTTTAAAGTTGGAATTGCAGCAACTTGATCTGCAACATAAACAAGTAAATCATTCTTAATTGATATGACATCTCTGCAATCAATTGTTAGCATATAGTGTTACAACTAGAACAATATTTTAGTCTAACATCAATTTGAAAATGATTATTATGGATTAATTTTGTCAGATAAATTAATGGGGGATTCAGAAACATTTGGAATTGAAAAAGGCCATGGGGAAGAGGTTGTTTCATGGTTAAATGAACAGGCTAAATCACACTCAATGAAATTTGAAGCAAGATTATACGGATATAATGTATCTACTAAAAATTTTGGAGATTTTGAAATGTTTTCATGGATCGGGGATGTTCAAAGTGCAAGAAAGATGATAATTAAAGCAAGTAAGAGATTCAAAGTGAAAGTAATTGAAGGAGGTTACAAACCCAAAGAGAAAATTCTCAAAATGAAGAAATTTGATTTTGCAAAAGTGAAAAAAGGAGACAAAACAATAGGACAGTTAGAATTTGTGGCACCTAGATTTGGAAATAAACACTGGGAGATTCAAAATGAAGAACGTCATTAGCACAACATTAACGGAGAAATACATTTGCAAAAAATAGGAATTATAGGATTAGGAATGTTGGGAAATGCAGTAGCAATACATTTGATAGACGTGGGTTTTAAAATTACAGCTTATAACAGAACTAAAGAAAAAACAAGGGAATTAAAAGAAAAAGGAGCAACCATCGTAGAATCGCCAAAAGAAGTTGCAGAAAATTCAGAGATAGTTATAATCATAGTAAAAGATGCAAATGCAGTAAAACAAGTATCATTTGAAAAAAATGGAATCATCGAAGGCAATCATGAAAAACTCATTGTAGCAGACATGAGCACAATAGATCCTTTAGAATCAAAAGAAATTTCACATAAATTTCATGAATTTAACATTGAAAAATTAGACATACCAGTAATGGGAGGTCCAAACATTGCAATAACAGGAGATTTGGTTATGATGGCATCAGGAGACAAAGAGAGTTTTGAAAAATGTGAAAAAGTTTTCAATTCAATTGCAAACAAAGTATTTTTTCTAGGAGAGAGTGGAATTGCCCATTCTGTCAAATTAGCCATGAATCTTCAAATCACCATGCTTGCACTGGCATTATCTGAAGGGATCACATTGATGAAAAAATCAGGAGTAGATCCAAAAATATTTCTGGAGATTTTGAATTCAACATATTTCAAAACAGGAATGAGTGAAAAAAAGGCATACAAAATGATAGATGGAAAATATGATACCACATTCACATTATCTAATCTAAAAAAAGACATCAGTACGATGACAAACACCGCCAAATCCTTAGGAATTAATCTGCCAATGATCACCAAAGCAGAAGAAGTCTATGAAAAGGCAATCGAAGAAGGCTTTGGAGAAATAGACTATACAGGAATCATAGAATATATCAAAAAAACCAATGAATAAAACAAATAAAAATCACGAATAGTATTTAAGAAAAATTCTATAAGTTAGAAGAATATTAGAAAATTATGAGATTAAAGGAAAAAGTGGCTATCGTTACAGGCGCATCAAGTGACATAGGAAAAGGAATTGCAAAGAGATTTTCAGAAGAAGGAGCAAAAGTTATTCTTATTGCCAGAAATTTAGAACAATTAGAAGCAACTAGAAAAGAGATAGGTAACGAAAATTCAACTGTGTCAATATCATGTGATTTGACTGACGAATCCCAAGTTTTGCAAGCAGTAAATCAGATAATGGACACTTATGGGAAAATAGATATTTTGGTAAACAATGCAGGGGCGATCAATGATCCAGTGCATTTTCACGAGATGAAAGATTCAGAAATTAAGAAATTGATTGACGTGAATTTGTTAGGTGTTTTTCATATGACAAAAGCAGTGCTTTCAAAAATGTCAGATGTAAAAAGCGGCGCAATTGTCAATATCGGTTCAATTTCAAGTGAAAGAGCAATTCCAAGAGTTCATTTGGCAGTATATTCATCCACCAAAGCTGCAATTTCGATGTTTACAAAATCCATTGCAGTAGAATATGCTAGAAGGAACATCAGATGTAACTGCGTAAACCCAGGAATTATTAATTCAGGAATGATCAAACCATATTTGGATGATCCACAAGCAAGGAAAGTATTAGAAGAAAGATTACCACTTGCAAGAGTTGGAGAGCCAGAAGACGTTGCAAATGCAGCATTGTACTTGGCATCGGATGAAGCAAATTGGGTTACAGGAACCATTTTGAATGTAGATGGCGGAAAAACAGCCTCAGAAGGATAATCTTACAAATCAAACAAAAATAATTGTTCAATAACTAAACGCATTAAAAATCAAGATTGACGAGTCTTGTTCTTTTTTGAATACATGTAGTAGCTAAACCCAGTAACAAGTATAATTATTCCAGTTATTGCAGACCACATCAAAAAAGATCCAAGTTCAGAGTCATCCATGATTTTACAGATATTGATAAACATCTAAAGCTTGGGTTGAGAGCAAAATATTCCCAAAATACATGAAACATCTAAATAGATTTAATGTTGACGGAATTTATGCCTGAATTTATGTGTCCGGACTGTGGAAAACGTCTATTTCATGAAAACGAAACCACGTTAAAAGTACAAGAAACAATTCATGAAAAATTCTGTAGAAAGACAGAAGGAGCAACACACAGTTACATGCATAGAGACCCAGCACATATGGAAACTTTTGATTCAGAAAGAGAAAACGATTCAACAGGAACCCCAGTACTAAAAAAATAGTCAAAACTAGCTCAAAATTATATCCTAGGTCATTATGACTGAGAACAATTGTCTGAAGAATATCATTATGATCTAGTAGTTGTGGGAGGAGGCCCGGCAGGATCTTCAGCAGCATTTGCAGCGTCAAAGAAAGGATTGAAAGTAGCAATGATTGAAAAAGAAGAATCAATTGCAGAATCAGTTAGGACCAGCGGAGTTACATGGATTAAAAATATCAAAGAATTTGGAATTCCAGATGACTGTTACAATCCAGTAAAGAATTTTGTATTTTATTCACCAAACAATAAAGTCAGCATTAGAGATACAGTTGCTCACTCCGCAGTACTAGATGTAAGAAAGACATACAGATGGTTAGCATCACAAGCAGAATCTGAAGGTACTGAAACCTTTGTAGATACTTTTGTAAAAGATGCAATAAAAAATGAATCAGGAAAAATAATTGGAGTGAAGGCAACATGCCATGAAAAAGAAATTAAATTTTACGGCAAAGTGATCATTGATGCCAGTGGTTTTCAATCAACAGTTGCAAGATCAATGGGGTTTGTAGAACAGTGGGAAAGATTTGGTGCAGGTGCAGAATACGAAGCAAAGGTAGAGCATGTTCAAGCAGACACATGGTGGTTAATGGTGGGACAAAAATACTCACCTGCAGGATATGCATGGATTTTTCCATTAGGAGACAACATTGCGAGAATTGGTGTAGGTATTGGAAAACCAGATTCCCCCATAGACCCAATAGCCAGACTGAAAGAATTGATCAAAAATAAAGAAGGTCCAATTGCAGATTTGGGCAAAATTGAACCAATAGAATTTCACTACGGATTAATTCCAAATGATGGGCTTTCAAGAAAAACAGTTTATGATAATTTAATTTTGGTCGGAGATTCAGCAGGACAGGCAAACCCATTAGTATTGGAAGGAATTCGTTATGCTATAAAATTTGGAAGAATAGCAGGAGAAGTTGCAGCAAAAGCCATCAAAGCAAATGACACATCAGAAAAAAAATTATCAGAATATGAAGAGAATTGGAAAAAAGCAATCGAATCAAAAATAAAATCTGCAGGAAAAGTGCAAGACAGATGGATTGGGCTAACTGATGAGGATTGGGACAAAGAATTAGACATCATCAGTGAATTAAAACCTGAAGAGTTTCTAGATTTTATTAAAGCAGATTTCGGATTATCCAACATGATAAAACTTGCAACCAGCCATCCGAAACTAGCAGTAAGACAACTATTCAATTTGGTAAAAGGGAAAAAATAACTATCGCACATTAAAGAAATCAGTTACAATCACATCATGATATTGCAGTTGAGTAACATAAAGTCCAGATTCAAATGGACGAGACAAAACTTCGGTAAACAATCCTGAAGAATTGTCTTTTAATGCAATCTCTTCAATCAGGGTACCTTTTTGATCATAAACATCGACAAAAAGATCCTCCCTAAAAGCAAGAGTTTTCTGGACAGCTCCTGATACAATCAATTTATCATCATCGTATATCGCTTCAACCACGGCAACACGAGAGCGCATAGGAAGATAGCGTTCAATTATGGTTTTTAACTCATCAAGATTATCATCTACATTTTCAGCATCTTTGTCTTTGAAGGCAAATTCAATTTCATTAATTACAGATGCAAAACGAGGATTTTCAGTAAAACTATCACCTCCAAATTCTTCTGCAAATGACTTTAATTCTTCAAATTCACGGGCAAGGTCAACCATGCTCAAATCAGCACTATTGTATTCATAATCAAACTCTTCCTCAACATGTACAATTTGTGAAGCCATAGAATCCCGGTATTGAAGCATTACAACATATAGACCAGGGTCGGCAGGAGCTATCCACTGTGTGAAAAAGTTGCCTTGTTTAGTATCAGTAAATTCCATACTGCTATGTACAGTCCCATCCATACTATACACAGTTACATAGAGATTTTCTCGTCTATCAAAAATAGACTTTTCAGTTGCTCCATTAATTATCCAAATATCTTTTTCAGAATCAAAAGAAATATCATAAATTATACTATCGCTGTTAAGCACCAAATGTTCACTAAGATAATTACCGATTTCAGATATCTTTGATTCAACATCAACAAAATTTGCCAACTCAATCATTTTATCAGCTTCCATCATCATTTGATTATATTGATCAGCATGTTCTGAAAATCCCGTATTGTAGAAAGTGGATACCATGTTTGAAAAAGTGTCTAATTTTTTACGGAATTCAATACGCTTGATTTCATCAGAAGTGTAACCGACATCAGAGCCATATGGATCATCGGTGTATGCTTTTGAAACAGCACTCCATTCATCAAACAAATCACGAACTAGATCATCAGCTTGATCAAGATCATTTTTAATTACAAGATCTCGTACGTTGTCGATTTTTTCATTAAAGGTTTCAGTAAATTCTACATAGTTTGGCAAGAAACGATTTTTTGTCAAACTTAATTCTACCAAATTTTCTAAAGATTTTGCTCGCTGGAGAATGTCACTTGCACGGATTTTGTATGCATCCTTGTTGTAAGAGTCCAAATCAGATTGTATTTTAGAAGACATGTCACTTGTCCAACTTAACAAAACTTCAATTCTGTCTATTCTAGTGATAGAGGGATTGCCAGACTCCATTTGTTTAGCTGTGTGTAAAATTTTCAGAGCATTGTCAATTAAAAATAAATTTTCATAATCAGCTTGCAACTCAGCTTTTTCTTTCATTGTTTTATATTGAAATTCCAATACAGCTAAAGGACTTCTTTTCTCACGAAGTTCTGCCATAGATGCATCAAATTCAGAAACAATTTCCAGAACATCATCTAGTGTATCTGCACTTTCAACACGTTCTAAAAGCAATTTCCAATTAGACGTTATTTCAGAATTAGTGCCTGCGGTTTGAGAAATTTCCACACTTTTGCTAATTCGAGATGAGATATCTATGACTTGGGCCATTTGGTGAATTTCAGATTCAGATTCCAAAATATCTTGAACAGATGATGCCAATGCCATATTACTCTCCAGTTTATCCCATTCAGGCTGAATCAGATTTGCAAGATCACTATTTTCTTCAGAATCAAGTAAAATGAATCTATCAACGTTATCTAATTCTCGAAGCAAAAGGGCTGCCTGATGCAGTTCGGTGATTCTAACAGAAGATGTAATTAATTCATCAATTGACTCTTTGGCCATTAAAGAAGGTTTCAAAGAAGCCCAATCGTTTTGGACTAGTCGATAAAGATCACTTTGTTTTCTAGAAACCACATCCAAGTATCTGGATTTGGAAAGAAGATCAATCAAACTGCCAATTTCATCAGCATATACAGGTGCAGTTCCTCTTGCAAAAATAAAACCCACCTCGTTTTTTACAGATTTGCTCATTACGGTGTCAGATTTTTTCATAAGATTCAACAAGGTTTCTTCTAATTCATCAAAAGTGGGAGCTCTTTGAACAGATACTTTTTCAGGGTTTACATTTCTAATACCAACAAATGCATCAGTGAGCAAATCAATAGCTTTTGTTTTATCACCAATTTCATAGTAAAATATAGACGAAAAAATGAGTTCATCGATAGATTTTGCAATTTCAAATGAAACTTCATCTTTATCCAACAATTGCTGTACTGAATCTAATGATGAGGATATTGCAGGTCTGATCAAAGGATTGATTTCAAGTATCAAGTCATCTACAAAGAATTCAGCCCATAAAGCAACGTATTCAGATTCTAATTCAGATAAATTATCAGATGTTTGATCAGATACAGGAGAGGAGATATCAAAAAAATTTGCAATGACATCCCCATGTGAAGACAATAAACTTTTAGCAGAAGAAATCATTTGATCATTTGTTGATTCAGAAAAAGTGTTTGATGAAACACTAAATGTTGTAGAGGTTGAATAGTCACCATAAAATAATTTTATTTCATATTCGCCTTGAATTCCACAAATCCTACCCTTTAATGGAATTACATCTGTAACAAAAGCGCCGTTTGACAATGGCATTAATTGTTGTATTTGACACAAGTCGCCTTGAGGATTGAATATCTGCATTATCAAAAAAGAATCATCCAAAACATTTGCAATTTGTCCATAAACAAATAATGGCTCACCATAATCATAATTACCAAAATTTTCTAAAAGGGTTATTCTATCAGGAGTTTGTGCTGATGCATATACAGGCATGAAAAGCATTACAAATAGGCTCAAAACCACAGGAATTCGGCTCACAAGGATCCAAATCTATACTCATACTACTTAAAACTTGGGCATCCATGATACGAGGTATTCTTCAATTTCTTAAATCAAGCCATGGCAACTACTTGACAGCAGTTGCCAGGCTCAATTGTTGGCACAGTGTTGGTTTGGTTGGTCTGGTAAGACATACAAAATGAATGAAATTGCTCTGAAGTGCACCTCATGCAATCATTACAAATCATACTAACAGGTTTGAAACATCCTGAACATCTTGTGTTCTCAGATAATTTTCCACCACAGTTTCGGCATGATTCATCAGGCAATTCTCTTCAAAAAAAATAATTCAAAATTGAATATAAGAAACACGAAGAAATTGTTCATATCAATGATCAGTAAGACGAAGATTATAAGGGAAACAAGAAGATGTTGAAACATGGATAGAGTTAGAAAAACTTTTGACGAATGGGCCCAAAACGGAAGAGCAGAATTAATGGAAGTAGAGCATGGAAAAAATGTTTTAAAGTTTTTAAAAACAGTATCATTTGATAGTCCATTTACATTTTTAGATGTAGGATGTGGTAATGGTTGGATAGTAAGAAAAATTGCAAAAGAAAAAAAATGCAAGAAAGCAGTTGGAATTGATAAAAGCAAAAAAATGATCATTCAAGCTAAGAAAAAGATAGACAGTAAAAAAGAAGAATTTTTTCACACAGACATCGAGTCAATAAAATACAATGGAAAGTTTGATTTTATTTTTTCTATGGAATCATTGTACTATGCAGATTCTATTGAAATTGCACTAGGAAAAATATACAAATTATTAAAGCCAGGAGGGAAATTTTTCTGCGGTACTGATTTTTACACAGATAACAAAGCAACAGCAAAATGGTCAAAGATCATGAAAATTCAGATGCACCTTCATTCAAAAAAAGAATGGAAAGTACTTTTTCAAAACGCAGGATTTGCAGTAAAAACAAAACACGTCAAAGATTTGGAAAATAAGAAAAAATGGAAGAGAGAATACGGGACTTTGTTCATAACAGGCACAAAACCCGCAAAGTAATATTCAAATTCAATAAAAAGACAGTGTAACCATGTGAGCTGGAGCACGACACGCTGCTACGGCAGAGGAAACTCCTCCCTCCAAACAGGAAATGTGATCTGGAGATAGATAACCAGAGATGGTTGGCAACGGAGCAGAAAAAAATCCAATATGGCGCACTGTGATGGCAAAACCTGAGGTTTCCATAAAAGGAATGAAAAAGACGACCCACATGGAGCAAAGCCAAACAGAACTTAAAGTTCCTGTACTAGGTTCAGGTAGGCTGCAAAGCGAAATATCGTGAAAACAGAAGGAGGGTTACTCCCAGCACACATATTTTTTAAATTTGGATATTGATTCATATATGAAATTCATAATTATTATGAATATAAGAAATGGTGAAAAGAATTCAATGCCCCCATTGTAAAAAGCATCTTGCAGGCAAAGGCCATTTAGATAGACATATCAGAACAATTCATAAATTAAACAATTAAATGAAAATTTTTAGAAAATAAAAATTAAAGACTTGCTTAACTCATTGATTGAACTTGTTCTTTACAAATATCTGCAGAACAACCACAGGATGCATCACAAAGACAGGAGCCGTGCATTGCGCAATCACATTCAGAGCCCATTTCTGCTGAAGCAGCACAGCCGCATGCAGCCTCTTCACGATTAGCCATAGTTGGTGGAGGAGTAGTTGTTTCCTGAGGAGCAGTATTCTCATATACACTACGTGTTTTTTGGTAATCAGCATCATCTCTAAGCTGGGCCTCACCTCTGTTGGTTTGATAACCGCCAGAAGAAGCACTAGTTTGATATCCAACTAATCTGCTAGGATCAATTCCTTGTTGTCCTTGTTGCTCATTTTTGAGTGATCTACTACTAACAAAGAAAAATGCAATGCCTGCAACAGCAGCCAAACCTGCCATTCCATAAACTATCATTACAGGGAAATCACCTGTCGAGGTGGTCATATAATCCTCAGGAGGAGTTGGAGTTACACCAGCAATTTCAACATCATCTAAAATATCTAAAGCACCAAATCCAATTGCAGCCAAGTTTCCTTGATCAGCAGACTGGACACTTCTAACAACATATCTTTCATCAGACATTATTTCAGCTTCAAAAACTCTTTCAACTTGTCTTCCTTCCCTAAGACTACTTTCACCCATAGTCCAAGATGAAACAACATATCCTGCAATTTCTTCACTTAGGCCAAAGGTTCCAGCATCTACGTTGATTCCAGTTGGATCAAACAAAAAGTGCCAATTAGTCAATGGTTGTGCTAAAATAAAATCGGCATCAATGAGATGTTTGCCTAAAACACTTTCTGCCTCAGTTCCTGCAAAATAGGTATAAACCTCAGGTTCATTATCTCTTAGAATGTTAATTGGAATATTGATTTCAACACCATCGATTGTGATTTCTTTATCAGTTGTTAATCCTCTCCATCCTAAATCGATAAGGGTTCTTTGAGAATCTTTTGTAATTACATAATCAGTTAAAGTTCCTTCTAAAATTACACGATAGTCAATAGAGGTATTGATGTTTCTAGCTTTAAGATGAAAATCATAGGACACACTCAAATCATCAATTTGTGCCTGGCTTCCATCATTGGCAATTCCACGATTTAGTTCATGTAACAGATCTTGTACTCCAGGATTTGAAAGATCAGCAGATCCAGATACAGTCCATTCCTTTCCTTGTAATTCCTCAAAAAGATTTCCTCCATTAGGATATTCAATAAAGACCGTTTTTAGATAAGTCATCTTGAAAGGAGATGTTTCAGTATTAGGATTAATTCTAGCATCTAATTGTGCAGCCCAAGCAGGAGTACTAGTACCAACAACAATCAAAGTTGCAAGCAAAACAGACATAATTACAGCCCGAGACACGAGTAAAATTCATGAAAATACAGTAATAAACTTATCCCAATTAGCCAGATCGGCAGTTTTTGAAAAAGTAATATTGAGTGACAAACACCAGATAATAGTTTTAGAGGAAATATGATATGATTACAGTTTTAGCAGGAGGGACAGGATCGGTCAAACTAGTAAGAGGATTAGTTGCCCAAGAATCCAAAGTTAATGTCATCAGCAATGTGGGAGACAATTATTGGTTATACGGACTGTATGTTTGCCCAGACATTGATACCATCGTATATGGATTGGCAGATTTACTTGATCAGGAAAGAGGATGGGGAATGAAGAAAGACACATTCAACTTTTTACGTCAAATGGAAGTTTTTGGTGAAGAGACTTGGTTCAGAGTCGGAGATAGAGATGCTGCAACACATTTGATTAGAACAAACATGTTGAAAAATGGAAAAAATCTAAGTGACATTACAAAGTGGATGTGTGAAAAATTTGCAGTAAGTGCAAACATCATTCCAGTAACAGATAACAGCATTGAAACAAGAATTACAACAGACAAGGGCGAATTACATTTACAAGAATATTGGGTCAAGCATAGAGGAAAAGATCCAGTAGAAGGAATTCAATATATTGGAGCAGACAAAGCTCGTCCAAATCCAGAAGCAGTAAACGCAATTCATGATGCAGACATGGTGATTTTAGCACCAGGAAATCCACTAACATCAATAGGTCCAATGCTACAGATAAAAGGAATTAGAAAAGAATTATCAAAAATAAAGAAAAAAGTGGTAGCAATTAGTCCATTGATTGGAGATGATGCAATTAGTGGACCAGCAGCAAAATACATGCAAGCTGCAGGAATTGAATCAAATGCTTATGGATTAGCAAAAATGTATTCCGATGTATGTTCAAACATCATAATAGACACTAAAGACAAAATGCTAACAAAGAAAATTCAAAGTTTGGACATGAAAGTATTTGAAACAAAAATCACCATGAAAAACAAGTTGGCAGAAGATGCATTAGCAAATTTCATTTTAAAACAAGTACACGTATAATTTGAAAATAGCAGCAATAATTCCTGTAAAGACTTTCTCTAAAGCAAAATCACGTTTAGATTTATCTCCTCAACAAGTAGAAGAGTTGTGCAAAGTAATGTTAGAAGAAATTTTGCATACATTATCCATATCACCTCAAATTGAAAAAACAGTCATGATTACAAAAGAGGAAAAAGCAATAACATTAGCAGAAAAATACAATGCAATTACAATAAGAGATGAGGATGAAGAAAGCGTAAACAGTGCAGTTGCATTGGCAGACAAATATCTTTTAGAGAATAATTTTGATGCATCAATTGTGTTTCCTCAAGACATACCATTTATCAAAACACAAGATATTGATTTTATGCTAAATTATAAAATGCATCCAAATTTTGCAATAATAGTTCCATCTAGAAGATTTGATGGAACAAATGCACTGGCAAGAATGCCAGTGGATTTGATGAAAACCCATTATGATGAAGATAGTTACAAAATTCATATGAATACTGCAAAAGAACACACACTCAATGTTGCAATGGTGTTTGTAAAGAGAATAATGTGGGATGTGGATAATAAAGAAGATTTAAAATTCCTGTTAGAGCAAAATGAAAAACCAGAAATTTCAGAAAAAATTAAAAAAATCCTGGAATTAAAATAAAATATTAAAAAATTACAAAACCAAATTTATGTATCTGATAACAGCAAACTTATAAGTGATGAATTAGAAAATCTTAAATATCATCATAAAAGGTTTTGAGAGAAAAAAATGGTTAAAACAAACAATCCAAAAGACAAGTGTCCCAGATGTGCTAAAGGAACTCTAGTTACAGATGCAAATACTGGAGAAAATTTTTGTGGAAAATGTGGATTTGTAATTACCGACAAAGTAGAAGAGTCAGGTCCTGAATGGAGGTCATTTTCAAATGAAGGAGAAAACAAAAGCAGGGCAGGAGTTCCAACATCACTTGCAATGCACGATATGGGACTTGCAACTGTAATCAATCCACAAAACAGAGATGCAACAGGCAAGCCACTAACGGCAGCAATGAAAAGTACAATTGAAAGACTGAGAACATGGGACAGCAGAAGTCAAGTTCATGAACCAGTGGATAGAAACTTTAGACAAGCATTCAGTGAATTAGACAGACTGAAGGACAAGCTTGCAGTAGGGGATTCAGTGATTGAGAAAGCAGCTTACATTTACAGAAAAGCACTAGAAAAAGGTCTAGTGAGAGGCCGTTCAATTTCAGCTTTAATTGCATCTGCACTTTATGCAGCATGTAGAGATACTGAAACGCCAAGAACATTGAAGGATATTGGTCAAGCAAGCAATATCAAACGTAAAGATATCGCAAGATGTTATCGATTACTGTTAAGAGAATTAAATTTGAAAATGCCAGTTGTAGATCCAGTCAAATGTATCTCAAGAATAGCAAGTAAAGCAGGACTATCAGAGAAAACAAAAAGAAAAGCAACAAAAATTTTGCAAACAGCTGAAGAGCAAAAAATTTCAGCAGGCAAAGATCCTATGGGGCTAGCTGCAGCTGCACTTTATGTAGCATGCGTGACAAACGGCGAAAACAAAACACAGAGAGACGTAGCAGAAGCCGCAGGAGTAACAGAAGTGACAATTAGAAATAGATACAAAGGTTTGAAAGTTGCACTAAATCTCTAAGTCAGATTCTTTTTTAGAATAAAATCTACTTACAAATAAAACACATAGTGAAAATGCGCCTGAAATCAAAAGCAGCAATTCCAAAGTAGACATTAGGGAATGAGAAAAAGCATCATTAATAGAAATCATGTTTATCTGAGAGATAAAATTTGCATATGAGAACACAAAATAATTTGTGGCCCAATGAATCAAAAGAGATGCAACAAATCCATATCTAAGATAGACCCAACCAAGAATAATTCCACTAGCAGTAGCTTGCGCAAATTTACCTTCACTCCACGAATCTCCAAAGGCAACATGGGTGAAACCAAAAAGAATGCCTACAAAAATTATCAAAATAATTACTTTTTTTGAATCATAAATATGCAAAAGATTTGGATTCCATAAACATGTAAAAAAATATCGCAATGATGATTTGTGAGAATACAAAGCAAACAGAGGGATTCCAACTAGGAGGATGCGAAATCCAAGTTCCTCAATTAAAGGAGCAAGGCTGACATAAAAGAACTGAATGAGATCATTGTCATCTAAAGGAGGTACAATTTCAATTCCAAATCCTTCTTGTACAAAATTAATCAAAGCAGAAATTAAAATTAAGATTGAAAACCATTTTGTTACGCCAATCATATAGTTTAGTCTATCATCGTATCTACCAAAGGAGATTATCGGAGTGAGTGTTTTCAAGAAATTATGTTTTGGTCCAAGTATCGCAATTACAAAAAGAACAAGATACAAAACCCACAAGACAACAAACACATCACCTATGCTAACATCGATAGGGGCTTGATAGAAATCAGTACCGACAAAAAGATCCAGATGAGTGAAAGGATATTCATAATTGATATCGCCCCCAATATCACTTTCAAAAACTACGAAAATTCCAATTGGAAAAGATACGAGGAGTAAGCCAAATACAACTGAGAGTAATGCAGCAAAAGGAATTCCAATTGATTGGAGTAATTTATTTGAATTTTGCAATTCGTTCTAATGAAGTTCTATAGTATCTTCTGCAAATCCTAAATTTATCAAAGTATCTTTTATGGTGTCTCTATGATCACCTTGTAAGAAGATGTATCCCTCTTTTGCAGTTCCCCCACAAGCGTATTTGTTTTTTAGCTCTTTGGCAACAGTTTCTAAATTATTTAATTTAGGATCTAATCCCTCAATCATAGTACCTTTTTTCTTAAAACGTCTAGTTTCTAATCGAATAATTATCTTAGTACTATCTTTGGCAAGTTCACCACAAGCACACAAGTCTTCTGGAAGACCACAAGTATTACAAATTACTGCCATTCGTTCGAAATAATTTCAATTATTCACACTATTAAGCCTTGTTTGGATATATTTCAAAAATGAAAAATAATCGGATTTTTTAAACAGAAAATTGATGAAATAGTATGACAGAGGATCTTACAAAAAAAGCTGCAGAAATGTTACTAAAAGGGGCAACATTACTCAGTGAACCTTGTCCATATTGTAAAGGAGTCAGAGTGATGAAAGAAGGATATGCTTTGTGTATTGGTTGCGGGCGTCAACCAGAAAAAAAAGAGATCCCTAAACAAAATCAATTAGAAGAAACATCACCAACCATAGAAAAAACACTAGAAAAAAAGATGGAGATGTTAACAAAAGAATTAGAACTTGAAGAAGATCATGAAAAACAGCAAAATATCCTCAAGACGATAAACTCCCTATTAGAAACAATGGAGAAAATAAAGAAAAAACAATAAAGATTCAAGATTTTTTAAAAAAAATCTAGAACAGTTAATTATAATCGGATTCATAAGATATATTGTCAACATAGTCATCATATTGATAACTCATAGCAGATATCGACATTGAATTTTTGAATGGTACTAAGAAGGATTTGTTCTCAGAGTTGAATTCAATATAACATGTTCTATTTACTTACAAACCACGTATAATTACAAATAATGATCATCATTGATAAATTTAAGATATTGAATCATTTGATCTAGTTCTGAATAAAGTCAATTCTATTTTATTTCATATACTTGTTTCTGAATATCATACCATGAGTAAAACCTCAAACAAATCAAAAAAAGAAACAAAAAAATCTGAAAAAAATAAAACTCAGTAATCCGTTTTTGTGGCAATCTTCTTTTTTCATTTTTATTTATTCGTTCACTCGAAATGATTCAGGGTTGACTTCAGATTAAATGAAATCAACTACTTTATTCCTTAATTACATGAGTAAATACTGGATATTTCATGATACAATTTCATCTAAATTATAACATTTTACAAAACATTATGATCATGGTGAAAAGTTAATGGAAACATTATGTTGGTCAAATTGTAATTCTTATAGAGAATCAGAATACGTCATAGTTGGAATTTCTGATGAGTCTCATTCACATTCATTACGCAAGGGAACTTCTGAAGCACCTGATAGAATAAGGAAAATCTCAAGGGACAGAGACGTGTATATTGAAAATAATCGTGAATCATTAGCATATACAAATTCAGGGAAACCACAATCAAAAATATTTGATTTGGGAAATATTTCTAGAGAAAATATCCAATTTGTCTATGAACGAATATCTAATGATGGAAAAATACCAATAACAATTGGAGGAGACCATTCTCTAACTGCATCCATCATACGGGAATTAGGAAACAAACGTGGACCTATTTCTCTTGTCTATTTTGATGCACACCCAGATTTTCTTTCGTCAACTAGGAATTTTTATGGTTCAGTTGTATATGATTGCCTTCCATACATTAATCCTAAATCAAGTGTAATGATTGGCATTCGTAGCCCTGAATTAGAAGAGATTGAAAACATGAAAAAATATGGAATTACGATGTATTCACCAGCAGATATTCAGTATCACGGATTCAAACAAATAATTGAGGACATCCTCTCAAAATTAGGAAAAAACATCTATGTTTCTTTTGACATGGATTGTATAGATCCGGCATTTGCACCGGGTGTTTCTGTTCCAGTGCCTATGGGATTAAATCCAATTACAGCATCAATTATTCTAAAAAACATTACACAGGGTGGAATATTGGGGATGGATATGATGGAAGTTTGTCCAAAATTTGATATTCAAGACAACACATCGCATTTGGCGTCACGTATGATCGGGGAATTATTGTCTTCAATACAGATAAAACTTAAACTTCCTCATTTCTAAAAACTCGGAACTTTCCTCTGAATTTAGGCATAAATTTTGGATGTAGAATAAAGTTTTTATGTTAAAATCCTCGAGGACGAATTGTAATGGCAGATAAGAAATCAGCACCACTTCCAGCATCTAGTGGGGGTCTCATGAGATTCTTTGAAGATGAGACAAAAGGATTCAAGATAGACCCAAAAATTGTAGTATCAATCCCAATCAGTTTAATTGCAATTTCATGGATAATTGATTTATTTCTAGCTCCGTGAATAAACAATGGAAAAATCTCCAGACAATGTTTCAAATATACACAACAGGTTCTCCCTCACTTTAGTTAATCCATCATCACATTATTTCTCATTAGTAGTTTCACTAATAGTAGCTTCAGTATCAGTTTTAGCAATATATTTTGGATATTTAGGAAATTTAGGATTTGATGAAAACTGGTATCGACTTCCAATTGTTTTAGGAGTATTATATTTAACACAATTACTAGACACCCGATTTACAAAAAAGAAAGAATATTCAAAATCACTGCATTCGTCACTTTTTGGAAATATGTTATTGACGGTTACGCTTTTGATGGGAATACTTTCAAGCATTGTTTTATCAAAAGACATGCAATTATTTTTCATAACTTTTGGGATTTTGCTTTTTGCAAGTTTTAGGATAGGAATCTACACAACAACACTTGGAGTTAGTCTCAAAAAAGCATGGACGATTTGTTTGATTCAACCATTAGCAATGTATCTAGTATTAATCCCTCAAGACATGTGGATTGCAATACTTACAGAACCAGTCGGATTAGGATACGGAGTCTCTTTTATGATCATTGCAAGTGTATGGTCAGTTCTTACAGACAGGGCAGGAAGGCCAGGAATGGAAAGCACACACAAAACAATTCAAGCATATCTTGCATCCCAAGGAAATGATTTTGCAGATGCTGAAGAGTTGATGGAGCAACGCTCAAGTGAAACCAAAGTATCTACATCACAGATAAAATTTACACCCAAAGAAGGGCAAAAAGAATTCAGAATGGTACTTCCAGGAATACATCCAGGACCATATCATCCTGTAGGAGGAAGTAACATACCGTATTTGATTTACAAGAATTTATCATCATCAGCTATGATTATGCATAGTATTTCAGATCATGCATTAAATCTTCCATCAAGAAACGAAGTCGAAAGATATTTGAAAAATTTAGAGAAAAGCAAAGTAAAAGAAGAAGGAATGAGATGTACAGAACCAGTCACAGTTCAAATAAACAAAGCTAGAGTGACAGGTTTACTTTTTGAAAATAATCCATTGTTGTTTTTATCGTTATCTCCACACGGCATGGAAGATCTTCCAAGTTACATGATGACAGAAATTGTCCAGTATGCAAAAAATCGAAACTATGCAAGAACAATGATTGTAGATTGTCATAATGCAATGGGAGAAGAAATTTCAAAAGAAGACGGAGAAGACATGCTAAAAGCTGCCAAATCATGCTTAGATTCTCTTATCACAAAAGACAATTTTCCAATAGAGTTCGGCTATGCCAATACGGACGAAATGGATGTATGGACAGAAGATTTGGGAATGGGCGGATTGGGAATTATTTGTTTTAGAATTAATGGGAAAAAATATTTTCTTGGATGGGCAGATTCTAACAACATGGAAAATGGCGTCAGAGAGAAAATTATAGAAATTTTTGCAAAGAGAGATTATCAACTACTTGAAATTTGCACATCAGACACACATTATGCACCAGTAAAGGCAAGAAACAGAAACGGATACTATCAACTAGGACTGATTACCAGTGCAGACAAGCTAGCAAAATGGTTTTTTGAAATTGCAAAGAAAGCAGAAGAGAGTATCGTAGAGGCGAAATTTGAAATTTTAGAAAATGAATCAGACGTCAAAGTGATGGGGCAGGGAATTTATGAAGATTATTCCAAAGCGCTTGATAATTCTCTGAAAATCACTAAAGGGTTTGTGATTGGAGGCGTGATATTTTTTGTTACTAGTCTGTTCCTATAGTCTTCATTTGATCAATATTGCCATAAAATTCATCAATAAATGATCCAAATTGAAAAATAGGAACTATAGGGACATTTTCTATAAAATCAATTTTGTCTTGGTATAATGTCACAATTACAGGCACTGCCATTGCACCGGGAGTTTTTGCAACATATTGTTTTGTTCGCTCAATTTGTTTTTTGACGGCAGTAGACAAGGCAGAGGTGCTATATCGCTTCCAGTGTTTGCAGTCAATTAAAATTGCAATTCCCAGTCTAATTCCTACAACATCTATTTCCATTCTAGGCTTGGTTAGCATCATATTTTTCAAAACTGCAAAATTTTTTTCAGATAGTATCTCAGCAGTTAGTCCTTCAAAGTCTCTCCAATCCAAAGCAACGGAGATTTCATCTATAGGAAGTCCTCTCTCAAGTAAAGCCACAGCTATTTTTAATTTATCACCGACTTCAAAAAAATAAAAATCATCCTGCTTTGTCCCAATATTATTTTTAATCAATTCGTCTAGAATGATTTTAGAATCATTTGAGTTCATTTTTGTAACAGCAGAAAAATCTTTTACAGATACACCTCCAGGTATAATTCCTTGTAATCCAATAATCATTTTGGGATGAATTTTCAATTGTGATTTTTGAGTCAGTTTAGAAATATAGGTTTTAGGAGCTAATAACATCAGGGTATTATGATATAGGTTTTATTACATGGTTTTGAAAGTAATGACATGAAAATTATGCTAGTTATCATGCTAGCTTTTTTAACATTGTTAACAATGCATGGTGAATCATTTGCAGAAAAGAATACATTTTTTGATTCAGTGAAATTCATTCAATATCTTGATGAAAATACAGCATTAGAAGAAGTACGAAATGGGAATTTGGACTTGTATTATTATACAATATCACCAGACAGATTAGAAAGCAATCAAAATATGCAAGGATTGCAGGTTTTTGATTCAACTGGAGGGTCCTACAGCATTCTAACTAATCCTGCAGAGTCAGAAAAATTCAATCCTTTTTCAAGTAAAGATATTAGATTTGCAATAAATTATCTAGTTGACAGGAAATTAATCGTAAATGAATTGATGGGAGGATATGGATCTCCAATAATTTCATACTATGGTCCGTCAGATCCAGAATATCTAACAGTAGTAGAACAACTAGAGACGTTTAATTTCAAATACAACCCCACACTTGCAGAAAAAATCATCACCAGAGCATTGGAAGATAGAGGAGCAATCAAAAACAATGGAAAATGGGAAATGGGCGGGGTCCCAATAGAGATTACAATTTTTATTAGAAGTGATGACCCTGTAAGAAAATCCATAGGAGAAATTTTATCTGTAGAATTAGAAAAAATTGGATTCTCAGTGAAAAAAGATTTCGGGGATTTGAATAAAGCATTTGTTGTTGTGTATGGTTCAAATCCATCAGATGTAAAATGGAATTTGTACACAGAAGGATGGGGACGTTCTGCATTTGTAAAATACGATTCAGTTGGACTGGGGCAAATGTATTCTCCTTGGTTTTCAAATATGCCAGGATTCAATGATCCATCATATTGGAATTACAAGAATGAAAAATTAGATTCACTAACACAAAAAATTTACACAGGAGATTTTGAAACTGCAGAGCAGAGAACTGCATTAATTCAAGAAGCAGTCACAGAAGGAGTCAATGAATCAGTCAGGGTTTTTTTGGCCAGTAAAATAGATCAATACGTTGCAAATGAAAAGGTCAGCGGCATTGTAAATGATTTTGGAGCAGGAGTTCCAAGTAGATTCACCCCAATCAATGCAAAAAGCAATCAGGATGATCTAACAATAGGAGTCAAGCAAATCTATCAAGGGGCATGGAATCCAATCATGGGATTTACAGATAGTTATAGCAGACATATCTGGGGAATAATTTCAGATCCTGCAACATTCAAGCATCCATTCACAGGAGAAACATTTCCTGTAAGAGCAACGTGGAAAGTTGAAACAGATGGACCAGATGAAAAAATAGACATACCAGCAGACGCAAAAATTTGGAGTCCCACAATACAAAAATGGGAAAAAGTGGGAGAAAATGCAAGGGCCATAAGCAAAGTTACGTTTGATTTTAAATTCAGCAATTGGCACAATGGAGAAAAAATGGACATGAATGATGTTTTGCATTCATTGTATTTTACAATAGAATGGGGAACACAGATAGATGAAAACGACAAATCATTTGATACAGAATTTACTCCAAGAGCAGCCCAGAGCATACAGACAATTAAAGGAATCAACCAAATTGACGACGATACAATAGAAGTGTATGTGGATTATTGGCATTTTGATGAAGGAGAGATTGCAGAATGGGCAGTGTTATGGAGCTCAATACCTTGGGAAATCACCTCTGCCATGGAAAATGCAGTGATGGATGGAAAAATATCATTTTCAAGATCAGGGGCTACCAGTAAAAATGTGAACTGGGCATCGTTGATCATCCCCAATGATGCAAATATGATAAAAAAATATTTGCAAGAATTCAAAGAAGAAAGACATATTCCTGAAGCACTAAAAGAAGAGAATCAAAAATCAGAGTATTACCAAAAAAGATACGATTCTTCAATAGAATGGATTCAAGACAAGCAGCATGCAGTGATAAGCAATGGTCCATTCTATTTAGAATCATATTCTCCAGAATCAAGAACAATCAAAGTATCAGCATTTGATGATGATTCATATCCATTCAAAAAAGGAGAATGGGAAAGTTTTGAAAAAACAGAGTTTCCAATAATTCAAAAGATAGACATGAACAATTCTATTCAGAGAGGCAAAGAAATCACTTTAACAGTTGAGATAAAAAATTCAGATTCAATATTATATTTTTTGACAAATAGCCAAGGGCAGAAAATTCTTTCAGACACACAAAAGGTTGAAAAAACAAATACAGTCATCAAAATATTGCCAAAAGACACCAAGAAATTAGGCATAGGGGCAAATAACATCAAAATATTTGCAATTTCAAATTCAGTTTTAAAGCCTGATTTTTATGAATCAAGTTTTATGGTAACAGACGGTGCTTTGGAATTACCTGTAAGTAGTAATGAAGATATAGAATTTTCTAAAAACAATCCAGAGTATTGGATTTGGATATTGTCAATTGTTGTGGTTTTAGGAATTATAACATATCTAAAAAAAAGAAACTAGATTAACCCATAATCTTTTAAAATTAATTCGATCTGAGATTCATTTTCAAGTTTAGAATATTCTTCCAAAAGGTTTTGATTGAGTTCATAAAATGTATGCCCCCATTTAAATTTGTCAAGTAATTCCAAGGATTGTTCTTTAGAACCCAAAATAAATAATGATGCAGCCAATGCTTCGACAGTAGTCAATTTATTTAATTTTGAATAATTTACAGGATTACCAGCAAGAAGTGGAGGAAGTTTTCTTTTAATGCCTGAAAATTTTTTAGAAAAAGCCTGTTCAGCAAGATTCCAAGAGCAATCAATTCCAACAATAGAGTAAATTACAGATTTATCTTTTGGAAGTAATGTTTTTTCAGAAAAAGGATCTAAAACTAATCCTTTTGAGCCAATTTTCTTGATATTTTGTGCAAGACCAAATTTCACCATCTTAGCAGCTGTGCATTTTTTAGGATCATCTTGATAAAACATCAAAACTTGTAATTTCATGTAAATGAAGAATAGAATTCAGAGTATTTTGAATTTACTCTAGAGTTTTGTATGTTACTTTGTAATAAAATCTTGAAATTTGGTCATCTTTGAGTACTACGACATTCCAGTCAGCATCAGGCAGAAATGCATTTGAGGATTCAGGCAAAATGCTGAATTTTTCTAGACGAACATCAGGACCACTATACCTTACTTTGAGACTTATTCCATCCACATCCACAACGTCATAAATTTGGCCTTGCTCTCTAGTAGAATCTTTTACCAAGCAATCAACATCAGGACCGATTATACAAGTTCCAGAAGGTGCAGACACTTTGAGATTAACATTAGATTCATCTCCTCTAATAGGAGTGATTAAAGATCCTGAAATCACCCTAGGGGAAATCACTGCACCATCAGAAATTTTATCTTCAGTAATTATTGAAATAATCTTTTCAGGCAGTCTGTTTTCTTTCTCAATTACAGTGTTTAATTTTTCAATAATTGATTTTTCAACAACATTGAATTTAATTGATTTTTTCTCAAAATCAGCATCAACTGTTACTTCGTATGTTCCAATTGCAGTAGGTTTGTCAGGAATAACAAATTGATGTGTAAAAGTTCCAGAAGGGCTAGGACGAATAGATGATACAGGACCGGTATGAGTTCCGCAAACAAATGAGCCACAGGTAATCTCAGTTCCAGATTTTTTGACTATACTCACATCAAAGAATTCTAAATAAATCAGCTTGTTAGGTTTTCCGCTAATGTAAACAACATCTCCAGGATAATATTCAGACTTGTCAGTAGATACTAAGAGAGATACATCTTCATCAAGACCAAAGACAAAGTCGTTTGTAACACTGAATTCAGATTGAGCAACAGCTTTAGAGTATGATGCTTTTATTTTATAGAGGCCATCACTGAACACAGTTGCAGGCAATTCAAAAAGACTTGAAAAGTCTCCACCTTGATTTGGATAAACAGATGATTCATGGATTTGTTTGTATGGGAATTTGCCATCAAGTATTTTGATTGTAACCCTCTCAGGTACCACAAGACCTTCACTGCCTTGCTGACGTTTGATCACATTTCCAATAACTTTTAATTTTTCACCTGCTTTGTAAATTGATTTTTCTGCAGATACAAACAATGGCGTTTTAGATAGAGAGTCATTTTCTGGATCTGCAGAAACTTTGAAGAAAAGATCTACATTTTTAGATGAAGTTGCAACATTGATTTTGTATACCCCAAAGTTAGATGTTGTTACATCTCTTTCAAGAGCATCAACTTTTAGCATTGCAGGTTTTTCACTTATCGGAGTAATCCAGGTCCAAGAGAAGCGTTGATTCTCAAGAGTTGCACCAGAATTGCTTACACTTCCATCAGGTTTTGTAATTGAGATTTTAATGAAATTATCACCAATTGGAGGAATGGCCCCATTCAGATGAACAGTCTCTCCCAATCCATATACTTCCTTGTCAAGTGTGATCACAGGTCCATCTTTCAAATCAAGGGAATCCTCAATGGAAAAAGTATTCGTTACTGTATGATCAAGGTATTGTGATTTTACAATATAGTTTCCTACAGCAAATATGTTTTTGCTCACATCCACTTGTACTGAATAACGTCCTGATGTTTCAGGAATTGCAGAAAAACTATACCCAACAGAGATATTTTCATTTTTTGACAAGGATGTTATTTCCAAAGGAGTACCATCTTCATGAGAAATTGAAATTTTAACTCCTGCACCGGTGCCATAGCTGGCATTGCTGTAAGGATCTTTCACATAACCACTAATATTCATAGTGTCGCCAAATTCATAGACATCCATATCCATTTCAACTGTTAAAGGCAGGTCAGATGGAACAAAGTTTTCAGGATCAGTGACAACAGGAATTACAATTTTTGCAGAGCCAATATCTTTAGATACAGAAATTCTGTAATCACCTAATCTCAAAGAATTATCTGGAATCATAAAAGAATAATTAAAAGAGCCATCACCTTTGACGGTCAGACTGTCTAGAATTTTAAATCCAGATGTGCTGCCAGAAGATGAGCTTAGAATAGAGGTTTGTTTTGTCTGAATAATTTCTAAATCAAGAGTGTTGACAAAAACTTTGTTTAATCTGCCAGAGATTTTAACTTCATCCCCTAAACCATATGCTGCCTTATCAGTCCACAAAGAAATAGGGACGTCTTCTTTCAAATCTTTTACAACTTCAAATGTAGTAGATGCAGATCTGTCAAAGTATTCAGCAGAGATGGTGTATGTTCCATATGCAGGATTTACATTAGTTATGAAGAGACTAGTTTTGAATTTACCATCTACAGGGAAGAGATTACCATTGGAAATTAATTTTCCATTAAAATCAGTAACAGTGAATTTCATTCCTACAAAAGGAATAATGTCAGTTGCAAATCCAGTTATAGAAGCCGTCTGTCCTGGAATATATTGTGATTTATCAGTAACAATGCTTAACTCTGCAGTCTGTTGTGTTTCCTTTTCAATTATTTCATACCCTACGGAAAAACTAGTAGTGGTAGTAGCAGTCCCATAACTTACAGTTACATCATAATTTCCAGGATTAATTCCCAAGACTTGGTGCAGACTGAGAGTCATTTTGTAATTCAGATTAAGATCAGGGTAAAGATTTACAGTTTTATCAAAGTTAGGACCAGAAATATTAATTACAATTTGTTCAGGTTTAAAGAAAGGTTTTACAACAAATACTTCTTTAGAAACACTTCCAGAGATTGTTGCCATTTCTCCAAATAGATAAGATGATTTTGTAGATGAAGCAGTGATACTGACATCGTCAGAAGTTTGTGTTTTTACTAATTTGCCATTTGAAGAACCAG
Organism: Candidatus Nitrosopumilus sp. bin_6a; assembly: GCF_054095695.1. Lineage (NCBI taxonomy): Archaea > Thermoproteati > Nitrososphaerota > Nitrososphaeria > Nitrosopumilales > Nitrosopumilaceae > Nitrosopumilus > Candidatus Nitrosopumilus sp. bin_6a. Next base: position 80,683 of record NZ_JBSWSR010000001.1, read on the forward strand.
CAGTCGAAGTTACAAATTTCCAGTCCTCAGGACTATCAGAATCAAATCCATCATAGATTCTTTGCCACGAAGTAAAATCGTTTTTCAGATCAGTTATGAAAGGAGTCTTGTCAATTACAATTTTATTTTCGTCTCGAAGTTCAATGGATTCGTTTGTATCAGTAAACCAAAGACTTTGATAAGAATATGTCAGGAATTGTCCTGATTTAATAACAGTGCCAGATGGAATAGTCATTGTTTTTTTCAGTATTGTTGTAGATGCAATACTCCATCCACTCAAATCAATATCAGAATCAGTTGGGTTGTGTAATTCTATCCACTCAGAAATAGAAAGAGAGTCATCGCCAGGAGGATTAATGTCGACTTCGTTGATTACCACATTTTCAGAAGTTTGAGCATATGCAGGTGCTAGAATTCCTGCAAAAAGAAGTACAGCAAATACTAGAGGTAAGGTACGATTCATTGTATATTCCTGATTTGATTATCTAATAGACTCATTTTAGAATGGAATTGAGGAAAAGTTGAGCTAGTTGTTAAAGTCAGATATCTTAAAACCATCAAAATTCAACACTATTTTTCAGTATTAAGGCGTACGTATGAGTTATTCTTGAGAATAGTCACATTTTGGGCATTTTTTATGAGATATTCTAGAACCACATTCCATACATATTCCATCACCGACAGCATTTGTGATGGATTGTTTTCTCTTTTCCACATACATTTTGATTGCAAAAAATACACTCAAGCCAATCAATACAGAATAATGAAAAGGGACGTATTGAGTAATCCCTAAAACAACAAGGAAAATACCCACAATCAAAATTATGTCACGTCTCTCAAATTTCAATAATCCAAAGAATCAAAATATTCATAAAAACATGCCGGAGCTCAGACTCAATTAGTTTACTTCATTTCAAAGTCATTACTCTAACTCTTCCTCATTGCTCGGCGATTAGATTAGAAAATGATTTGATAATAAGATGGTGATGGTGGGATTGGGGAAATTTGAATTCCCGACCTCTGCGTCCCAAACGCAGAATCATACCAAGCTAGACCACAATCCCAACAAGTCCATAAAATCGCCCAATTTAAGCTTCACAGATATTAAATTGACTGAATTTTGAAGTTAAGCACGCGTCATTTTTCAAATATGCCAAAAAACGAGTTCAAATAAATCCCGGATCAATCAAATTAGCACATTTCTCCATGTTGAATCCAGAATTAGCCCAACAAGATGAAAAAATATAGTCTAATTCCTCATCTCGAAAAAGTCGACTGAAACGCATGGTTTAGAATCTAAGGTTTGCCTTTAATTTTTTTAGTACATGTAAGGAATATAGTTAAAAATGAAAAATAGGCATTATGTTCCCGTATCATGCATATGCCTATAATGATAATGACATCTCTTATTACAAAACCAATCGAGTCCAGCTAAATATTCCACATGATCAGACTTTCCACAAAATTTGCATTTTGTAAAATGTTTTATTCTTTTTTCATTGGTCATTTTTTATAGATTTCTTTAATTCTGCTAAAGATTCATCGTATTGTTTTTTCTCTAGATTTTTAGGGGTTGTTTTGTTGTTTTTGTTAATTTGTTTTGCTTTGGATTTAGTTAGTTTTACCATATAATACATACATCAATTTTGAACTTAAGCATATTGGAATTTACAAAAAAGAGAAATAAGGAATGTCAAGTAGACATATTCCGCTTTCTATTGTATCTTCTTCCCATCATAGATTCCATTGCAAGTGTAAAATTTCGTAGAATCAACAGATAATCATTTTAAAGGCAACCCTAGGATCAAAATTGTGCAAACAGAACAATACATCAAAGCAGGCAAAATTGCTTCAGAGGTAAGAGAAATGGTCAGAGTAAAAGACTGGGTAGGCAAATCTGTTTATGAAATTTGCGAAGAAGTAGAAGGTGAAATTAAAAAAAGAGGTGCAAAATGCGCATTTCCAGTAAATGCTAGTATTAATGAAATTGCAGCACACTATACTGCAGAACCAAACGACCCAATCATTATCAAAGATACTGATTTGGTAAAAATTGATCTTGGTGCACAGATTGATGGATTCATTGCAGATACGGCAGTGACAGTATGTTATGATGCTCAATTTGACGTACTAGTTCAAGCTGCAGAGGAAGCACTAGCAAATGCAATGTCAATGATAAAAACAGGAGTTAAAGCAAGTGACATTGGAAGAACTATTGAAACAACAATAAAAAAAATGGGATTCAAACCAATTGCAAATCTAAGTGGCCATTCATTGGATCAATATACAATTCATGCAGGAAAATCAATTCCAAATATTTGGTCAATTGGAGGATTTACACTTTCAGAGAATTCAGCGTATGCATGTGAACCATTTGTGACAACAGAGCAAGGAGGAGGATTTGTCAGAAACGGTCAAACGAAAAATATTTTTGCATTAAATTCACGAAAGAAAACAAAAAATGATGAAGCAGATAAAATGTTAGATTTCATCTGGGAAAAGTGCAACATGTTACCATTTGCACTGAGATGGTTAACAGACGAATGGGAAGAAAAGAAAGCACGAGAATTATTAGATTTCCTAGTAAAGAAAAAAGCTGTTCAGGCATATCCAGTACTAATAGAAATAAACGAACAAAGAGTTGCACAAGCAGAGCACACATTCATTCCAAATGAGAACGGAGTTACAGTAACTACTAGTGCAGAATAAGTATTAAATCAGGTAGAAAAGTTTGAGCGAAGAAATCAGGCCATGTCCAAAGTGCGGAGGAATAATGTTCAGAGAGCAAGGAGAACAAACGTCATGGTTCTGTCCCTCGTGCAATATCAAATACAAAACAGAATAATCTAAAAATTATTGCTCGACAGTTTCACCAAATATTTTCTCAATTCTTGTAAACCCATCACATGAATTGCATTTTGAGGATTCCTTAAACAACACATCACCGTCATGAAATTTTCTTTTTGTCAATGTACCACATTTAACGCATTGTTCTACAGTATATGCAGTTGTGATTTTTTTCTTTGAAAAGATCATTGTGGAACTCCTGCAGTATTTCCAACACCAATTATTAACACAGATTGACCAGGAGTAGTATTTTCACGAATCATTTCAAAGACTTGTCCACGTACATCTTCAGCAGTATCGGCAATTTCTTTAGTCATCAAGGTAATTGCTTCTTTGATAGATTGTTTTACAACAATAGAAAATATCGGGATTTTTTTACTTGTGGCAATTGCCTCAATCTGGAATCTTTCAGTACCAATACCTCCAATAGCTGCGCCAAAGCCTTGAGCAGTTATTGCAGAATCTTCACCCTCCATTTTCAGTGCAGCGTCAATCATTATTATTACATCAAGTTTGCTTTCTGAACTGATTGCTTCAAGGGCATCTGCAGGTCTTCCAACAGTAGACCCAGGACCTTCAGCTTTTAAAAGAAACAATTTCCTGTCTTCAAAATCAATTTTTGCAAGAGATGTTTGGAATGCAATGTTTTCTTTTTTATGTTCCAACATCATTTTCCCAACAACCATGGGTCCAATTCCATCACCGACAGGTTGACCAGATTTGAATGCAGGAATTGCATCTTTCATAGCTTCTGCTTGCTCCATGATAAAGGGGAGAATCATTTGTAATGGTAAAATCAAAGGATAGTTGTTCTGTTTTTTAGCAGTCAAGAACATGTGATTGATAATCTTGTATATCATTTGTAATGAAGATGCGATTTCAAGTAAAGTTTGAACTTTAGTCAACTCAAGATCACTTATTTCAGGAGACATTGCTTTTACATGAGCTCGAGTGTAATCTTCTCTAGATCTAACAGTGTGTTGCACTTTGTCAACAATGCCATTAGGATCCATGTCAACTGGCATAATAGTGAAATAATCTAAAAATCGATCAATTTTTTTTAAAGAGTTATTTTGTATTTTGAGATTTTTTTGAAGATATTCAATTAATTCATTTTTGGATTCTTCTCGAAAACTATTCAATTTTTCAATTCCTTTTTTAATTTCTCTTGATGTAACAAAGAGCTGGATTTGTTGCCCGTAAAACACGAAGAGAATTATCGGAAGAATCCATATGAGCATCATCAGAGGATTGGAATCATCGCTCATTGAAAACAACTGATCAAAATCAAAATTTGTAAAATTCACTAGGATCAACAATTTTTAGAACCAAATTAAAGCATTCGTCCCTGTTTCAAAGATCAGATTACAGTAAAGAATCCAAAAAAAGGGATTTTGTGGCTGGTTAATGGCGAGTGCTTTTATTATAGTTAAAATACAAAAAAAGCCGAATATGCCACAAACAAAACCTATCGTAAGTGTAGAAAATGTTGTAGCTTCAGCAGACGTTATGCAAAAGATGGATTTGAATGAAATCACAAAGACTTTTCCAGATGTAGAATATCATCCGGATCAATTTCCAGGATTAGTGTTCAGATTAAAAACCCCAAAAACTGCAACGTTGATTTTCACTTCAGGAAAAATGGTATGTACTGGTTCAAAATCTGAAGAAATGGCCAGAAAAGCGGTAAAAACAGTAGTACAAAAACTTCGAAAAGGAGGCATTAAAGTTAAAAAAGATGCCGTAGTCACAATTCAAAATATTGTAGCATCAATCAATCTGGGTGGAAAAATCCATTTAGAGCAAGCGGCAAGAACACTGCCACGAAGTATGTACGAGCCAGAACAATTTCCAGGACTTATCCATAGAATGCTAGACCCAAAGACAGTGATTTTGCTTTTCTCATCAGGAAAGTTAGTGTGTACTGGGGCTAAACAAGAACCAGATGTATATCGTTCTGTAAATAACCTACATGCATTATTAGAAGAAAAAGAATTAATGATTTATGATTGACATCATAAGTCAAAACCTATTTTCATAAATTTTTAATTTTTATTGTATTAATTATTTGATTGGACTTCCTAAAGGAACATCTTCTGCAACAGTCAACCAAAATGGTTTATCATCAACATCTGCTGCCAATAGCATTGCATTTGATTCTATACCAGCCATTTTTTTAGGTTCAAGATTTGCAAGGACAATCACTGTTTTTCCCACAATGTCTTCAGGTTGAAAGTATTGTGCACCACCAATAACTACATCACGTTGATCATCATTACCCAAATCAATTGTGCCTTTAATTATTCGAGATTTACCTTCAATAGGTTCAGTTGAAATAATTTTTGCAACCCTAAGATCTAATTTTGCAAAATCATCATAAGATATTGTAGACATGTTAACCTCTAATTTTTCCCGTTAAAATGAATTTCGAATGTCATTGTAAATCTTTTTTGTTAATACCACTAGTTTCAATTTCATATCTTAAAGCGGCAGGGAGTTCCATGTATTTTTTGTTAACTAGTTCAACAATTTGATCTTCAGGAACGTTGACTTTATTCAATAATTTTCCTCGTTGATGAGCATAGGCATTTTTCCAAAAACCTGCACCATCCAAGGTTTCAATTTTTGGCATGTATTTTGTGGGTTTCATTTTCTTTCAAATTTTAAGTGACTGTGACGGAAGAATGGCAAACGCCATTGGAACTGGAGTTAATGTTCCGGATTTTAGGCATGTTACCCATCACAGTCTATTTGAGATGTTATGGGAATCTAATATATTTAATGCGACACAAATGGTTGTAGAACATGGCTACAATAGATGTTGAAATTGAGATTAATGCAAATATTGACAAAGTCTGGGATGTTGTATCAGACATCGACAACGAGCCAAAATTTTGGAAAGGAACCAAAGAAGTAAGAAATATTTCCAAAGAAGCAGACATAGTCAAACGAGAAGTGACAATAGCATTCAGAGACCAAAAATGCTTACAAGAAGTCAAAATTCAACCTAAAGAAAAAATTGAAGCAATATTCACCAAAGGAATCATTGATGGTAAAAAAATCATATCACTTGCATCCAATGGTGAAAAAACTAAACTCACAACACATTGGGATATCAAACTAACTGGTATGATGGGCATGTTTACAGGCATGATAAAGAAACATATCAAAAGTGGGACGGAGCAGGCCATGCAAAGCATCAAAGAAGAAATTGAGAGATAGTTTTCATGGATTTGATTTCAGATATTTTTAATTATTCCATAGTTGCAATTTTAATCGGAATTTGTGGAGCATGGATATTTCTTATCAAAACCATGACAGATTCTTTTAGATTTACACCATACTTGGACAGATTTGAAAACAAATCAAAATCAAATCACAAAGTATCGATAATTTTACCAGCTAGAAATGAAGAAGAGTTTATTGGAAAATGTTTAGATTCTCTAATTCAACAAGATTATGAAAACTATGAAATCATTGCAATTGATGATTCATCAGAAGATTCAACGTGGGACATAATTTCAAAATATGCAAACATGTATCCCAAAATTATTCCAGTTTCTGCAAAACCAAAACCCGAAGGATGGATGGGGAAGAATTGGGCATGTATGGAAGGTTACAAAAAATCCACAGGAGAACTTTTGTTATTTACAGACGCAGATACCAAACATGCAAAAAACATCATTACACTTGCAGTATCTCATTTGAATTCTTTTGATTTAGATGCATTATCGGCAATTCCAAAAATGCTTACATTTGATTTTTGGACAAATATCACACTTCCGATGATCTCTACATTTCTACATACTAGATTTTCAGCACTAAATGTTAACAATCCAAAAAAGAAAACAGGATATTTTTTTGGCAGTTTTTTCATTTTGAAAAAAACAACATATCAGGAAATTGGTATGCATGAAGGCGTAAAACATGAAATTATTGAAGATGGAGCACTAGGGAAAAAAGTGAAAGAGTTAGGATATAAAATGAAAATGGTACGTGCTGAGCATCTGGTTGAAGCTATTTGGGCACGGGATAAAGATACTTTATGGAATGCATTGAAACGACTAATGGTTCCACTGTATCTTCAAAGCAGCAAGATAGCAATCGGCATATTTTTTGCAGTCACATTTTTGCTATTTGTTCCATTTCCAATATTTGCAATATCTTTAACATTCCCAGTTGAAGCAACATCTGCAAAACTGCTTTGTGTGACATCAGGTATTGCTTCAATTCTAATTTACATTGGAGCAATCATCGAAGTAAAAACAGGATTGGAATTAAAATTAAGATATGCATTATTTGCACCCATTGGAAGTTTGGTGGTGGTTTTAGGATTTTTGAGTGGGTTAATACAAGCCAAAAAATCATCATCAGTTACTTGGAGAGGAAGGAGTTATTCTATGAAAGATCATACTCAAAGTTCAATCAGTATATAGTAATCCTTTTAGATAGAAAATAAGAAATAAAAAATCTCATGGACAAATCAGGAATGTTTGTAGGTGGGGCTATAGGAGCCATGGGAGCAATTGCAATTATTGCAGTATTATTCATTTATCCACCAGGATCATCGAATACTGAAATTAGTATAACTAATGAATCCACAAATAATGTAATTGCAGAGGCAACTCCATTATTTTCAAATAGTTTGTCATTGATTGAAATTTTTGAAAAATCAGAACCAGGAGTGGTCAGAGTAAATGTCCAAAGAGGAGAATCCGAAGATGTAACAGGAGGAGTAGGATCAGGTTTTGTGTTTGATAAAAAAGGACACGTCATAACAAATGCCCACGTAGTAAAAAATGCAAACAAAGTAGTAGTTACATTTCTTGATGGCAGATCATATAATGCAGAAATTATTGGAACCGATGAATATACAGATCTTGCAGTGATCAAAGTTAATGCAGATTTACCATTACTGCATCCATTATTGATTGGAGATTCTTCAAATCTTAAAGTAGGAGAGAATATTGCTGCAATTGGAAACCCATTTGGATTATCAGGTTCCATGACTTCAGGAATTGTTAGTCAGTTAGGGAGGTTATTACCATCAGGTTCAGGATATTCCATTCCAGATGTAATTCAAACAGATGCTGCAATAAATCCAGGCAATTCAGGAGGACCTCTGCTTAATATGCGGGGAGAAATTGTCGGCATCAATACGGCAATACAATCAGCCACAGGAGAATTTACAGGTGTAGGATTTGCCATTCCATCACAAACAGTAGCTAAAATTGTTCCAACATTAGTAGAAAAAGGAGAATACAAACATCCATGGATCGGAATTTCAGGCAGAGATATTGATCCGGACATGGCAGAGGTATTGAATCTAAAAGACGCCATAGGATTTTTAGTCATCACAGTTGTCGAAGACAGTCCAGCAGATAATGCAGGATTGATTGGATCAGAGAAAACCATTGAAGTTGATGGGAGAAACTATCCAATGGGAGGAGATATAATTTTAGCAGTAGACGGAATAGAAGTTAGAAAGATTGACGACATTTTGATTCATCTCCAAAGAGCAAAATCAGTAGGAGATGAAATGGTTCTAGAAGTGTTAAGAGATGGAAGAACAACAAACATCACAATTGTGCTTCAAGAAAGACCAAATGGAAATTAATTTGATACAAGCATAAATACTGCCTAGCAAGAAATTATTTTGTTGCACGATCTTATCTTTGATTCTGAGAGTTTAAACAATATTTTAGAAAACAAACCAGTATCACGTCAAGAAGTAAGTGATATTTACCAAAAAGCAATAGATAGTCCAAATGATTTGTTTTCAGCATCTCAAATTTTAAGAAAAAAATATAAAAAAAATACAGTTACATTTTCTAAAAAAGCATTTTTCAATATTATTAATCTCTGTAAAGATACTTGCTCATATTGCACCTACAAAGCAGAGCCAACAGAAACAAAACTTTCCTTGATGTCAAAACAACAAATTTTAGAATTGTTATTGCTTGCAAAAAAATACAGGTGTGTTGAAGCTCTTTTTGTTACAGGAGAACAACCTGAACAAAAATATCAAGAAGCACGGGACTGGTTAAGAGAAAACGGATTCAAAACCACAGTGGAATATCTAATTCATGCTTCAGAACTTGCATTAGATACAGGGTTGTTCCCACATACAAATGCAGGTAACCTAAATTATGAAGAGATGAAAGAATTGAAAAAAACAAATATCTCAATGGGAGTAATGCTTGAAAATGTAAGTGAACGATTAACAGAGAGAGGCATGCCGCATCATCTAGCAGCAAGTAAAAGGCCAAAAGCAAGATTAGAAATTTTAGAAAATTCCGGAAAACTAGACATTCCAATGACTACAGGCATCCTGGTAGGCATTGGAGAAACAATTGAGGAGATAATTGATTCAATATTTGCAATAAAAGAACTCAATGACAAATATGGAAATATTCAAGAAGTGATTTTACAAAATTTCCAGCCAAAACAAGATACTAAAATGAGAAACGAGCCATCAGCGGATGAAAAATATTTCAAGATAGTAGTCGCATTATCCAGAATCATCATGCCACAGATGAACATACAGATTCCTCCAAATCTATCCCCCGGATCATACCAGAGTTTTTTATCAGTAGGGATTAATGATTGGGGAGGCATATCACCATTGACTCCAGATTTTGTAAATCCAGAATTTTCATGGCCTGAAATTAACAAAGTCGATGAAAATTCAAAAAAAGCAGGATTTGATTTGAAATGCAGGTTCCCAGTATACCCAGAATACTTTTCTTCAATTAGCAAAGAGTTAAGAGACAAGATGTCAGTAATTGAAAATGAGGATGGATTCGTAAAAGAGGAGTATTGGAAATGACAATCAATATAGATTCACTTTTAAAAAATGCAGACCCAATAGTTTCAGATATTCTAAACAATGCATTATCAGAAAAGGAAATATCTGCAGATGAAGGATTGGTGTTGTTTAATGCCAAAGGAATAGACTTCCACTTAGTAGGCCTGGTTGCAGACGAATTAAGAAGAAGAAGAGTAGGAGATACTGTATCCTATGTAGTTAATAGAAATATCAATTTTACAAATGTCTGTATAAAACAATGTGGATTTTGTGCATTTAGTAGAGACTTTAGAGAAGAAGAAGGATATTTTTTGCCCAATGAAGAAATTGTACGTAGAGCAAAAGAAGCTTATCAATTAGGAGCAACTGAAGTTTGTATCCAGGCAGGGCTGCCACCAGATATGAAGGGAGATATGTATGAAAATATTTGTAAAGATATCAAAAAAGAGATTCCAGATATTCATATTCACGGGTTTTCTCCTGAAGAAATTTTGTATGGTGCCACACGCTCAAATGTTTCAATCCAAGATTTTCTAAAAAGAATGAAAGACGCTGGAGTAGACACATTGCCTGGAACATCTGCTGAAATATTGGACCAAAAATTAAGAGACAAAATATCTCCTGGAAGAATAAGCGTAAAAGACTGGGAAACAGTCATCAAAAGTGCTCACAAAATAGGAATCAATACAACTTCGACCATGATGTTTGGCCATGTTGAAACACTCGAAGATAGAGTAAAACACATTGCAAAATTAAGGGATATTCAAAAAGAGACAGGAGGATTTACTGAATTTGTTCCACTCAATTTCATCCACACCGAAGCTCCAATGTACAAACACGAATTACATGAAGGTATCAGACAAGGAGGAAGTGGTAATGATGTATTGTTAACTCATGCTATTGCAAGAATTATGTTAAACAATTTTATCAACAACATTCAGATGTCATGGGTAAAAGAAGGACAAAAAATGTCTCAGCTTCTACTAATGTGGGGAGCAAACGATTTTGGAGGAACTCTGATCAACGAGAGCATCTCAACTTCTGCAGGTTCAGAATATGGTCAATTATTAAGACCAAAAGAAATTAGAAGAATGGTAAAAGAAATGGGAAGAATCCCAGCAGAGAGAGATACAAAGTACAACATCATAAAAAAGTTTGAAGGTAATGAAGAAATGGAAGATAAACTAGATGCTGTAACAGATACACAATTTGGATCTTATGTAGAATTAATTAAAATAAATAAATTTAATTATAAAAATCCTAGGAAGCAATAATTTGTCAGCCTTAGAAAAGGCACTTCAGCATTCAAAGAAAATAGGTATTGATGAATGTGAGATTGTAAAAGTCAAGAAAAAAATCACAACTGTCAGAATTACAGATTCAGAAATTGCAGAAATCAAACAAAATTTTGACGAGAGTTTTGGAATCAGATTAATTCAAGATAAAAAAATTGCATCAATTCAAACAACAAACAAAGAAGAAATAGAAAAAACAATAGATACAGCATTTAAAACATTTTCAAATCTCAAAACGCGGGAATTTTGGAGAGGATTACCACATAAAACAGAATACAAAGTGTTGAAGGACACATTTGATGAGAAATTAGATCAGATCTCAGGCTCAAAAAGCATGGATATCGCACAAAACATGATTAATTCATCCATCAACGACAAGATAAGTACGATTACAGGATCGCTTAACATAGTATCGGAAAATTTTGAATTGATGAATTCTAACGGGTTAAATTTTAAAGATAAAGCAACATACATTTCAGGATTGATTAATGCAGAATCAGAATATGGAGAAACACCAGTATCAGGAATTGGATATGCAAATGGAAGAACACTATCAAATTTTTCTGCAGAACAAGTAGGAACTGATGCAAAGACAATGTGTATAGAATCTATTAATCCAAAAAAAATCAATCCAGATTCATACTCTATAATTTTTGAACCATATTCTGTGGGAGAGATATTAGCATTTGTGATGGCTGCAAATTTTAATTTCAAAACATTTTCAGAAAAAAGAAGCTGTTTTTCAAAGCATCATGAAAAAGAGATTGCAGTTGAACAATTTAGTTTGATTGATGACCCGCACATCCCAGATGGAATTGGAACAAAATCAATCGATGATGAAGGAATTATAACAAAAAAAAGAAATCTGATAGAAAAAGGTATTTTCAAAAACACATATTCAAATCTTTTTGATAGTTACAAAGAAGGAAAACAGTCAACAGGTAATGCATCACGTGCAGGATCACCAATGGGAAGAAGTGCAGAGCCAATTCCAATGGCAGCACCACACAATCTTAAAGTCATTCCAGGGGATCAGTCACAAGAAGAAATGATAAAAGAAACAAAACATGGATTGTTAGTGGGAAGATTGTGGTATACATATGCAGTAAATCCAATCAAAGGAGACTTTTCATGTACTGCAAGAAGTGGAATTAGAATAATCAAAAATGGGGAAATAATAGGCCCAGGAAGATCAGTAAGAATAATTCACAACATACCTACAATGATGAAAAATATTTCTGCAATTGGAAAGAATCTAAGAAATGTGATTCAGTGGGCATCTCTACCATCAATCACGCCGTCATTGAAGGCAGAAGATATCTCAGTAAGCCCCATCTAAACCCAAAATATAGGCACAAATCACTTGAAAAATGTGACTGCAAGATATGCAACATATCCAATTGTAAGACAAATACCAATTGTCCTGCTAATAAATCCAGTTTTTATCGCAATTAGCAAAGATAAACTGAAAATAATCATAATTGTATAATCAAAATAAACATCAGCACCTACAACCACACCACCTAGAGCTGCACCAACTCCCATGATCATCAAGATATTGTAAATATTACTTCCAATGATATTTCCAACACCAATATCAGTATGCCCCTTTCTGATTGCAATAACTGATGTGATTAATTCCGGAAGTGAGGTTCCAATTGCAATGACAGTTAAACCAATTATTGTCTCAGATAATCCAAATTCTTTTGCCAAGATTACAGCATTGTCAACAGTAAGTATTGCACCAACATACAAAAGAACAACACCAATCCCAATCAACCCAGCAGACTTTAGATAAACATTATTTGTGCTTGGAATTATTTCCTCTTGGTTTTCTTCTCTTTGCTTCATGGCATCTTTATAGGTATAATATCCAAACACTCCCAAACCAGCAAGTAGTAAAACACCATCATATGGAGAAAGTTCCCCATCAATTGAAAGTAAAACTAAAAGTATTGAAACACCAAGCATGATAGGAATTTCTTTTTTTAAAATAGATTTCCCTACAGCAAGAGGAATAAGAATTGCAGCAAGGCCTATTACCATCCCAACGTTTGCAATGTTACTACCTACAATATTTCCAAGAATAATCGCACTATGTTCTCCAGCCGCTGCAACACTTGCTGCAAGTTCGGGAGTAGAAGTTCCATATGCAACAATTGTCATTCCAATTACCAAATTGCTGATACGAAATTTCTTTGCAATTGCAACACCGCCATTAACTAACCAATTACCACCAAAGCACAGCATCACCAATCCCACAACGGTAAGAATTGCACTTATTGCGATTTCCACAAAAAGTGTATGGATTCTGGTTGTTTAAACCAGATGATATGCTATAATTTCACAATTCAAACAATTCAAGCTATTCTAAAAATAGCCGATCCAGGCACAAAAAGGTGTAAAAAAACCAGCTGAGAAGATCAATAAAGCTCAAGTTAAAGACTAATAAGGTAATGTACCGTACCATACGGTATGATGCGAGCAAGACTAACATATGTGCCACTAGAAGTGGCAGACCAATTCGAGGATTTTATAATACATAGAGACGAGCAAATTCTCGATGCAGTAAAAGCAAGAACAAAAGACTACAGCACACTATCTTTGTTGAAATTATTATATCAACTAAGAGGAAATCCAATGACATTTTCTGACTTGTATTCAAAGTCAAAGATAAGAATGAAAAAGTCATTTTTGAATTATTTACACTTGTGTGTAGACTACAACTTTATCAAAAAAGAAGCAGTAGGAGCAAACGTAATTTACACAATCACCGACAAAGGAAGAGTCATGTTGAATTTGTTCATGCAAAAAAATGATTATGTGTGTTGATTCAATACAGGAGACAAGAATGCTAGTTAAAGATAATTTCAAGAATGATTTTCGATAGTCATTTTAATTTAAAAGCAAGTATGAAAACAATAGTATGGTGAAAAAAATAGAAAAAAAGACAGACTATAAACTTCCAAAAAAAAGATTGCAAAAAATCCTAGTACCACTTGATGGTTCAAAATTTTCAATCCATTCTCTAAACTATGCAATAAATCTAGCAAAATTTACAAATTCAAGAATTGTAGGAGTTTTTGTGGTGCCATCTGATGACACACCTGCTCCAATAGATGATCTTCTAAACCCACTCTCATCAATATCTACTCAAGGATATGAAGCAAAAATGACCAAACAAGGACAGAAGATTTTGGAAAACGCTGAAAAACGATGTAAGCAAAACAAGACAACTTTTTCAAAAAAGATTCTATTTGGAAATCCAGGAAATCAAATTGTCAAATATGCAGAAGACAAAAAAACAGGCATAGAATTAATCATAATAGGATCACATGGGCATGGCCATGCAGGGGAAATATTGTTAGGAAGTGTATCATACAAGGTGGTCCACAAATCAAAAAAACCAGTAATGATAATAAAATAAAAATAACAAAATATCAGTAAAACTACAAAGGAGATATTTTCACGAATGATTTTCTGAAAATTATTTAACTTTTCAGAGAATTAGTATGAATAGATGGAATTTGTAGAAATAGAGATAGTCGCAATAGTAATACTTGTAGGATTTTACGCTCTTTTTAGCGGTCTTGAGATTGCAATAGTAGGAGTTAGACGTTCCAGAGTAATCAGACTGTATAGAAAAAAAATTCCAGGATCATCACCTCTTTACAAATTGAAAATGAATCCAGCCATGATGACATCCAGTGTCAATCTAGGAAATACTCTAGTGAATGTTGCATCATCAGTACTTGCAGCAGATGTTGCAATAAAATTACTGGGAAATCAGGGAGTGGGGATAATAATCGGAATAATGACATTTGTGATTTTGGTTTTTGGAGAGATATTGCCGAAAACATATTGTAATGTTAATCCCGAAAAAGCATCACTTAGATTCAGCAAAGTCTTATTGGCATTCACTTATGCAATGTATCCATTTGTAAAAGCTTTAGAATATCTTACAATGTCAATATTGAAGATTTCTGGAGGATATTCTCCAAGACCCAAACCAATTACTGAAGAAGAAATTAAATAAATTGTAGATATGGGATATGCCGAAAAAGCAATAGAAAAAGAAGAAAGAGACCTCGTATAGAACGCACTAGAATTTGATGACAAGCCAATTCAAGACGTCATGACTCCAAGAGACAGTGTTTTTTCATTAGATGGGGAATTAGTACTATCAAAAGTAATATCAAAAATAGAAGACAGAGGATTCTCAAGAGTGCCTGTTTTTGATAAAACATCAGAGAAAATTATAGGAATATTGCACATATTAGATATTTTTAAAATTCCAGAAAGAGAACGTAAAAAAACAATAATTAAAAAAATTACCAGAACACCATTTTTTGTATACTCTAATGAAAGAATCAGTAATCTCCTCATAGCATTAAAGAAAAAAGATATGCATATGGCAATCGTCATAGATGAACAAGAAAAATTAGTAGGCATAATCACAGTGGAAGATTTGCTAGAAGAGATTGTCGGAGATATTACAGGAGAAGCAAAGAAGAATTGAAGAGATCAAATAATGAACATCATTCTTTTTTCACAATTAACTCATCAAATATCTCCTCAGTAAAGTAATTAGACAGAATAAATCGACGTAAGCAGTGCAAAAGGAATTCCCAGAAGCTGAAGTGTATGAAATCAGAAAGACTGAATTGAACAGTCCGATAATTTTTGCAGGATTTGTTGGGGCAGGATTAGTAGGACCAGTTGCAATCAACCACATCATCACAGAATTAGAAATGACTGAGATTGCAGTGATGAGATCAAAATATCTCCCACCATCAACTGTGTTTATGAGAGGCAGACTACGACATCCATTTCGATTTTATGCAAACAAAGAAGGAACAGTTTGTGCGATAATCTGTGAAATAACATTAAGAATGGAAGGACTGTACACATTAGTATCTTCAATTTTAGATTGGGCGGCCCAGAAAGGCTCCAAAGAAATCGTGATTTTAGACGGAGTTGCAAGCACAGAGCATGATGACAAAGCATACTGTGCTGCAGAAGAAGATCTAGTAAGAACAATGGCAGAAAAAAACATCAGTATGATCCCTCAAGGATTTATCACAGGAATTCCAGGAGGCATACTAAATGAGTGCCTAGTAAGAGAAATTCAAGGACTAACATTATTGGCAAAAGCAAACAGCGCAATCTCAGATCCAGCAGCAGCTGCAACACTAATTGAAGCACTAAACCGATTTTATCATATGAAAATAGACACATCGGAATTACAAAAAGAAAAAGATAGAATCAACACAGAATTCAGTGAATTGTCTCAGAAATACATGGAGCACAGAGAAGAGACAGTTGGAATGTATATGTGATCGAAATACAGGGCAAATTCTTTTATTCACATCAGATACGCAACAAACTATGGCTTTAACCTACAAAAAAGCAGGAGTAGATATTTCTAAAATCAAACAAAGCCAAAAGGCGATAGGCAAATTAATTGCATCAACTCACAAACTTCAGAAAAAAGCAAAGATGACACATGGTTTTGGTCATTATGCAGGAATCGTAGAAATTCCAGGAGGAAAACTATTAGCAACACATACTGACGGCGTTGGAACCAAAGTAGTAATTGCAAATATGATGAAAAAATACAACACAATAGGTATTGATTGTGTTGCAATGAATGTAAACGACATAATCTGTATTGGAGCAACCCCAATTTCATTTGTGGATTATATTGCTGCAAACAAAAACGATGTGACGATATTCAAAAAAATTGTGGAAGGATTAGTAACAGGTGCAAAAAAATCAGCAATGCCAATCGTCGGAGGAGAAACAGCAATCATGCCAGATGTGATAGAAGGTAAAGGATTTGCATTTGATTTGGCAGGAATGGTGGTAGGACTGTTGGAAAAAAAAGAGATGGTTCTTGGAAATAAAATCAAAGCAGGAGATGTAATTATTGGAGCAGATAGTTCAGGGATTCATTCAAACGGATACTCACTTGCAAGAAAAGCACTACTTTCAAAATATTCTGTCAAGGACAAAGTCAAAGGAGTAGGAATCATAGGAGACGCATTACTCAAACCTACAGAAATCTATACCAACCCAGTTCTCGAAATTAATCAAAAATGTAAAATCAATGGATTTGCACATATTACAGGAGGGGCATTTACCAAACTATTACGCCTCAAAAACATAGGCTATGAAATAGACTCTTTGCCAAAAATTCCACCAATCATGGGACTCGTTGAAGAACAAGGAGTAAAACCAGAAGAAATGTACAAGACGTTTAACATGGGTGTAGGATTTTGTGTAGTAGCACCAAAAGACCAAACAAGTAAAATCAAATCAATATTCAAAAAACACAAGATATCAAGTCAGGAGATAGGACAAATCATTTCCAAAAAAGGGGTTTTTGTAAATTCAATAAAAATTGCCTAAGTTAATCAAACTATCATTCATTAAAAAATAAGCAGAATTAATTCAAAATCAAAACTGCGCCGCGGAAATTCTTGGAAACATCTTCGATAGTGCTAGGATAATGCATTTTTTCGTATTTTATTTTGTTTCTCATTCCCATAATTATCAAATCAACCCCATGTTTTTCTGCATATTCGAGAATAGCATGTGCAGCTATATCATTTTTAATAATTTTAAACACAGGAGACACATCATACTTTTTTGCATATTTTTCAAGAGTAAGATGATTATTCACCACAGATTTCTGTTCTTTTTCCAATTCCTGCTTGTCAGTTTTAGTTTTGAATAGTCCAAAAGTAGAACGTTCCTCTATACATGTTAAAACAGTAATTTTTGATCGTATGACTTTAGATAACATTACAGCTTTTTTGAATGCTTTTTGACTTCCGGCACACCCGTTATATGGTACTAAAATATGATCAAATGTTTCAGTCATCTTATTTTCCTATATCTAACAACAAAATAGGACATGTTGTACTCTCAACGATTTTTCGTGAAACACTACCAAGAGTTAACAATTTTTTAAGACCTTTCAGTTTTCTTCTCTTTGCCATAACAACAAGATCAGCATTTTCTTTTTTTATTGCTTGAAGAATTTCTTCAGAGGCGTAACCAATAATCACCTTCAAACGGGCTTTAACCCCATTTTCTTTACAAATCTGTATTCGTTTTTCCATTTCAGGAATCATTTCTTGTCTAATTTCTTCATTAGCAGATTTGATATCTTTGAATAGTCTTTTTCGTTCAGATGAGGACAGTGCAAATGATGGAGGATGCTGAATTTCTTCAACTACATGCAACAACACAATATCAGAGGATGAAGACTTCGCAATAAACATAGCATGCTCTAGAGCTATATCCCCACCGCCAGTGCCAGCATGAGGGACAAGAATTGTCTTATACATAGAAACCAATTTTATTCATGATAAATAAACCTAAGAGTAGTTTATCATTAGTGCCTATGAATAATATCAAATTTGGTTTTCTTTGAAGTTAGAGATTTTGCAACAGGGATTATTTTATCAGCTAATTGTCTTATTTCTCGCTCAGATTTTTCAGGATATTTTATGTGAAGACATTCATGATATAATGTATTTACAGTTTCAACTTTAGGTTCTGATGCAAGATGAGGGTTTAGCCATATGGTGCCACACTCTTTGATACACTCGGCCCAAACTTCATGGGGTTTGATATTATTTTTATAGACATAGTTTGAAAAATGTTTTCGATCATAAACGAGTACTGGTTGGATTTTCATTTTTAGTATGTTTTCAAAGGCATTAAGCAGTGTTTGATGCCATTCCCTATCATTTGCAGAAAATTTGAATTTCATATCAAAATATCTCATCTAGCATTAAAAATATTTGTCATTCAATAGAGATTCTAGACATCGTCGATTACTACAGTGTCAAAATTGCCCCCATCACAGTGAGGACAGCTTGTTATGATAGATACACCAGTTTTTTTAGCAAATACATTTCCACAAGATTTGCAAACACGTAATTCACTCAAATTGATCATAAATGTAATTGAACAGACTGCTAAATAAGATATGAGGCCAATTCCATATTCAGAGATCGTGTTGTATAGGCTGGATTTTCAGTTTTTGTAATTAAAATTATTACTAATACCCCAATAAAATAATTTTCAACACAATATCACCTTATATGACAGATTTCCTAGCATTAATTAGGAAAAGATGGCAGAGGCACAATTTATTGAAACCATTATCGGGGTAGGCATTCTCCTTTTTGCAGCCAAATTAATGGCAGAGCTTTTCCTGAGATTGAAATTACCAATTGTGTTAGGAGAATTGCTAGCAGGGATGATCGTAGGACCATTTGCACTAGGAGCATTCTTCGTAGTAGATGGAAGACAGCTACTTCACATCAATGACGAAATCAAAATCCTTGGAGAAATGGGAGCAATTGTTATTTTGTTTATGGCAGGATTAGAAATGACACCAAAGGAATTTCTCAAAGGAGGAAAAGCATCATTTACAGTCGGGACATTAGGTGTAGTAGTTCCATTCTTTGCAGGGCTTGCAGTATTTCAGATGTTTGGATTTGACGCATTACAATCAATGCTTATTGCAACAGCACTTACAGCTACCAGTATTGCAATATCAATTCAGGTTCTAAGTGAATTTGGAAAAATCAAAGCACCAGAAGCTAGATTGATCATAGGTGCAGCAGTAGTAGATGACATTTTAGCAATTGCAGTATTATCAGTCGTATCATCAATTGCAGGATCCGATGGAGGTGTAGATAACATCGATATTTCAGAGATAATGATTACAATTTTACAAGTATTAGGATTCTTTGCAATAATGTTAGTGGTAGCAGTGGTCGTAATCCCAAAAATAATCACTCCAAGATTATGGAAAGCAAAAGGGAGTGTTGAAGGTATTGCCACTGCGTCGTTCTTCGGGGCAGCAGCACTTGCAGGATCCATAGGCCTGTCACCAATTGTAGGAGCGTTTGCTGTTGGTATGGCCCTTTCTACTACCAAAGTATTTGAAAAGGTAGAGAACTATGTTGGAAAAATAGGATTGATTTTTGCACCATTATTCTTTGCAATTATTGGAGCACAAGTAGACCTAAGAGCAGTAGATTTGAATATTTTGATGTTAAGCGGAGTGATAATTGTTGTTGCAATTGTTACAAAGTTATTTGGATGTGGATTACCTGCAATGTTCTTCTTGAAAAACAAAGCACAGGGAATGAGAGTGGGAATAGGAATGATTTCAAGAGGAGAAGTCGGATTAATTGTTGCGGGAGTAGGAGTCACAGCAGGAATTCTCACATCAGAAGTATATTCCACAATTGTAATCATGGTAGCAGTAACCACAATCATCACACCAATTTGGTTAAAAATGGAATACCGGAAAGAACAGAAAAGTGGAGATAGTTCATCAAAAGAAATAGAACAAAAACCAGAATGAGTAGAAAACATCTTAAATTATATACGAAAATTATTGCAAAAAGACAAGCATATGGAAATAACGGGTGAAAAAATTGACTGTTGACTATGAAGAACTAACAAAACAAGTTCTCAATATGCAGCCAGAGATAAAATTTGCAGCAGTGGTAAATGTCAAAGGAGAGATTGTTCATGGAGGATACAAAGAAAATGTAGAGCAATTACTAACTGGAGACAATAGCAAAATGTCAATTCATTATGCCATACAAAAGAGAGACATCTATACGAATTTAGCATATAAGATAGGTAAAGAAAAATCAGCAATTACTGAATTTGAAAAAGCAATAATCATTAGTGTTCCAATAAGCTCTAATGAATTATTTTTGGTTCGTACAGATAAAGGGGTAGATTATTTAAAAATAGTCGATTTCATACAATCAAAATTAAATCCTCAAAAATACATTCATGAGGAAATTAAGGTCATCCAAGAAGAAATTGAAGAATTAAAAAATATTAAAGAAAATATGAAGCCAGCTAAAAAGACAGTAGCAAAGAAAAAGCCAGCTAAAAAGACAGTAGCAAAGAAAAAGCCAGCTAAAAAGACAGTAGCAAAGAAAAAGCCAGCTAAAAAGACAGTAGCAAAGAAAAAGCCAGCTAACTCAAAAGGAAAAATAGTTAGGCGTAGATAGTTATCATTTATGCCAAATTATTTAACGAATTTATGTCCAAAACAGTATAACTATTCATGAATAATCTAGACCCTGTTGTATCCAAAGCATGTGACGAGATTACAAAAAATTTGCTTACAATTCAAGAACCTAGTAAAAAACAAGTAAAAGAAGAAATTATAAAAATTTGCACAAAATATTCACTTGAAAGAATTCCTAGAAATTATGAAATTCTATCAATGGCAAAAAAAGGAGATTTTGATAAATTAAAAAAAGTATTGTTAAGAAAACCTGCCAAAACAGCATCAGGGGTATCAGTAGTTGCACTAATGCCAAAACCATATGCATGTCCACACGGACGTTGTACATATTGCCCAGGAGGAATTGAATTTAATTCACCAAACAGTTACACAGGAAAAGAACCATCATCACTAAACGCAATAGAAAACAAATTTGATCCTAAATTACAAATCACATCAAAAATTGAAAAACTGATTGCATTTGGACATGATCCATCCAAAATGGAAATAGTGATTGTGGGAGGAACATTTCTCTTCATGCCAAAAGATTATCAAAAAGAATTCATCAAATCATGTTATGATGCGCTTAACGGAACAGACTCAAAAGATTTGGAAGAGGCAAAATCAAACAATGAACATGCATCGATAAGAAACGTAGGATTTACAATTGAAACAAAGCCAGATTATTGTAAAAAAGAACATGTTGATCTAATGTTAAGCTACGGAATTACAAGAATAGAGATCGGCGTTCAATCATTACAAGAAAGGGTTTATGAAATAGTCAACAGAGGTCATAATTATAACGATGTGGTGGAATCATTTCAAATTTCAAAAGATGCAGGGTACAAAATTGTCGCACATATGATGCCAGGATTACCAACGATGACACCAGAAGGAGACATTGCAGATTTTAAAAAATTATTTTCAGATCCACAATTACGTCCAGACATGTTGAAGATTTATCCTTCACTTGTAATCGAAAATACACCGCTCTATGAAGAATACAAACAAGGAAGATACACCCCATATTCTGATGAAGCCATGATCAAAGTTCTAACTGAAGCTAAAAAAGATATTCCAAAATGGGTAAGGATTATGAGAGTTCAAAGAGAAATATCACCTAAAGAGATCATCGCAGGTCCCAAATCAGGCAATTTAAGACAAATTGTGCATCAGAATCTTGCCAAACTAGGATTATCCTGTAAATGTATCAGATGTAGAGAGGCAGGGTTATCAAATAGAAAATCAAACAACGAAGTAAAACTAAACCGAATTGATTACGATTCATCAGGAGGAAAAGAAGTATTCTTGTCTTATGAGGACAAAAATGAATCGATTTATGGATTTTTGAGATTACGAAAACCCAGTGCTGACGCACATAGAGATGAAATTGATCAAGACACATGCATTGTGAGGGAAATTCATGTTTATGGAAAATCATTGAAGATTGGAGAAAAAGGAGAAGACGAGATTCAACATTCAGGATTAGGAAAGAATTTGATGAAAGAAGCTGAGAAAATATCTAAAGAAGAATTCGATGCAAAAAAAATTCTAGTAATCAGTGCTGTAGGTACAAGAGAATATTATCAAAAATTAGGGTATTCGTTATATGGGCCATACATGTCCAAATCGTTGAACTAGTGAGAAAAATGACAGAGCAAGACATCATAGGGAAAGGAACGTGGATTGACAAGTTAGCTTCAGAATTATTAGAACGTGAAAAGGCTCTTGGAAGAAACACTGAACTTTTAAGAGTAGAAAGTGGTTTGGGAGCATCTGGAATTCCACATATTGGAAGCTTAGGTGATGCAGTTAGAGCATACGGAGTAAAACTTGCACTGGAAAACCTAGGATACAAGTCAGAATTAATTGCTTATTCAGATGACCTGGACGGATTAAGAAAAATTCCAGAAGGCATGCAAGAGTTTGGATTAGAAGAACATATTGCAAAACCAGTATCACTCATCCCGGATCCTTACGGTTGTCATGACTCCTACGGAATGCACATGAGCAGTATTCTATTAGAAGGATTAGACAAGGTTGGAATAAAATACGAATTTAGAAGAGCAGTTGACACATACAAACAAGGATTACTAAAAGATCAAATCCACATAATATTACAAAATAGCACAAAAATCGGAGACAAAATTTCAGAATTAGTAGGACAGGAAAAATATCAGAAATATTTACCATATTTTCCAGTTTGTGCAAATTGTAATCATCTTTACACAGCAGAAGCTACAGAGTATATTTCAGATGAAAGGAAAGTAAAGTACTCATGTCATGATACAGAAATTGGTTCAAAAAAAGTCAAAGGGTGTGGCCATGTAGGCGAGGCAGATATTGAAAAAGACCTTGGAAAATTAGCTTGGAAAGTAGAGTTTGCTGCAAGATGGACTGCATTTGATATCAGATTTGAAGCATATGGGAAAGACATAATGGATTCAGTTAAAGTGAATGACTGGGTTGCAGATGAAATTTTAGGATTTCCACATCCACATCATGTAAAATATGAAATGTTTCTAGATAAAGGAGGAAAAAAGATTTCAAAATCACTTGGCAATGTAATTACTGCCCAAAAATGGTTAGAGTTTGGAAGTCCAAAATCAATTCTGTTATTACTATACAAAAGGATTACAGGTGCAAGAGAATTGGGATTTGACGACATCCCATCTTTAATGGCAGAATATAACGAACTCGAAGACATTTACTTTGGACGAATCAAAGTAGATAACCAAGCAAAATTGATAAAATCAAAAGGGCTTTACGAATATGTAAATCTACTAAACCCACCAAAACAATCAAGCACACATGTAAACTATAGACTAGTAGTAGAATTAGCAAAGATCTTCAAAGAAAATAGAGGTGAGAGAGTGATGAAGAAACTCCTAGATTACGGAGTAATAAAAAATCCGGAACCTGAAATAGAAAAACTCATTGAGCTTGGAGG
The DNA here is from genome assembly GCF_054095695.1 of Candidatus Nitrosopumilus sp. bin_6a. Classification (NCBI taxonomy): domain Archaea; kingdom Thermoproteati; phylum Nitrososphaerota; class Nitrososphaeria; order Nitrosopumilales; family Nitrosopumilaceae; genus Nitrosopumilus; species Candidatus Nitrosopumilus sp. bin_6a. Next base: position 104,643 of record NZ_JBSWSR010000001.1, read on the forward strand.
TAACTATTCAGATGAATTTGATGAGCAAGAAAAAACTCAAGTTGATTTAGATGACACGACAAAGAAGGCATTGAAATTGCTAGTAGACGAATTAGGAGGAGATAAAGAACTAGAAGATATTCAAAATACGATATACCAAATTGCAAAATCAAATGATGTGCAACCAAAAGATTTCTTTAAAATATTATACCAAATAATATTGGGAACTTCAAGAGGGCCTAAAATAGGACCGTTCATTTCAGATATAGGAAGAAAACAAGTAGCAAAAACACTTTCAGAATATACATAATCATGGTTCACGGAGAGCACAACAGATCAAAGAACAGCGGAGGATTTGCATTAATCATCCTAGGAGCATTGTTGTTATTTCTTGCCCCACAGGAAGGCACAGTCAAAGCAGGGTTAGGCACAATTGCATGGATATCTGGAATTGCTATCGGAAGTATCGGGTTTTACCTGAAATTCTTTAGATGGAAGATAAAGAAAGCATAAAGATAGGTTCATCTTTTGGAGAAAAACGGATAGAGATATGGGATTTTTTGGTAAAAAGAAAGTAGAAGAAATAGAAGATGCAAGTGAAGCAGTCACACTCAAAACAGAACTTGAATCAGAGGTAGAAAACCTACAAAAAGAATTCAGAGAAAAACAACAAGAATTAGACAAAATTACTCAAAAAATATCTTCAGTAAAAGAAGAGTATGATTCCATGGTAGGCAATTTAATGCTGGTAAAAAAAGAGATCAATCAAAAAAATATGGAATTGGATATCATCAAGCGAGAATACAGAGAAACCAAAGAGAAAAATAAAAAGGCAGAATTAATTAAAGATGCAGAATCAATCAATAAATTCAAAATAACCGAAGGAGAACATTCTAAAATCAAAGAAGAGTTGGAAGAATTCACAAAAAAATATGAGGAGTTAAAAGAACAAATTGTACAAGAACAATCAACACTACACAACATCAGAAAACAACAAGTTGAAGTTGAAAAAGAGTTAGAGGAAGCAAATTCTAGATTATACAATGCAAAAGATGAATTAGATAAGAAAGACACATTTGAAGATACGAGTATTTTGACTCCTTCAGAAAAAGAATTCATCGGCATAAACAATGAAAACCAAAAAAGCTCTGCAGGAATTATTGAAGCTGCAAGTGCAGTTGTAGGATCATTAAAATCAAAGCTCAATATCACACAAAAGGAATTAGAAACAGTTCAAACATTATTAGAAAAAGAAAGAGAAGGACATGAAAATACAAAAAAAGAACTGGAAAAATTAAAACAAAATATTAATTCAGTGAAAGAATCATAGATTTGCAAAATGTTTTTGCCATTTTGATCTAATCTCTTCTTCTGAAATACCCATATCATACAAGGGAGATGTCACATCAGACACATTTGAAACAGCAACTAGAACAATGGAATTTATCTTGCTTTTGACTCCATTTTGTCTATAATGGTTTAGAATTTTTGCATATACATATTCGTCCTCAACTATACTAGCTTTTCCTTGAAACAGAAACCCTTTACGTGAAAGAGGATCAATGACATTAATTTCAACATCAGGGTGTTCTTTTAGATTTTTTATAGTGTCAGGGGAACGAATATCTGCAAAAGCTAATGTTTCTGAATCCCATCCAATCAAAGTACCTTTTGGAGAGATATTTGGCCTGCCATCAGGTGAAACAGTAGCAACATAGGCAAGTTTTTGCAAATTAAGAAAATCTTTGATGTTCTCAGTAATCACAAACATCATTCTAAGATAGAGGATATTTAGTTTTGACAGTTATCGCATGAATTCAGCCATCTCTATAGAGAAGAAAAAAAATGCAATCCCACCGCCAATTATTGCAATCCAGGCAGCAATCTGTTTAATTTTTGACATTTGAAAAGAATTCCTCAAACTCATTATTGAATCTAATTGCTTACCCCAGACTATTATAATTAGAAAGATGAAGAGTAATCACAGTGGCAAGCATCAAAGATATCGGAAAATTTTTCTTATTCATAATAACAGGACTTGTTGCCATAATTGTAGGTTCGTTTATGGTTAGAGGCACAATGCATATGTGGGACAAGCCTGGGGAAAACAAAGACAAAAAAGACTAAAGCAAACCTCAACAAAGAGAATTCAATTTGTTACAAGATTCAACAATTAGGAAATCACTTGATCAATACATCAAGAGAAGGATTCAAGAAATACCTTCAGAAATAAAACAGACATTTCCATCAATTAAACAAATTTGGAAGTGTGAAAATGAGATTGATTTTCTTTACGGATACTATGTTGGAAAAATCGAGGAAGGATCCTTGCATTATTTACTCAAAGCAACACGCGCTTCAGTTGGAGGATATGTAGATACCTTTGAAATTAGAGGCATCATTGAAACACATAAGAAAGATTTGCAAGACAAGATAAAGTCTGTGATCAATTAGTGAAGTAGAAATAGAACCTCGATTCAATAAAAACATGGTAGGTCCAAAAGACGGAGGATTTGGTTTTGATCAATCAAAAAAATACACAACAGTAGATAATCTTGATGAAATTTGTGTACAGTGTCAAGCAGGACAGCATAAAAAATGTCTAAAAAAATCAAAAGAACAAGATGTTTGTGAATGTGAACATTGTATGATTTATGGATGAAATCAAAGTCCAGATAATTCATGTTCTAGTTTCTGAATTTCTTTTTGATATGAATCAGAAACACTTTGTGCAAATTCTTTATGGGCAGATATAATTGCAGATAATGCTTGTTTGTATTCAGAATGATCTTTCTTTAAAACATCACAAGATTCAAGGGAGGTAATGTGTCCTGTGACTGTCGCCATTGCTCCTTTTTGAGTAAATTTTACAATTCCTCCAAATGCATCAATTTGCATGTATCCTGATTCGGCCTTACACTTGTAGGTAACACGGCCGGTTTCAGTATTGAATAATTGAGTAATGCCACCAGGCTTTCTTGTTACAGTTACAGTCATGACGGTATTGAAAATAATGTGGTATTAATTATTTTAGAAAAAAAGATTCTAAGCAGGAGCATCAGCAGGAGTTATAGCATCAGCTGCCAGTATCTTATCTATTTCATTAATTGCAAGCTTGTCTCGTCCAATTAGATCAAACTTTTGTATCAAAGTTTCAAACTTTGTTTCTTCTTGAACTTGTTCATTTACAAACCATTCCAAGAAGACAGATGTTGAATGATCCTTTTCCTTTTGTGCAATTTCAACCATCTTGTGGATTGCTGCAGTAACCAACTGTTCGCTGTTCAAGGCAGTCTTTAAGATAGATTCCAAAGACTTGAAATTACTTGCAGGTAACTTTGTTGAAGGAATGATTGCCTGCACTCCGAGATTATTCAGATAGTGAACAATCTTGAGCATATGTGTTCTTTCCTCATCAGATTGGGCATAAAAGAAACTAGCTCCTCCTTCATATCCAGTGATTTCACACCAGGATGCCATAGAAAGATAGCTGTTTGATGCGTTTGCCTCTAATGCGATTTGATTGTTTAGTGCATTTTCCATGTTTTTTGAAATTTTCATGATGTTCAGTTTTACTTGACTTTCTCTGTTAAAATAACTTTCTACAACTCATTGTTAAGGAGCACTAGTAAAGCATCAACATAAGAAGAATTGAATCCAATCAGAGCATAAACCATTATTTTACATTATTTTCCATGATCCAAAATGTTTGAACATGAACACATAGAGAATAAGCCAGTTTCACATTAAAGCGAAACTGGAAAAAAATCTTGTAAAAAATCAGCATGTAATAACAAAGAATCATAATGAAAATAAATTAAATTTTAACATTGCAAATATTGTTGCAAATCCAACAAGGAAAATAATTCCAGAAATACTGAGAATCTTTAATCCTAAAGAAGGATGATGGTTTTCATCAAGATATTTTCCAGTCACTAATCTAAAATTAAAAACTGCAATTATCGGGGCAATTACAAAAGATAAAACAGTTGCAAAATCTACCAGTTCTTTTAGATTATTTCCAAATTGAAAAATCACCAAAAGAGAACCTACAGAAATCAAAAGTAAGAAAAACACATAGAATGTACGAAATCTTGTGCGTATTTTTTCCTCTTTGTTTGTAAAAATCAATTCAATAGTTCTTTGTAAAGAACGAGAATATCCATCAAAAACTGCAATGATCGTTCCAAACATCACAGTAAATGCAGAAGCTGCAATGATAATGTAACTCCAATCCCCAATCGTATCAGTGTACAACGTAACAATCTCATGTGCAAATAGAGAATTGTTATTAGGTAATTCTTCACCAGAGCCATAAAAAATGAAAGACCCAAGTACAACAAACATGACTGCAAGAATCCCCGTAATTAGATATGCAAGTCTAAATTCAAACAAAGTTTCTTTTAGTTTTGGTTTGTAGTTTGTTTGCTTTATCCTTTCCAATGTCCATAAGCTATTCCAGCTTGATAGATCAACTGCTGTTGGCATCCATCCCATCAATGCAAGCAAGAAAAAGATTCCAGAAACATCCCAGAGATCTTTTGGCTCAAAACCAGATATTGGAGATATTGGTCCGTTATACAATGCAAGTAAAAATGCTGAAACAGTAGACACTAACAAAACAATGGCAACAATTTTAATCAGACTATCAAGTAGGTTATATTTTCCAATTGCTAAAATTCCAACACATACTGCAAACAAAATAATCACAGTCCACTCCCCAAGAAAATCAATGCCAAAAAGATTTTCAAAAAATCCTGCAGTCACAAACCCTACAGCGCCAGTTACAAAAAACATAGATGAAACAGTAAGCAAAAAGTATAACCATAATGCAGGCCTTCCAAGTTGTTTGTATCCATCAATGATACTTGTTTGTGTAGAGTTTGCATAACGAGAACCATATTCAAAGAAAGGATATTTGAGTAAAGTAACCAATACAACAAACCCCAACATCATCAAGCCAAAATCTGCTCCAGCCCTAGTCGATTGCACCAAATGAGACACACCTATTGCTGTACATGCAAATAATATTCCAGGTCCAGCAGTCTTAGAAAATTGAGATAGTTTTGAATTCATTCTTTTATACGGTGTTAACATTCCATGAACCATCGACCCATACACCGATGACTTTGGCATTCAAATTCCATGAAGAAATTACTTGCACCGTATTTTTGATTTGAGCAATATGTTCTTCATCAGACACAGGATTTGCAGCACAATCATAATGGCCAGAGACCACAACTAATTCAGATTTGTGAGCATTGATTGAAATCCCAACTTTATTTTTGACGGATTCAAGAACATTTATGATATTTTTGTCTACACCAGGTTCAGTTATGGTGTCTACATAGTCTACAGAGAAATTTTCCTTTATCCAAGTGTTCAAAGGGATTTGAATTCGTCCATCCATGCAAGACACAGATGTTGCAAATTTTCCTTCTGCCATGATTTTATAGAATTATCCCGGTTTAAAAATTATTTTTTATACAAAAAGCATTCAGAAGTATGGTCATTTACCATTCCAATTGCTTGCATAAAGGCATAGCAAATAGTAGGGCCTACAAAGTTAAAACCTCTTTTTTTTAGATCTAGGCTTAATTTTTCAGAAATTTCAGTAGAAGGAGGGATATCAGATAATTTCTTGAATTTGTTTTTGACGGGTTTGTTATTTACAAAAGCCCACAAGTATTTGTCAAATGAGCCAAATTCCTCTTGGATCTTAAGAAACATTTGTGCATTGTTTATTGCAGAAGAAATTTTCAGTTTATTTCGTATTATTGATTCGTCATGAAGCAGTTTTTCCACATGTTTTTGGGTGAATTTTGACACTCTTTTAGCATCAAAATTAGAAAATGCATCCCTATAGCCATCCCTGCGTTTGAGAATAGTAGTCCAAGAAAGGCCAGCTTGTGCACCTTCCAATATCAAAAACTCAAATAGTTTTTGATCATCGTGTTCTGGAATTCCCCATTCAGTGTCATGATATGTGATATTTGGCTCATCTTTTGCCCATTGACATCTTTTTTTCATAGTTTGATTTATGAGATGAATCAAAATAACAGTTACCGTAGAGAATACATGAAGCTAAATCCACAATTATTACAAATTAACAGAAATTTTCTCATATGTTTTGTAATTTCAGCATCATTATCTGCAATTGCATCGCAGTTATTAGCAGACCAAGAGAATTATCTCAATACAACAATCACGATTGTTATTGGATATGTAATTTATTTTGGTATTTTTTCAGTGTTATTTTACTGGGACAACATAGAACGGTATAGATCCATGAAATCAAATTTAATTAAAAAAGAATTACTGGCTTTGATTTCATCATTTGGAGTTGGTGAAATAATATATCTTGGAATACGTTGGCCCACATTGTATTATTTTCTTGAGGTTGGAATAGAGCCATATCAAGCATCTTTAATTTCTGAAGTGATATCTACAGGATGTTATATGGCATCAGTTACAATATTTCTTAGAAAAACAAAAACATTCTAATTATTTTGTCAATTGTGTAACTAAATCTGTAGAAGTAAGAATTCCTACAATCTTCCCATTTTCAGTAACTGCAAGTTTTCTAATTTTTTTACTAGTCATTCTTTCTGCTGCACTAGAAATTGGTTCATTATGATTGATAGTAATCAAAGGGGAAGACATTATTTTCCCCACAGGAGAATCAAAGGGTAAATTGTTTGCAGCTACTCTTGTTGCAAAGTCTCTATCAGTTACAATTCCTACAGGATTACCATTATCTTGTACAAATACTGCTCCGATGCCACTTTCTGCCATCATTTTTGCAACTTGCAATGCAGTAGTATATAATTTCACTGTGATTAATGCCCTAGTCATAACATCTTGGACTAGCAAAGAATTGAAATCAGATTTATCCATTATTTTCATAAGAAATTGCAATATTTAAGATATTCATAAAAAATTTGGTCTCTTTAAAGATTATTTGAGATTAGAATCCAAAAAAGAAATAGTTTGAGCCCATGCATCTTTTGATGCTTCAGGAGCAAATCGTTCCCCAGAAGGATTAGCAAAAGCATGATCAACTCCATCATAGATGAGAATTTGATTTTCTACACCAGCTTGGTTCAGTGCAGATTCAAATGCATTTACTGATTCAATAGGAATTCCTTTGTCTAATTCTGCAAATACACCAAGAACAGGCCAATCAATCACAGACAAAGTTTCAGGGTCAGATATAACTGAACCAAAATTATCTACATGTGTTATTTGTAAGAAGTATTAAAAGATAATCTCAAAATTAGAGAACAAAACTAGATTTTAGATAGGATTTTTTTCTTTTTTTCTTGAAATTCTTTATTCGTGATAATCCCTGCTTTTTGTAAATCTCCAAGTTTTTTTAACAAATCAAGATCTTTGTTAGATGAAGATTTGAGAGTAGATTTTGTTTTATTTTTTAGTCTAGAGCCAAGAATACTACCTTTGGTGGCAATTTTTCCGCTTATACTATAGCCTTTTTTCTTTGCATGTTCAAAAATCTCTTCAGATTTTTGTCGTGTAACGTCATCAACTAATTTGTGTTTTTTTGCCATTGTACCTAATTCTTTAGTTTTCTTTTTTGCAAGACGTGTTTGCAATTTTAAATCCTTTATGATCTCATTTTTGGTTTTTCGTTTGAATCGTCTTGTATATTCTTCAAGTACTAGAATTGGAAAGGGGCTATATTCCACATCAAGATAATACTTGATTATTGTATCATCAGGTAATTTTTCTAGGTATTCTTTGATGGATTTTTCAGATTTTAATTCCATAGTATTATCTTGTTGTTTACTCATAAAAAGATTCAAAATATTCATTCATAACCAAAATAAGCGAGTGTAGAAATTTATTTTTCAATTGCATGTTTGTCTAAAACACCAATACACTCGTTTAAGACAGAATTATCAGAAATCGCCTCAGTTTCAGGCAGATTAAACTCTAGAATTAATTGTTGGTCATATTCTACCAAATCATTTCTATAAGTAGTACAAGCAGAACGAAGCAATCTCCAATAGTAATATCCTTTATTCATCTCGTTGTGGACTTGCTCATGTTCCAATGCCAAAATACGAGCAAGGTTTTCATAATCTTTTTTATAATTATCGAATTTTTCTTTCACAATTTGAGGTAATTCCTGATACCAATCACGGCCCTCATTTGTTTTCTCAACATTGTTAATTTTTTGTAATTGATATGCAACGGAGTCAGTTAGGATGTCTAAAATATCATTTTTTTCAAGCAGTTCCATTAATTCAGGATTAATCATATAGAGTGTAAAAAAGATGCAAAATTAAGCGTATTGTTTTGTCTATTAGACATTCAGGAAAAATGATCTAAACAGATTTGAGAAATATGCGATATTCAATTTTGATAATCGAGGTTTTCTTTTAATGTTGATTAGTATGAAAAACAAAACATGAAAATTGCAAAGCCAGATACACTAGAAAATACACTGCTCATAGGGTTTCCCAGCAATGGTCTTGTAGGAACATTTTCTATTTCGTATCTTATTCATCATCTCAAAATGAAACAAATCGGGGAAATTGAGGTCCCAGATCTTACTCCAACGTTATTTGTCGAGGGAGGAGAAATTCTAGCACCAATTAGAGTTTACAATAAAAATAACATTTTCATAATAATTTCAGATGTTCCATTTAATCAATATTTGGCAGAAGGATTTGCACTTGCAGTTTTGGAATTTTGTAAAAAAAATGCAATAAAAAAGATAATGATGGTTAGTGGAATGGAGACAATAAACCAACAAAAAGAGTCTCCAAAAATTTATGGATTAGTTACGCATTCAACATTAGATAACATACTTTACAATAATCAAATTCCAAAATTTTTGGATGGATCTATTTTTGGAACCGATGCTGCAATAATGTCAGTGTTCAGAAAAACGACAATTCCAGCATTAGTTTTGTATGCAGAATGTCACCCATTTTTTCCGGATCCTGAAGCATCTGTTGTTGCCATAGTAACACTTGCAAAAATTTTAGATATAGAAGTAGATACAAGAGATATTCAAAATAGAATAGAAAAACTTAGAATTCAACATAGAAGATTAATGGAAGAAACACTACGAGCAATACAACAGCAACAGGGGAAGGAAACAAGAGTCCCACAAATATACAAGTGATAATATGGAAGACAATTATTTGAGATTCAGAATTACACCCCCAATAATTAGTTCATTATTTGATGATATAGAACATAAAACATTATCACCACTTTCATGTTTAAGGGAATTTGATAACCATTGGATGGTAGAATTTGATCTTCCAATGGTTGGAAAAAAAGACATCAAAGTAAGTTTTGATGGAAACTATGTTAACGTAGAAGCAAAACTCAAACAAAAATATTCAGAGGAGAAATTAGGAACCATTACAAAATTTGAATATTTTAAAAAATCAATCTCATTGCCTGAAAAAATTGACAGCAAAAAAGCCACAGCAAAATTTCAAAAAGGAAGATTAGAAATAAAAATTCCAAAGAGAATAGCAGGTAATTCGATTAAAATTAATTGAAATTAATTAAAAATATCTAATTTTGATTTTTGTAGTATAGACTAATCACCTGATCAACTACGACATCAGTATCACAATCTTTTTCAGTACTTACAAGAAGCAAATGATCATCTCCAAGATAAAATGAAAAACGTTTTACTTTATCATATTCGGCCAAAGTGTATTTTGTTTTTCCAAGCCACTTCGACATATCTTTACGTGCTTTCCAATCAAGTGTGCAAATATTGACTAGTTCATTTTCAGCATGTGGAGAAAGCAAGTTTTCCACACCATCTCTCATCCCACCCCCAATCTTATTTGCCCATTCGTCATAGACTGTTGCAAATCGAATTTTAGGTTCTGCATCTAAAATTTGAGAGCAAAATTTGTCATAATCCAATGAATCTATTAGAAATGTGGAATTATTAGAGTTTTAGATGAAAACACAGAATTTCTGTCCCAAAAACCCCAATCTCAGATTATTTCAGAAATGCCAGTGCTTTGACAATGTCAGTTTTACTGATTATTCCAATAATGTTGCCATGTCCAGACAAAACACCAGCACCATTGATATTTTTATCAAGTAACATTTTTCCTGTTTTTGCCAAATCATCATCATAATCTACAGAAACAATATCCTTGCTCATTATTTCTTCAATCTTTGTACTACCACCAAAACCAGATTCGGAGATGAATCCCTTTCTAGGAAATATTACAGAGATGGCAGGATCAGTGTTATCAAGCACATCTTCTTGTCGACCTAGATCAAGTGCAAGTTTGAATAAATCTCTAAAAGTTACAATACCAACAGGCATTTCATCATGATTTCGTAATATTACTCTAGAAATTTTTTGTTCAATCATTTTTAGGACTACTTTGTAAAGAGGAGTATCAGAATACATCCAAGCATAATAAGGAGACATGTATTCGCCTACAATTTTTTCCCCAGGGTGAGATTTTGTAAAATATCTTACAAGATCTGTTTTAGTTAAAATTCCAACTATATTATTATGAGACGTGACTACCAAAGATCCAATTCCATTTTTTAACATAATGTTAGCACATTGATCTAATCCAGCATTTTCATCTACAGATATAATTTTTTTAACAATTTCAGATAAGGGAATTTCCTCTAGTTTTCTTTCAGTATTGTCAGTTAACAGAAAAAATCCTAAATCTTTTTCAGTTACAAGACCTGTAATTTTGTCATTTTCAGTGACTAAAAGTCTACTTTTTTTCTCATCGATTATTTTTTTTAAGACATCGTCTAATGTAGATTCAAGTTTTATGGTTCGAGGATTATTCAAATAGTCTTTTGCATGCTTCACAATATAACAGAATCAGAGAGGTATAAAAAACTCCAGACAATTACCACTCACGAAAATCGTCTTTCCATATGGATAAATATCAGAAAAAAGAATTACAAATATCTTCAAGAAACCTGTAAAGACATATGTTTTTGCAGGCTTGAATTTTCAATTAGCGATGTAATTTGGATTGCATGTGATGGTTCATGGCAAAAAGATTAACGGACCCGATCGGATTCGAACCGACGACCTATTGCTCCGCAAGCAATCGCACTATCCAAGCTATGCAACGAGTCCAAAAAGTTTGGGAAATTCACGCTTAATTTGGATTGCTATCAGTTAGATTCTGCAAAAATGTATTGTGTTTCATCAGGTTCATGTAATGTCCAAGCAGTGGGCAATGAGATATGTTGTACGGATTTGAGATCATTGTCTTCAATCAAAGTACCCCAGCCAGCCTCATTTTTTGGATCAGGGGCATATTTTGGAGACAAGGTTCCAGCAAAAACCCAGCCAGATTTTTTCTTCAGATGAGAAACAGATTGAATTGATCTTAACACTCCAGATGCAAGAGAAATACCACCCATTTGTGCAAGGCCTCCGATAAAAAATATAGGCTTTGTTAAATTCAATGACGAGTAATCAAACAAAACAGCATCAGTGCAATAAGAGTAAAAGTCGACAATGTTATTCAGACGATTTTGCAAATCAACCAGCATGTCATCAATTTCAATACTGTATGAGGCCATATCCAAAACTCTAGCGCAAAATGCAATACGACCATCGCCAGATCCAATATCGATTACTTCAGAGTAACCCAATGATTTTGCAAGTAATGCGTTTACATAACTAGACATTATCCACGTAGGAGAGAAAGGAGCTTTGCTTGAACCGTGTTGAATGCTATTTAGCCAATATTTGTTAATGTCACCTTCATATACAATGCAATCAACAGAGCCAATTTCTTTCTCAAAGGAATTGTAATAGATAGGATTTTTTGTTGCAAATTCATGGAGTAACTCTAAATGAGATTCTTCGATTGGAAACAATTCTGATTTTGATTTTGGTATAACTTCGTGTGTTTGACTTTTACCATCATACACTCTAACAAATTCTTTTTTTAGTTCAACTAAATTTTTTGCAAGTTGATCAATCATGAGAAAGTCCATTCTCATATTGTTCTATGAATTCTTTAGTGCTCATGTTTTGACGTAGTTCATCAAAGAGCATTGTATCAAGTTCTGCTTGTTCTTTTGATTTTTCACCAGAATTTCCAGATTGTAGTTTCTTTGTCAATTCCTGGATAGAAGTAGACAAGTTTTTCATTATTCTAGGGTGAATTATAGAATCAAATCTTTGAGAGATTAATTTTTCAGTTTTACTGATTTTTTCCTTCAATTTAGGCTCAGAATTGACTTGTTTTAACATACTTGCCATAGATGAGACATTCATGACTTTATAATATGCCTCTACTATTTCATGAATATTCATTTCAGTTTTAGAATCTGCAACATCAAATAATTTCTCAATTTTCTGGGATTCATCCTCAAACATTTTAGAAATATCTTCAGCAGAAGTCATATAGTAAAATAAAAGTTCAAATTTTTAAAAATGTTAGGATTATGCTTCTTTTTCTGCAGGTTTTGTGTAAACATAATTCATTATCAAACCTGCAATGATTCCACCTAAAATTGGTGCTGCCCAATATAACCAATGGAATTCCCAGAATCCAGAAATTAATGCAGGACCAAATGTTCTTGCAGGATTAACTGATGCACCAGTTAAAGGTACTGCAATCAAGTGAATAAGGAAGACCATTCCACCGATTGTAAATCCATGCCATCCAGGAGATGCTTTTTTGTGTACTGCAGTCATAAAGATTACAGTGACCAAGAAGAATGTTAGAATTGCCTCAATTGCAAATCCAGAACCAATACTGTTATTGATTAAATCACTTGGTCCACCTTGTGTTGCAAAGTTTACTTTTGCTCCAAGTTCAGGCAATATTGCTGCAAGTGTTGCAGCTGCGGCTACTGCACCGATTAATTGTGAAATGATATATCCAATTCCATCTGCGATTCCAATCTTTTTTGTAATCATCATAGGAATGGTAACTGCAGGATTAATGTGAGCACCAGAAACATGTCCAAATGCATAAACCATCAAAGCAATTGCACCACCGTGTCCAAGAGAAATGAACAATACAGACTGCGTTGTTAATTCTTCGCCAAATGCAGAAACTGCTAGAATTACTGAAAGAGGACCAAAGAACACCAAACCATAAGTTGCAATTGCTTCTGCAAGATAGGCTCTTGGATTAACCATTAAGCTAAAGCCTCGCGTATATCCATATAAAAGATTCGACCTTGGTTTGTGATCAGATGATCTCAAAAAGTAATTAATTACAGATCATTTTATTTGATAATACATGGTTTCTGAAGGAGATTCTGTTCCAAAATTTGCAATAAATGATGCAAATGGAAACAAGATAAAATCAAGTGATTTTAAGGGCAAAAAACATGCCATCTACTTTTACCCAAAAGATTTCACACCAGGATGTACCACAGAAGCTGATGAATTCTCCAAAGATTATAAAAAATTCCAAAAAGAAGGAATTGAGATAATTGGAATTAGTCCAGATGATGTAGAATCTCATAAAAAATTCTGCGACAAAATGGGAATCAAATATCCATTATTAGCTGATGTAGACAAAGAAGTTTCAAACTTGTTTGGTGTGTGGGGTAAGAAAAAATTCATGGGTCGAGAATACATGGGAGTGATGAGAAGTACATTTCTTGTAAACGAGAAAGGTAAAATTTTTAAAATTTATTCCAAAGTAAAACCCGCAGGACATTCAAAGGAAGTTTTTGAAGATTTTCAAAATCTAAAATAAAAATAAGTAAAAAAGGTTTTATAAAATTCAGAAACCTTTTGGTAGTGTGCCTCTAGATGTTTTTGGTGCTTCAGGTTCAGGTTTTGGTTCAAAGCCTTTTGGTAAAGTACCTCTACTTGCAGTAGAACGAGCTTTTGCTTCTTTTTCAAGCATTTCATCAAATGCTTTTTCTTCATCAATTTTTTGTTGTTCTAGTCTTTGCAAGTAATCTGCTTCATATTCGGCTAATTTTTCTTCTCTAGATTTTCCATTGTCAGATGTAGATTGTTGTATTGATGTTTGTGCCATGCCTTTTGGTAGAGTACCTTTTGCAGGCTTTGGTGGTTCTGGAGTTGGAGTTTGTTGTGCTTGTGCTGCAACACCTTCAACTGTCATATTGATTCCACTAAAACTTCCAAATGTCTTATCAGCAGGATGGTATGCGATTCTTGCTCTTGTTGCATAGTATTGGTTTGATGGTGCAGTGTAACCAGTTACTGTTGCTTTTTGATCATTCCAATTTCTAGTTGGAACTTTTCCTACAGGAGCAGTTCGTCTAACAAAGTATCTGTTAGGAGCTGGAGAATAACCAGTTACTTTAGCTCTGTAATCATGGAATGATGTCATTGGAGCAGTATAGTATGCATTCTCTAATGCTTCCTGTACAGTTGCTGGAGGTTGTGATTTAGTCTCAGCTGGTTTTGGAACCTCTGCAGGTTTCTCTTCAAATCCTTTAGGTAGTACACCTTTTGGTTTTGTAGTTGCTGCAGGTCTCTCAGCAGGTTTTGCTGGAGCTGGTTTTGTTTCAGCCGGTTTAACCTCAGCAGGTTTTGTTTCTGCTGGTTTTACTTCAGCTGGTTTTGGTGCTGCTTTGGCTTCAAGTTGTGAAGATAGTTTTGTCAACTTTTCCTCTAGTTCTGCAATTTTAGATTCTAGATCCTTTTTCGTTTTTGCCTTGCTTTTTGCTGCCATTCTTTACAGTAAACACTGCATTGTTTATTTACATTTTGATCATCAAAAAGATTTGTTCAAAATAATGGGTAAAAATAAAGAAAAGATTGTAAAAATTTTAATTGTTTTTAATTAATCAGGTTCCCAAAATTGCATGACATACATACAGTTGTTACAACGCCACAACCTAACATGAATTCCATTTTCAGTATCTGCAGCATAAGTTCCATCATCCATTTTCATAACTGTTGGAAGATAACTTAGTTCATGATTTTCAAGCCATTCGTTTTGTTGACAGTTAGGACATTTGATTTTTGGAGCCATGTACGATATAGAATATGATCAAAGAAGAATATTACTATTAAAAATAGAAAATAAAAGATGTTTTTGAATTAGAAACCTTTTGGCAATGTGCCTCTTTTAGGCTTTGGTGGTTCTGGAGTTGGAGTTTGTTGTGCTTGTGCTGCAACACCTTCAACTGTCATATTGATTCCACTAAAACTTCCAAATGTCTTATCAGCAGGATGGTATGCGATTCTTGCTCTTGTTGCATAGTATTGGTTTGATGGTGCAGTGTAACCAGTTACTGTTGCTTTTTGATCATTCCAATTTCTAGTTGGAACTTTTCCTACAGGAGCAGTTCGTCTAACAAAGTATCTGTTAGGAGCTGGAGAATAACCAGTTACTTTAGCTCTGTAATCATGGAATGATGTCATTGGAGCAGTATAGTATGCATTCTCTAATGCTTCCTGTACAGTTGCTGGAGGTTGTGATTTAGTCTCAGCTGGTTTTGGAACCTCTGCAGGTTTCTCTTCAAATCCTTTAGGTAGTACACCTTTTGGTTTTGTAGTTGCTGCAGGTCTCTCAGCAGGTTTTGCTGGAGCTGGTTTTGTTTCAGCCGGTTTAACCTCAGCAGGTTTTGTTTCTGCTGGTTTTACTTCAGCTGGTTTTGATTCTAGCTGAGTAGAAAGTTTGTTTAGCTTTGCTTCTAATTCAGCAATCTTGGATTCAAGATCTGCTTTTGTTTGTTTTTTAGCAGCGGCCATATTTTTGAAGGACAATCCGGGGTTTATGTACATTTGGGTTGATTACGAGAACTAATTTTGATCAAGTTTTATATGCTAATTTACATATTTTATGGCATGGATGACTTTGAAAAAGAATTTCCAGATTTCGATTGGAAGAATACTCCAGCCTACAAACATCCAGGAGGCAAAGATTGTCCATGTCCAAAGCACGAATACATACGAGAACAGATCAACTTTACAAAACAAGTTAATGAAAAAGGAAAAGAACCATCAAAAGTCACCCTGAAGTTTTGTCCCGATCATTATAGAGTATACATGGATGAAGTGATTCCAGCAATGCCGTTAAAGTATAAAATTTTGACAAAGATTGCATTGAAGCTTGGAGCAATTCAAGTAGAGCAGCTAAAATACATGGAGTCAGAATTGTGTTTTTACTGTAAATTCGGTTCTGGCGGACATGACAGAAAAACTGAGCTTCCACCAATGTAGAATCGAGTTAAGCTTATACTTGATCTGACTAGAGAATCAATGTGGGAATAGAAGATATTCGAGGATTTATTGCAGAGTTAGAAAAACATGGCGAACTAAAAAGAGTCAAGACAGAAGTGGATTCTGATTTAGAAATTGCAGAAATTATGAGACGGGAAATGTACTCAGACGGACCAGCAATACTTTTTGAAAACGTAAAAGGATACGACATGCCAGTTTTAGGAAATGCGTTTGGATCCATGAAGAGATTAGAGATAGGATTGGAGATGACAGACTTTACAGAAATTGGTCAGCGTATTGCAGATATGACAAAGATGGATGTTCCATCAGGATTACTAAACAAAATCAAAAAATTACCAGAGCTCACAAAAATGACTGCATCATTTCCTAAACAAGAAACGAGTGGACCAGTAACTGAGATAACATCAACCGATGCATCATTTGATGACATACCAATTCTAAAATCATGGCCTAATGATGCAGGGCGATTCATAACTTTAGGATTAGTAGCTACAAAACATCCTGAAACAGGAGTTAGAAATTTAGGAGTTTACAGAATGCAAATAGTAGATAAAACTCATGCATTAATGCATTGGCAGAAACACAAAAGAGGTGCACATCATAGTGATATTTCAAAAGATAAAGGAGAAAAGATTCCCACTGCAATAATCATAGGAGGAGAACCTGCAACAATATTTTCATCGATTGCACCTGTTCCAGAAGGATTGGACAAATATCTATTTGCAGGAATTACAAGAAAAGAAGGAATCAAAACTGTAAAATGTAAAACAATTGATTTGGATGTTCCAGCAAATGCAGAAATTGTTTTAGAAGGATATGTGGATCCTGCAGACATTAGAGACGAAGGTCCATTTGGAGATCATACAGGATACTATACACCAGTCGAACCATACCCAACATTCACATTAACAGGAATCATGAGAAGAAAATATCCAATCTATGTTACAACAGTTGTAGGGAAACCAATTCTTGAAGATGCATACATTGGAAAAGTAATCGAGCGTTCATTTTTACCACTAATCCAAATGTTCCACCCAGAAGTTGTAGACTTTAGTATGCCGGCTGCAGGATGGTTCCAAGGATTTGCAATAATATCAATCAAGAAAAGATATCCAGGTCAAGCAAAAAAAGTAATGATGGGACTTTGGGGAATGGGGCAGTTATCATTAACTAAGATGTTCGTTGTTGTAGACGAGGACATCAACGTCCACGATATCAATGATGTGATATGGGCAATCACTACACGAGCAGATGCTGCAAGAGACACAGTAATCATCAACAACACACCAACAGATACTTTAGATCCAGCATCACCACTGGTTAATTTGGGTTCTAAAATGGGAATTGATGCAACTCAAAAAACAAGAGAAGAAGGATATCAAAGAGAAATCCAACAACAAGTCAAAGTTGACGAGAATACAAAAAATCTTGTAGATTCTAAATGGTCCAGTTATGGTCTATAGTATAGAGATAGGATTGTAAAAATTATCTCGCTCTTCTACCTGATATCCAATCTGGTGAATGGCATCTATAATTATTTTATCCGTAAGTTCAGTAGAGCGGGCTCCAGTGCAGGAGACAACTTCCTCCCCAATCAGAGTACCTCCAAAATCATCAGCTCCGTATTGCAATGCAAGCTGTGCCATACCAACACCATTAGTCAGCCAAGAAGATTGTATGTGAGGGATTAACCCGTCAAACATAAGTCTAGAAATTGCAATCATTTTCAAAAGTTGAATTCCACCAGTACCATATTCAACAATGCCTTCTTCATGCATCAAAGTATTATTTGGTTCAAAATTCCATGGGATAAATGCCATAAAGCCTTTAGTTTTTTCTTGTAATTTTACAAGTTTGGAGAAATGCTCAACAATATCATTATTGTTTTCTACATGACCATACATCATTGTAGCAGAAGATGGAATTCCAATAGCATGTGCTTCGTCCATTATTCTTATCCAAGCATCGCTAGAAATTTTCTTTGGACTGATAATTTCTTTAACTGAATCAGTTAGAATTTCAGCTCCTGCTCCAGGCATTGACTGTAGACCTGCATCTTTTAGTCTAGACAAGATTTCTTTTGTTGATGATTTCTCAACTCTTGCAATCATATCAATTTCAGACGTAGATAATCCATGAACTCCAACATGTGGGAATTTTTTTCGAATCATTCTAAATGCATCCTCATAATATTCTATCTTCAAATTAGGATTGTGTCCTCCTTGAATCAAAACTTGGCGGATCTTAAACATTTCATATGCAGCTTTTACTCTAGCTTCAATTTCATTAAGTGTTAATGTGTAAGAGTCCTCAGCTCCGGGAGATCTGTAAAATGCACAAAACTTGCAATCAGTGATGCATACATTAGTGTAATTTAGAATTATATTATTTACAAAAGAAGCCTTTTTGCCAAACTGTTTTCTTGTCAAATGTCCTGAAACCAGACCCATTAAATGAACATCGTCAGATTCCAATAATCTCAAGCAATCTTCAGAGTTAGGTCTTTTTCCATTAAGAGAGTTTTCCAAAATATCTTTGATATCACTTTTTTGTATTTGTTCAGTAGTCTGACTCAAGTGATCTTCATCCTCCAGAATTTCTATTTAATCCTTGGTAGGAATAACAGACAAAAGTGTTTAAACAAAAATGATGATTTGTGCGCAACTATTGAGAAAAACAAGTTCAAAGATTCACGTTATTTTTAAGTAGGGCACAAAAAGCAGATCAAATCATGGTATCAGGAAATCAGATTAGACTAAATCGAATTCTTAGAAAAGGAAAAATGCTATGCATTCCGATGGATCATGGAATTTCAAACGGACCAATTGAAGGCCTTGAAAACCCAGCAAATACAATTTACAAATGCGAGGGTCATGGACTTACAAGCGTAATTATCAACAAAGGGATCATCAAATCACTACCAAAACCAACCAAAGTGGGAATTTTAGTTCATTTTTCAAGCAGTACATCATTATCATTATCACCTAATCGCAAAATGCTTACTGGAACTGTAAAAGAAGCAGTTGCAATGGGAGCAGATGGAGTTTCATTACATATCAACATAGGAGGTAAAGAAGAACCAGAGATGTTAGAACAGCTTGGAATGACTGCTGATCAATGCCACAAGTGGGGAATGCCACTTTTAGCAATGATGTATCCAAGAGGAGAAAACATCAAGAACCCACATGATCCAGAAATTGTAGCACATGTTGCAAGAATCGGAGCAGAGTGCGGTGCAGATATTGTTAAAACGTTGTACACAGGAGACATTGATTCATTTTCAAAAATTGTAAAGAGTACACCAGTTCCAATAGTAATTGCAGGCGGACCTAAAGCAAAAACAGATTTAGATATTCTTCAAATGACTGAAGACGCCATGGCCGCAGGAGCTAAAGGAGTTACATATGGTAGAAACATCTTTGCACATAAAACACCTGAAAAAATAGTAGAGGCACTAGCTGAAATAATTTTCAAAAAAGGAACCGCAAAGGAAGCAATGAAAAAAATTGAGTAAGACAAGAGAATTAATCATTTCACCAAAAGTGTCTCAGACACAATTAGCTAAATTTTTGCCTCAATTAGAAGAAGAGGGAATCAAAATGGTGTACATGGATCCTAAAAAACTAGGTAAGAAAAAGACAAAACTTCAAACAGTATTTCCATCAAGTACAGCAAATTATGTAGTAGTAGATAAAGAAGGAACAAAACCAAAGGGTAAAAAAATAGGTAGGAAATTCCAGATATTATCAAACTCAGATATTGAAAACGTCCTCAACATTGCCAAGAAAGGATTAGATTTTGTCATCGTAGAAGTCAAAGATTGGAAAATTATCCCATTGGAGAACATAATTGCAAAGTTACACAAGATTCACACCAAAATCTTTGCAATAGCAAGAACACCAGAAGAAGTCAGAAAAATGTTTTCAATTTTAGAAGTAGGAGTGGATGGAGTTATCTTCAGTACTTCATCAATTAACGAAGTTAGGGAGGTCATGATATACTTGGGCACAAAGAGTTTTGACATGAAACCTGCTAAAATTATAGAAATCAAAGAGGTAGGAGACGGAGAACGAGTATGTGTAGATACAGCATCTATGCTCCATAAAGGGGAAGGAATGTTGATTGGGAGTAGGTCCAATTTCCTATTTCTAGTACATAATGAATCAGTGGGTTCATCATTTACATCACCAAGGCCATTTAGAGTAAATGCAGGTGCAGTTCATTGCTATACATTATCACCAGATGGAACTACAAACTATCTTTCAGAAGTGGAAACAGGTTCTGAAGTGTTAATTCTTAATTCAAAAGGAAAAGCAAGAAGAGCAACTGTAGGAAGATCAAAGATTGAAAGAAGGCCAATGCTGATGATCAAAGCTACTGCAGGAGGAGAAACAGGCGGAATTATAGCACAGGATGCCGAAACAATTCGTTTTGTAAAATCAAATGGGCAATTGGTTTCAGTGACTCACCTCAAAAAAGGAGATACAGTCATGGTCCACTCTAAACCAGCAACAGGCAGACATTTCGGAATGGAAGTTTCAGATGAATATATTTTAGAAAAATGAAATACAAAACTTGTGTATCAGTTGCAGAATACACGCCAATAAAAACAAAAAAAATATTGAAAATTGCACTTTTAAAATCAGATTTTGCAGAAGTACGATTTGATTTTTTAAAGAAAGAGCAAATTCCAGAAACATTGGAGATTATCAAAAAAGAATTAAACAAAACAGTTTGTACATTAAGACCGAAAACAGAAGGAGGTAAATTCTCAGGAAATGAAAAAGAGAGAATTGCAATTCTAAAACTAATTGCAGAATACAATCCATTCTTGTTAGATGTAGAATTTAACACGTTGAAAAGAAATGGAGATTTGGTGAAATATCTAAAATCAACAAAGACAAAATTACTTGTTTCATGGCATGATTTTAAAAAAACACCAAATTCATCAGAATTGAAAAAGAAAATCAATCAAATGAGTAAATTTTCATCAAATGTGAAAATTGTATGCACTGCAAAATCAACAGATGACTCTACTAGAATGTTGGAATTGTATAGTAAAAAAGGGAAAACTAATCTCATTTCTTTTGCAATGGGAGATTATGGTAGAATTTCAAGAATTTTGTGCCTGTATTTAGGTAGTCCCTATACTTATGTGTCACTAGGAAAAGCAGTTGCACCAGGACAGTTCAGTGTAGATGAAGTCAAAAAAATCACAAATTTAAAAAAACAATAGAATAGTAGTTGAGAGTTTAAATCAATCATATTACTTTGAAAAATTATATGAGTAAATCATTTGCAGTTATCGGAGATCCTATTGATCATTCATTATCTCCAAATATTCACAGCGCAGCATTTAGAGAATTGAATTTAGATTCATCATACATTGCATATAGAATTCCAAAGGGAGAATTGGCAGACGGTGTAGAAGGATTAAAAAAAATCAAAATAGACGGATTCAATATCACTATTCCACATAAAATAGAGATGATGAAATATCTAGATAAAATAGATGAATCATGTAGTTTGATTGGTGCAGTAAACACAGTATCAAACAAAGACGGAGTTCTAAAAGGATACAACACAGACATGGATGGATTTTTAGAACCATTTAAGAAAAAAGAATTAAACATCAAAGATGCCAAAGTTCTTCTTCTTGGTGCAGGAGGAGCTGCTAGAGCAATAGTTGCAGGGTTTGCAAAAGAAAAAGCAAAACGCATAACCATCGCAAACAGAACATTAGAAAAAGCAACAGAACTTTCAGAATTTGCAAAGACCATAGGTCTAGATGCAAACTCAATAAAGATCGAAGATGTAAAGAACACTGCAAAAGATTATGACATTATTGTTAATGCAACATCCATAGGATTGAAAAACGAACCCAGTCCGATTTCTTTAGAAGGAATTAATGAAAAAACAATCGTGTATGATATTGTGTATATGCCTATGAATACAGACTTTCTCAAAAAAGCAAAAGAAAAAAATGCAATCATAATTTACGGTTATGAAATGCTTCTAGGTCAAGCAGTTAGAGCTTTTGAGATTTGGCACGGTATAGAAGCACCTTATAATGCCATGAAAAAAGCACTGTTAGGAGGATTTTGATGGCAAAAGCACATTCTACCGTTCACGGAGCAGTCTCATTGGTAAATGCAATTGCAAACGAAAAAGGGGCAACACTAGGAATAGAATTGAAAGTAGAAGCAATTGTAGAGACTAGTCCAGGCAAAGGAATAGTAATAGAATCAGAAAACAAGACCCTTAGTTCTAGATTAATCAATAAAACAGTCGAAAAAATAGTTTCAAAAAAAGATTTAGAACAAAACAAGATATCAATTATTCTTAATTCGGAAATACCTACAGGCTATGGATTGAAAAGCTCCAGTGCAATTTCTTCAGCAGTGGCCATGGCATGTGCAAAAATATTCAAACCTAGACTTACTGATCAACAAATTTTATTGGCAGGAGTGGATGCCTCAATTGAATCCAAAGTCAGCATCACAGGAGCATATGATGATGCATGTTCTTGTTATTATGGAGGATTTAATGTAACAGATAATGCAAAGAAGAAAAGAATCCAATTTGAAAAAGCACCATCAAATCTGATTGCAGTAATTTTCATTCCAAAGAACAGAAAAAGAGGAAATCTAAAAAAATTAAAAATTCTTTCATCATTATTTGACAACGCATGGGAGTTGTCTAGAAAAGCAAACTATTGGGATGCAATGATACTCAACGGATTGGCTACCGCATCAATTTTAAATTCAGAACCAAAAATAATTACAGATTTAATTGAAAAAGGAGCACTAGGAGCATCAGTGTCAGGTAATGGACCATCAATAGCTGCAGTTACAAAAAAAGAAAATGAAGCAGCAATTAAGAAAGTGTTTTCAACATTAGAAGGACACATAATTGTTTCAAAAATCAACAACAAAAAGGCAGAAGTTCATGAAGTGTAAAGTTGAAAAATCAAAAATTTCAGGGGAAATAACTTGTCCACCAAACAAGAGCTATTCACACAGAGCAATTTTTCTTGCATCACTTGCTGGAAAAAATAGTACTGTAGAAAATGTATTATTTTCAGCAGACACAAATGCAACAATTGAAACATGTAAAAAATTTGGTGCAGACATAGAGATTAAAAATTCGTCAATAATTGTTAAAAATCCTATCAAAATAGGCACAAAAGTACCTGAAATCAATACAGAGAACTCTGGAACAACCATGAGAATAGCCTCAGGGATTGCCAGTTTATTTTCTGATGAAATTACACTAACAGGAGATTCTAGCTTGCAAAAAAGACCAATGCAGCCTCTCTTAGATGCACTAACAAGTATTGGGGCAGAATGTAGTTCAACGGATGGAAAACCTCCAATCAAAATCAAAGGAAAGATCACAGGAGGAGAAGTTAAAATTCCAGGAAATTTTTCGAGTCAATTTATTTCAGCATTATTGATTTGTGCTCCATTAACTGAAAATGGAATCAATTTAACAATTGAAGGGAATCTAGTATCAAAACCATACCTTGATGCAACCATATCTACAATGAGAAAATTTGGAGTCACAGTTCAGACACTAATCCCATACAAAAGATACAACATTTCACCTCAAATCTACAAAGAATGCACATTCGCAATTCCAATTGATTTTTCTAGTCTTGCATTGTTACTTTCTGCAAATGTGTTAAGTGGAGAAAACATCACCATAAAAGGCAGCATAGGAAACTTGCCACAAGGGGATGAAATATTTTTAGATATTTTAGAGCAGTTAGGAGTTCAAGTCACAGTAGAAGAAGAACAAATTAAAATTAAAACACCTGAAAAATTAAACGGAGGAAAGTTTGATTTGAGTAATTCCCCAGATCTTCTTCCACCGCTTGCAATATTAGCACTAAAGTCATCAAACCCCATTGAAATTTTTAATGTAAAACATGCAAGATTAAAAGAAACAGACAGAATTGCAATCATATCAAGAGAACTTGTAAAAATTGGAATTGAAATTCAAGAAAAAGAGGATGGATTAATCTTAAAGCCATCTGAAAAAATTAGAGGTGCGGATTTGAATTCAGAAGAAGATCATAGATTATTCATGGCTTTTTGCATTGCAGGAATGTATGTTGGAAATTGTACTGTTACTGATCCAGAATCAGTTAAAGTATCATACCCAAATTTCGTAGAAGAGATGAATCGTATGGGTGCAAAAATCCAAATCGAATAAACAATTGTTTAAAAAAACTTTCAGAGGTAAAAGGCGCGACCCTGTATAGAGTGAAAAGCATTCTCCTCACCCACAACGCTTTTGCGTAGATAACATGTATTTTTCGCAGAGCCGCGCAAATCATTCGTTATAATTTACACGATTTTCCATATATTGTATGTGTAATTCTAATATTTAAGAATATATTATAATTATTTCATAATTTATTTAATTTTTATATAATTTTTAAACATGTATTATCAAACTGCTAAAAATAGGCAATCCAATCAAGAAAATTTTAAGGAAATTTCAGAATGAGGAATTATAAACATCGACAAACTTTGAAAGTATGTTGCCAGGAAGTTCTATAGGTCAGCGTCTTGTTTTAACGAGTTTTGGTGAAAGCCATGGAAAATCCATCGGAGCAGTTTTAGACGGATGTCCAGCAGGATTGGAAATCGATGAAAAAGACATTCAGAAAATGTTAGACCTTAGAAAGCCAGGACAAAATCTTATTTCTACTCAAAGAAAAGAAGGAGACATAGTTGAAATAATTTCAGGAGTTTTTAGAGGATATACCACGGGAGCTCCAATCACAATGGTGATTTGGAACAGTGATCAAAAATCAAAAGATTATGAAAATTTGAAAACAAAACTAAGGCCAGGTCATTCAGATTATCCAGCCATGACAAAATACAATCATTACAATGATCATAGAGGAGGAGGGAGATTTTCTGGGAGATTAACTGCTACACATGTTATGGGAGGTGCAATTGCAAGAAAATTACTTAAAGTTACACTAGGTATTGAAACAAATTCATTTACAACACAAATTGGAAAAATAAAGATGGAACGAGAATTTAATGAAAAAATGATTAATTCTATTTATAAAAATGAAGTTCGTTGTCCTGAAAACAAAACAGCGACATTGATGAGAGAAAATATTCTAGATGCCAGAAAGAAAGGAGATTCACTTGGAGGAATTATTGAATCAATTACAACAAACGTTCCAGTAGGATTAGGAGAACCAATTTTCAGTTCATTAGAATCAGATTTGAGTAAAGCCATCTTCTCAATCCCATCCGTAAAAGGAATAGAATTTGGTTCAGGGTTTGCAGGTTCCGAACTTTATGGTTCAGAAAACAATGACCTGTACATAGTGAAAAAAGGAAAAATAGTCACAGAAACAAACAGATCTGGAGGAATTCTAGGAGGCATTTCAAATGGAATGCCAATAACTATGAGAATTGCTTTCAAGCCAGCATCATCTATTGCTCAAAAACAAAAAACAATAGACATCAAAACAAAGAAAGAAACAGTTCTTCAAGTCAAGGGAAGACACGATCCATGTGTTGTTCCAAGAGCACCGCCAGTAGTAGATTCACTTGTGGCATTAACTATAGCAGATCATGCCCTACTCTCAGGAGCAATCAATCCAACACTATAAGAAAATGTCAGACATAGATAATCTTCGCAATAAGATGGAGGATGTCACTCTAAAAATGATAGAGTTGTTGAAAAGTAGAACAGACATTGCAAAAGAGATTGGAGAAGTTAAAAAAAATATTGGTAAAGGGGTAACTGATGAAACGAGAGAAGACAGCCTACGTGCAAAAGTGATTTCATTATCGAATAACATTGGACTTGATGAATCAATTGCTACAAAATTTTTGAATTTTCTATTAAATGAATCAGTTAAAGTACAATCAGTAAACAAACAAACACATCTATCAATTTTCTTAAAAGCAAAATCACTTGAAGCACAAGGGAAAAAAATTATCCATATGGAAGTAGGAGAACCAGACTTTCTACCGCCAAAGATTGTAAAGGATGCATTAGAAGAAGTGTTTGACAAAGGATTTCTAAAGTATGGCCAATCTAGAGGAATGCCAGTGTTCAGAGATGCACTTGCAAAATATGTATGCAAGAAATTCGATACAAATGTCAAAGAAGAAAACATCATAGTAAGTCCAGGAGCTAGATTTTCAATTTTTACGGCAATTACAACACTGCTTAACCCAGGTGATGAAATGATTGTGATTGAGCCAGCATGGCCAGCCTACAAAGAGTGTGCATTAAATTCAGGAATCAAGGTTAGAACAATCAATACAACTTTTGAAGATAAATGGGAACCATCATTAGAACAAATCAAAAACACAATTAATTCAAACACAAAAATGATTGTGCTCAATTATCCGAACAATCCAACAGGAAAAATATTAAATGAAAAACTACAAGACAGCATTATCGAAATTGCAAAAAAGAATGATCTCTATGTGTTAAGTGATGAGATTTATTCACAGTATGCAAAAACTAGTTGGAAGAGTATTCTAAGTTACAACTATGAAAAAAGTATAGTTACTCAATCATTTTCAAAATCACATGCAATGACAGGGTTTAGAATAGGTTTTGCCATTGCAGATTCGAAAATAATTGAGAAAATGGCAAAATTAGAGGCATTATGTCTGACAAACGTCTCCGAACCAATACAATACATAGCCATGAAAGCACTAGAAGCAGACATATCCAACAATACTAATACAGTACAAAAAAGACTAGATGTATTGGCACAAAAAGCAAGTGAAATTGGTCTAGATTTTATCGTTCCAGATGGATCCATGTATCTTTTTGCAAGAATTAATCAGGAAGGATTCGACGGAGTTCAATTTGCCAATGCCACGCTAGAAAAAGGTTTGGCAGTAGCCCCAGGAGAAGGATTTGGAGATTACAAGAATTTTATCAGGCTTTCTGCATGTCAAAATGAAGAGATATTGATTGAAGGAATGAATATACTTGGCAACATAATGAGTGAGAGTAAATGAAACAGATCACAGTAGTCGGTGCAGGAGGTCAAATGGGTCAATGGTTTGCAAAATATTTTGCAGATGAAGGTTTTGAAGTAACAGGATACGATTCAGAAAACAAGATTTCAGGTAAAAACATCAAAATTGCAGAATCATTGGTAGGAGGAATCTTAAAAGCTGATTACGTAGTGTTGTGTACACCAACAAGAAGAACCCCAGAAATAATCAGATTAATTGCAAAAGAAATGAAACGAGGAACATATCTTATTGAAATTTCATCAGAAAAATCCAAAGTAGTTTCATCATTATCAAAAATGCCAACCAAAATTAATCCAATTTGTATACATCCAATGTTTGGCCCAGGAACTAAATCAATTAAGGGTCAGAATGTAATTTCTGTTCCAATTAGAGATGCCAAAAAAGAATTGACGATTGCAAAAACACTGTTTGATGGAGCAAACTTTGTTACAATTGATGCAGTTGAACATGACAAAAAGATTGCAGTGATTTTAGGATTAACTCATTTAATGAACCTAGTATTTGCAAACATTATTTCAAAAGATGAAAAAATGAATCTGACTGAAAAAATGTCAGGAACAACTTTCAGAGTCCAAAAAACATTGGCAGAAAGCATTATGACAGAATCCCCAGAATTGATTGAAACCATCATCGCAAATCCAGAGATTCGCAGAGTTGCAGAAGAACTCTGGAAAGACATCGGCAGACTACTAACATCTGTACAAGAGTCAAAGACAGAAGAAGTGATAGAATATATCAAAGAATGTCAAGAAAGACTTGCCAAACACACAGACATTAACGAATCGTACAAAAAACTAACAAAAATGGTAAAAGCAGTTGAAAAATAGCAGATATGCGCTCAACAAAGATTGTAACATCATTCATTCGGAATGATGATAAATTATTAATCCTAAAAAGAAGTAACAAAGTAAAATCCATGAAAGGGTTATGGGCAGGAATTAGTGGAATTATTGAAAATGATGAAGAACCACTCAAACGAGCAAAAATTGAAATTTTTGAAGAGGTTGGAATAACAGAGAATGAAATCACATTAATTAAAACTACAGAAGAAATGAGAATTAATTCTCCTCAATACAAAAATCATGAATGGGAAATATTTCCATTTTTATTTGAATCAAAAAATCCCATGGTTAAACTAAATTGGGAAAATTCAGAATTCAGATGGATCACTATAGATGATTTGGACAAGTATGAAACCGTACCTAGTCTTCAAAAAGTTCTACTCAACTTGTTGTAAATTTTCATTTTCTTTTTCATATTTTTTCTGTTGAGGCAACAT
Source organism: Candidatus Nitrosopumilus sp. bin_6a (assembly GCF_054095695.1). Lineage (NCBI taxonomy): Archaea > Thermoproteati > Nitrososphaerota > Nitrososphaeria > Nitrosopumilales > Nitrosopumilaceae > Nitrosopumilus > Candidatus Nitrosopumilus sp. bin_6a. Next base: position 133,129 of record NZ_JBSWSR010000001.1, read on the forward strand.
CATATACACACAAGCACCGCCACACATGGTACATGGGACATTATTACCAGGATGTTGTCCTGTTCTACTATGAATTTTAGCAGCTTCTTCAGGATCAATAGATAAGGCAAGTTGTTTTTCCCAATCCAATGTACGTCTAGCTTCAGTCATCTCCATATCCCATTTGATGACCTTGTCACGAATCTTCACAAGATCACCTGCATGAGCTGCAATCCTATATGCAATTAATCCAGCTTTTACTTCTTCAGCATTTGGTAATGCCAGATGTTCAGAAGGAGTAAGATAACAAAGAAGATCCACACCTTCACTTGCAGAAACAGCAGCTCCTATAGCGCTTGCAATATGATCATGTCCAGATGCAACATCAGTTACTAATGGACCAAGTACATAATATGGAACATCTCCAATTAACGATTTTGCCAATCTTACATTTGCAGCAACTTCATTTAATGGAACATGACCAGGTCCCTCAACCATCACTTGAATATCATGTTCGTGTGCACGTTTTGTTAATCTAGATATGTTAATCATTTCTTGAATTTGTAATTCATCATGAGAATCCAAAATTGAGCCTGGTCTTAGTGCATCACCAAGACTAAATGTGACATCGTATTTTTTGGCAATCTCCATCATGTAATCATAATGAGTAATGTATGGATTTTCCTTATCATGTTTTAACATCCATGCAGCAGTAATTGTTCCACCCTTGCTTACAACTCCACCATATCTTTGAACTTTAAGAATTCTTTTTGCAATATCTTTTGTTATTCCACAGTGTACAGTAGTATAATCAACCCCATCTTTTGCATTATTTTCAAATGCATTAAGATAATCATCTTCAGTTAAATTCAAAGGATTTTTGTGAACTTCTACCCCATAATTATAAGCCTCATAGATAGGAACAGTTCCAAAAGTAATGGGTGCAACATCTAAAAGAGTCTGTCGTATTTTTTTAACATCTCCACCATCACTAAGATCCATTATGGTATCTGCATGGTATTTTATTGCAACTTTAGCTTTTTCAATTTCTTCATCAATGTTTACATTTAATGTAGAAGTTCCAATATTCACATTGACTTTTGTTTTTAATCCCTTTCCAATTCCAACATTGTGAATTTTTTGAGGTCTTACATTGTTACTAGGAATAATTATCGAACCCTTTGCAATTTTTGGAATTAGCCATTCAAGAGAAACATCTTCGTCTTTAGCCACCTGTTTCATTTCATCAGTAGCTACACCTCTTCGAGCAGAAGTCATTTGTGTTGCCATGATGTATTCTGGTTTTTACCTGATTTAAACAATCGTGAAAATCAAGGAAACTCTAGATTCATGAAAAAACATTTGGCACTATATTAAGAAAAATGATCGATCTTTTATGTTAGAAATGTGCAATATGCCATATGAGAACCATTAAGGAATGCAGACATTGCGGTAGGGAATTTTATAGTATGAAAGATGAATTTTGTTCTTTTGATTGTGTCACTCAATCGTCATAGTAACACGAATCAACTCAATTTCAATTCAGTGGCCAAAACTTCTTTTTCTGATTTTATTTTTGAAATCCTGTCCAAAATAGGCACGATTAGTCGTTCCAAATCAGGAGAGTTTGTAAAATTTTGTTTTATTTCAAAGAGTCTTTGAGATAATTCAGTTTCTGCAGAAAGTAGTGAAATATAATTTCGCAATTTTAGATTTTCAGATTTAACAGAATTTATTTCGGACATGCTTGTTACCTGGGAGGACTCCAACTTTCCTCCATAGAATCATCCAAATTTTTTGAGACAAGATATTGTTTTCCACATTTGAAACATTGCCACACAAATTTACCATCCCTCATTGTTTGATATTGCATGGGTAACAAGCAAGTAGTACATTGCAATGTTTCAGGAGGAGCATCATTTAGTACAGGAATTTTAGTCATCAAAACAAAACAAGGAATTCGAGTATAAAATAGATATCCTGTAAAATGATTAATTGAAAAAGAAAGGCAGATTAGTGTTGAAAAAATAACAATCACAATGAATTTACTCTCTATTGGCGGATCAGATCCTTCATCAGGGGCAGGAATTCAAAGCGATGTCAAAACTTTTGCAGAATTTAACGTATATGGACTAACAGTGATTACTGCCATTACAGGTCAAAACACATCGAGTTTTGGAATGATAGAACCAGTATCAGATAGAATTTTGAAAAATCAATTGGAATCAATAATATCAGATTTTAAAATAAACGGCATTAAAATTGGAATGGTTTACAATTCTCAAATAATCAAAACATTATACCAACAGTTAAAAAAATTGAAGATACCAATTGTAGTAGATCCTGTTTTAAAATCAACAACAGGAGGAGAGTTGATACAGAAAACAGCTATTCCAGATTTTCAAAAATTCATTCTTCCTCTTGCAACAGTAATCACTCCAAACAAATTTGAGGCTGAAATTATATCAAAAACAAAGATCAATTCAGAAAAAAGCATGGAAAAAAGTGCAAAAATCATTCAAAAGATGGGAGCAAAAAACGTGGTGATTACAGGTATAGAAAAGAAGAATAACAAAATAGTAGATTTTGTGTTAGAAAAAAATACAAAGTATACAATAGTAGGAGATAAAATTGCAAACGTCAATCATGGTAGCGGATGTAATTATTCGGCAGCCATGATATTTGCATTAGCCAACAATAAAACAATACGCGAATCAGTAAAATTTGCAAAAGAATTTACATATAATTCCATAAAAAATGCAAAAAAAATAGGCAAAGGAATCAGCATCACAGACATTCAAAAACAAGACAAGACACATTTAGAATTATCAAATGCGATTAATGAATTTGTAGAGATGAAAAACATGTACAAGAACATTCCTGAATGCCAAACAAATTTTGTCTATTCCAAGCAAAAACCAAAATCAACTAAAGATATTTTAGGAATTTCTGGAAGGATTGTCAAGGCAGGAAAAGAAATCATTGTTGCAGGTAATTTGTCATATGGAGGCTCAAAACATGTTGCAACTGCATTGTTGACAGTAAATAAAAAATTCCCAGAGATACATTCTGCAATAAATATTAAATTTCAAAATACAGTAATAATGAAAATAAAAAAATCAAAATTAAAAATTTCAAACTATGATAGAATGCAAGAGCCAAACAGTGTAAAAAACAAAGGATCTACAATTGAATGGGGAATTAAAAATGCAATTAAAAATCTAAAAGAACAGCCAGATGCAATCTTTCACAAAGGTGATTTTGGCAAAGAGCCTATGATCATAATTTTTGGAGAGACCCCAGAAATTGTTTTGAAAAAATTATCAAAAATTATAGAATAAAATTTTAGTTTAAAATCATCCTTGAACATAAATAGTCATATTCCAAATAGGATTTGTGAAGGCAGTAATTTTAGCAGGAGGTCTTGGTACAAGATTGCTTCCGTTAACAAAAAAGACCCCAAAACCCATGTTACTACTAGGAGACAAGCCAATTCTTGAACACCTCATTGAATGGAATAAAAAAAATGGAATTAATTCAATTGTTTTGTGTGTAAGCCACCTTAGAAAAACAATCGAGGATTATTTTGGAGATGGTAAAAAATTTGGAGTGAATATAGAGTATGCAATTTCAGAAAAACCACTAGCTACAGCAGGACAATTAAAAACTGCAGAAAAATTTGTAGGGGATACTTTTGTTTGCATGTATGGAGACTCGATATTTGATTTCAATCTTAGAAAAATGATCAATCAACATAAAACAAAAAAGGCATTTGTCACTATGAGTCTAAACGAATACAAAACTAATTTGTCTTATGGAGTAATTAATACTTCAAAGACAGGCAGAGTACAAAGTTGGGAGGAAAAACCAGAAATCAAAGCAAATGTCAATATGGGTTGTTACGTAATGGATCCAGAAATATTCAGTATGATTCCAAAGAATAAAGCATATGGAATGGATGACGTTATCAAAAAGGCCATAAATAAGAAGAAATTTGTTAGTAGTTTTATTACAAAAAAAGGATTTACAGATATCGGTAACAAAGAATCATACAAAAATGCAAATGAAGAGCATGTTAAGAAAATTAAGAAAAAACGAGAACGGAAATGAATGAACCAATCATCAGAGAATTAAAAGAAGACGACTTGTGGAACGGGTTTTTAAAATCATTGGACTCGTTAAGAGAAGCAAGTAATATTGACAAAGATAAGGCAAAATCAATATTCAAAAAAATTAATTCCAACCCAGATCATATTATTGCAGTTGCAGAAGTAGACGGTCAAATTGTAGGTTCAACTACACTACTGATAGAAATAAAATTCATCCATAATGGAGGGCTAGTTGGACATATTGAAGATGTAGTAGTAGATAAAGAATATCAAGGTAAAAAAATAGGTGAAAAAATTATGAAATTCCTAATTGAGATTTCAAAAAAACGTGGTTGTTATAAGATAATTCTTAATTGTACAGAGGACGTGAAACCATTTTATGAAAAACTGGGTTTCAAACAAGTTGCAAATGAATTAAGGTTAGATGATATTTAGAAGAATTCTTTTTTTGGTCTCTTCTTTTTTTCTTTTGTCAAATAAGCACCTACAACAATCACAGGGATTGATAATATCATAAACAATACAGGTACAAACTTTACAATGTCTGTAAGATAAATCTCGTCTATTTGGTCAACCATAGAATAAGTTACAATCATTCCAGATAACATGATCACCCCACCTGCTACAATCAAAGCACCGATAGGTTTTGAACCATATCGTCTTGTCATAATGAATGGAACAGCAGCTAAGATTCCAGCAGGAGCAACACCTATAGAAATGAATTGGAATATTTTTGGATCTGCATCAAATATAATTGAAAACTCAATTGCCTCAGGAACATTGGTCATAAAATAATAAATCGAAATCATCTCACCTGCAAACATTGCAAATAATCCAAGACTAGTAACTGCAAGCCATTTTTCTATTGCCATGATTCTAACAGATTCTAGTTGATAAATAAACCATTCAAACAATCAAACTATGCCAACTAGATTGGCTAGTTCTTTCCTACAAGCTGCACCGAGTTTTTCTGCAGCTTCTTCAGGAGAGATATCATTTAAGAAAATCCCATATCCTCGCTCCAATCCAGACCAAGATTTGGTTATAGGATAAATTTCAATATGCCAGTGAATCTGTCTACTGTTTTTCTTTTCAGGAGAAAGATGAAACACAATATTGTAAGAAACGTTTTTGATGGTTTTTGCCAATCCACCTAGAGTCGCCCTAAGAATTAATGACAAATCATTGATTTCTTTTTGCGTGATTTTTGAAAAACTAGTAACATGTTTTTTTGGAGATATCCAGAACTCGTAAGGATAAGAAGGAGCCCAAGGAGAAAATGCAATAAAGCCTTCAGTCTGAAGAACCTGCCTAGGTCCACTAATTTCTTCATTAACAGTTTGACACATTGGACAGACGCCCTTTTCATTTAAGATTTTGTGAGATGCTTCAGCTTCGGTTTCAATAACAGGAGGAATTGTAGAGAAGGTTAAGAGATTGAGGTGAGGGTGAGGATTAGAATTACCTGCCAATTCACCATGATCTCCATAAATTGAAACATAGGTCACACCTTTTTGCGTGTAAAGCCATCTTAATCTATCTTGAACGACTACTAGTACGTTTGACCATTGTTCAGTATCAATAGTTGCAAAAGTATCCTTTTCGTTTGGAGATGCAACAACAATGTAATGGTAACCGTATGCAGGTTCACTGTAAAACGGTTTGTCACTGTAAGAATTCTCAGTATCGATTGAAACTATAGGATTTTTACTTTCAAAAACCCGAATTGCCCAACCCTCAACATATGTTTCATCTTCATTGTCTTGAAGACGTTGTAGCATACCGTCTTTTGCAACAAGTGATAAGACAGAAGGATTTGTCATGGCTTCATTACCTGGTGCAAAGGGAGATTTTTTTGGATCAATTACTTTGTCGTCTTTTTTTGAGACAACCATAAAACGCTCAGAAACATAATCTTTGCGCATATCGCCCATAATGGTTATTGGAAGTAAAATGTCTGTTAAAACGTTTACTAAGATCTGTTAAAATTCAATTTTAAAAAATTAGTTAAAAATAATTTTAAAAAATAAGAAATTCCTATTTTCACCAAAAACAAATTTGATGTAAATTAAAAAAGTGGGCGATAATTTGATCGCAAAGTTTGTTGCAAGATTTAAAGGAGAGCACCAGATTGCCAATATACGGGGAGTATTTTGAACAATTCTGACATCCATATGATTTACGTTCTTTTAGACGGAGTCGGAGATCTTCCACATCCAGATTTAGATGGAAAGACACCGCTTGAGGCTGCAAATACTCCAACATTAGATAAGATTGCCAGTAATGGGGCAATAGGAGAGGTAATTTCAGTTGGAAAAGGAATTGCTCCAGAATCAGACATTGCTGTTTTCAATATGTTGGGATACAAATTCAAACATGCAGATTATGTTGGAAGAGGAGTAATTGAAGCAATAGGAATTGGTATTGATTTTAAAGATGGAGACTTGGCTCTAAGAGGAAATTATTCCACATTAAATGATGAAGGAGTGATTATCGACAGAAGAGCAGGCAGACATATTGAAAAAGATGATGCAAATGGAGTTGCAAAAGAAATTGAAGAAAAGATCAAACTAACATCCCCAGATGTATCTGTAGTTGTGTCTCCAACAATAGGTCACAGAGTAACAGTAAGGATTAGAAAAGATTCTCAAAAGTTATCTTCCAGAATTACCAATACAGACCCCGCATACAGCAATATTGGAGGTATGGGAGTTGCAAAAGCAGTAGGGGACTTTTTAAAAATTGAAAAATGTTTACCGCTTGAAGATAATAATGATTCAAAATTTACAGCCAATCTCGTAAACGAATTCTCAGAAAAAGCAATTGAAATAATGAAAGAGAGTCAAATTAACAAAAGAAGACAAAGTGAAAACAAAAAACAATTGAGTTGTATTTTGCTTAGAGACGCAGGTAACAAATATCCAGATGTGATTCCAATTAACGAAAAATACGATATGAATTTTTCATGCATAGTAGATATGCCAGTAGAGATAGGCATTTCAGAAGTTCTAAAAATGAAGGCCTTTGAAGCAGGAGGATTAACAGACTATGAAGAAAAAGCAAAAGTGGCTGCAAAAGCAATGGAAACTCAAAATGCAATTTATGTTCACCTTAAAGGACCAGACGAATTTGGTCATGACGGAGATGCGATAGGAAAAATGAAGAACATAGAAGAAATTGATCAAAGATTTTTCAAAACATTAGTCGAAAACATTGATTCAAGTAAAGTTGCAATCATTATTTCTGCAGATCATTCTACACCATGTATAAACAAAGGACATAGTGATGATCCTGTTCCGCTAATAGTTTCAGGCGATTTTATCAAAAAAGATGGCACGACCAGAATGACTGAGCAGCAAGCAAAGAAAGGAAGCATTGGATTACTTCAAGGGGCAGAAGTAGTCGAGAAATCTCTAGAATTAATTAAATCTCAAATCTAGTAAGCTTGTTTGCTTGTTGCATATTGACAACATGTTTTCTAATCTTATCAACATCTATTGAATAATATATGGAAGGAGATGTACCTAATTTTTCCAAGGCTCTGCGTAGCATTCCAATTCCAATATTTTCTTCATTTTCTTGTTCATGAGCAAATGCAACTGCTACCAGAATAATTCCCTGAACAAGTTCCTTTTCACGTCCATAGCACTGATTCCACACACCCTCAAATGCTTCATGGCATTCCCAAAATCTTTCATTGTTGAAATAAAATATTCCATCTGATATCCCTTTTTCTTTTTCTATATGTTCTTCAACAACATGTCTTACATTATCAATCTCACCAACAGGAGACAATTTTTCAACAAGTGGATCTAGATCTTCTTTTTTAGCAGCAACATCAAATTCAATAAATTTTGTGGCAACTCTAGCAAGTCTAATTGAGACATCCATATCACTAGCAAGATCCCGGGCTCTGTATGCTAATTCTCTACAATTCTGAGGCAGATATTTTTCGTTTTTAAAATGCAGTAAATAACGTTCCACAAGATGATTCTGAAGGATTTTCTTAAATCTCTTATGTAATTGCAATCAAGGTTTATATGAAATATCCAGAGATTTTGGATACATGTCCATAATCGAGACAATTGCAGACGTAGATAATGGCTTTCTATCAAGAAGAGAGTTAACGTGTAATTTTGCAGGATTGGGAGGTAAGCTCAAAAGCCTTGAAGCTGCAGATATGGTTACAAAAGAATTCAAACTTGACGGCAAAGTTGTAATCCCAATGAGATTGAAAACTCATGTAGGCAAATCTCTCGTTACAGGTACATTCTATGTTTATGATGATGAAGGATTGGCAAAAAAACACATCAATCCAACAATATTTTCAAGACTAGAAAAAACTAAAGCTAAAATTGCAGAAGCCGAGGCAGCAGCAAAAGAGGCCACTGCAGAAGAGGCACCAGCTGAAGATGCAGAGGTTAAGGCAGATGCTGAAACCCCAGAAGCTAAAGAAGAGGAGAAGTCTGAATAATGCCAGTAGAAAAAAAAGGTAAAAAAGGATCTAGTCCAAATATTGCATCTTATTACAAAGTTGATGGCGATAAAACATCAAGAACAAGAAAAGTCTGTTCAAGATGTGGAAAAGGAACTTTCATGGCACAGCATAAAGATAGAAACACATGCGGTAAATGTGGATTAACAGAGTTTAATCAATAAAAAAATTATTTTAAAATTATTTAATACAATTTCTTTTTGTGAATTTTTGAGCTTTTTTCTTCCAATAGTTCCATTTTTGAAATAAAAGCAGGGTCAAGTTTAATCTTAGAAAGAGATTCAGCAGACAGTTTGATTGTGTTTGTATCTAAGGAAATGTTAGATTTTGGAAGATTTCTATCGGCCCAAAATTTCATAACTTTATCCTCAAGTTTAAAATCACGGAATCCAGCAGGAAATTTCTTTGTAATATGATTTAGAAGTGTACGATCATTGAATACAGCCCGAGGTTCAAACAACCTAGTTTCATCGCTGTAAACATTTTCAAACAAATTTCCAGAAATCTCATCAGATAATAATTCCATCTTTGAAATTTTTCGCATCAAATCTAGAAAATGTAAAAACTCATGAGCCAAAATAGCATGTATTGTTCCCTTTAATCCATATGCAACCAAAGGTGCAGAAATTTGGATTACAACTTGAAATTTATCCTCAAACACGACAGGAATAGTTCGTGCAAACAAGATTCCATACTGATAAGAATTAGGATCAGGGGATGAAACAACAAGAGAAGGTTCAACGTATGCTATAGGATATCGTATTCCAGATGCCTTTTCAATTCTATTGATACCTCCAATTACAAGAGGGAATCGCTTCATAGTTAAATCAAAAACATCATCAGGAATTACTCCTTTAGAATGCGCATCTTTTAGACGTACTAGCGGATCCAACATTACCCCTCGACAGTTTTGAATGTAAAAAGGTTGATTAGATCAGGAACGTGGTTTGCCGGCTTTCTTTTTTTTGCGTGTGTCGGCTCTTTGATCAGCATGTCTTTGATGTTTACCTTTTTTTCTCAATGGCATGATAAATTACGAGATATAGCGCTAGTTAATTGTTATCATTGACCATGATTTCTAGAAAATCAAATTCTTTGGATATGCATGATGTTTCAAGGATTTTGGCAACATTGGGAACAACATCGTCGCCGATAACAAATCGTTTGATAGGAAGGCCGCCTTCAGCCTTTATAGTTAAAGTAAATGAATTCATTGAATCTTTTTTGTATTTCACATCAAAAATTTTCTTTTCAGAACGTTTTCCAGATTTCTCATAAACCACTACAGGATTAGTTTCAAGTTCTTTTAATTTTGTGAGATATTTTGAATTAATTTTGTCTCCTGTAGAAATTTTTACGCGAATTGTAGAAGTGAATTTTATTGATCTTTTTGGAGATTCATTAATCAATTTTAGATTATGCAGATTGATTGAATTAATCGTGATATCGGGCAATTTTGATTTTCTCTTGACAGGGTTTTGTATTTTGACAAAAAAAGGCCTGCCAGATCCCAAAACTAAACTGGATTTGTCTTCTCCACCAATCCAAGTAAATTTTGCAGTCATTCCACCAAATTTCTTAAAAATAAATTTTGAAATTACTCCTTCTACACTATCAAACTCTGCAATGCCATGAAAATCACATACTCGGCATCCTTTTCCTGAACAATTATCACATGGCTTTTGTTTCTGAGGAAATCCTCTTTTTGGTTTAACATATCTGCCTGAAATAGTGATGGGTTTTGAACGCAATTGACACAGCTCATCTTTTAGATTCAGCGTAAACATAATTTCAGGATCAAGAAGAGTTGTTCTTTTTTTAGTTTTCCGAGAGAATAATTTTCCCAATTCTTTTGCGACATCTGCCTTTATGCTATCAATTCCTTTAAGTTTGAATTCAGATCTAATAGAATCATCTCTATCAATAATTGATGGTTTAATTATTACACCAATACCAAATGTAGAAAAAGTGTAATTAGATGAAGCATCAAGGATTAGTTTTAAAAAATGATCTAAATTATCAAACAAATTTTTACAGATATAACATCTTTCTGCAGAGTTTTGTGAATTATTGAGTTTTTTACCAAGAAGTCTATTTGACGAGAGATGTAATTGTTTTGAGAACAACCTACCCAAACAATAATCGCACAAAGTGTATTTTTTGTTAATTTTATTCACAGTATGAATAATTTGCTGAGAGTTTAACATGTTGGATTAGAATTTGTATTTTACCCTAATCCCATTTTTCTAAGAGTGCCTTGCATCTGACGGCCCTTAGAGGCTTTCATCATATTCTTAGAATTTTTGTAATTTTTAATCAATTCCTTAACTTCACCTTCAGGCCATCCAGAGCCACGAGAAATTCTTTTGATTCTAGATGAATTTAACAAATCAGGATCTGCTTTTTCGGCTTTGGTCATGCTTTGAATTATGTAACGCCATTTTGAAACTCTTCCTTCCATTTGATTTACTTGATCTCCTTTTACCATTCCAGAAAGTCCAGGCATGCTGTCTAAAAGTCCTTGAAGAGAACCAACTTTAGTGACTTCTTCTAACTGATAAAAGAAATCATCCATGTTCATTTTTCCACTAGAAATTCTTTTCATCCTAACATCGTCACCTTCATTTTCTAATCGTTTAGCTAAATCCAAGACGGCTTGGATATCACCCATGCCAAGTAATCTACCGACAAATCTAGTTGGAGAGAATTTTTCTAAATCATCAATTCGTTCGCCAGTTCCTATGTACATTATTTGTGCACCAGTAGCTGCAGATGCTGCGAGAGCACCACCACCTTTTGCAGAGCTGTCTAATTTTGTAATTATTACACCTCCTACAGGAATAGTCTTATGAAATGCTTCAGCTTGATTGAAACATTGTTGCCCTATAGTACCATCAATTACAAGTAAGGCCAAATCAGGTTCTGCCACTTTGTTAATCCTATCCATTTCATCAAGCAAGTCCTGCTCTTCTTTATGACGACCAGCTGTATCAATCAAAACTACGTCTAATGGTTGACCTGCAAAATGTTTTAGACCATTTTTGACAATATTTGGAGAGTCTTTGTTATTTTCTTCACCATACACCTCAACATTGGATTTTTCGCACATTGTTCGAAGTTGGACTAGTGCTCCAGGTCTGTAGGTATCAGCCCCCACAACGCCAACTTTGTATCCCTGTCGGGTTAAAAATTTAGCAAGTTTTGACGTAACAGTTGTTTTGCCGCTACCTTGAATTCCAAGCAAAATAATCTTGTTTTGTTTTCCAGGCTTAAAATCAAATTCAGATTCATTGCCAAGTAATTTCGATAGTTCATCATAAAGGATTTTTACAATGTGATCTTTACGTGAAAGACCGGGAGGAGGTGTCTCATTGAGAGCACGTTCCTCAAGGTGTTTTGTGATTTCAAGAACCAGTCGTACATTAACATCAGATTGGAGTAATGCTCTTTGGACATCTTTAGATAGTTCTTTGATAAGTTCTTCATCTATTCCAGAAGATTTTACAATTTTTTTGATTGCGTCGCCTAAGCTATTCTTTAGACCATCAAGCATGATAATTTAACTCAGCATCCACTATTTCAAACCTTCCTCGGTATCCATCCCATTGTTTTTGAGATTGATTGATTTTGATCGAATTGGTAAAAAGAGGGCAATTAATTACAAATGTTTCGGCCTCACCACCTTCAAAATTTAGATTAAATCCAAATTTTTCAGATAAATTTTTCAGAGTAACAACATCAGATTTTGAGATAGATTTTCCCAACCAAGAATCATTTAATCCATCTGAAGACACAGTAGTCAAAATAAAATCAAAGTCAGAATCAATTAAATCATTCATGTATTGTTCTGGGTCCAATCCCCATAATGGTGCAATGACAATTAAATTTAATTTAGAACAAATACTTTGAAATTTATCTTTTTGAAATTTACTTTTTATTCCTCCATGGACTATTCCTTCAATTTCAAACTGTTCTTTTGCAATTTGTAATAAATTTTCCATTACAGATAGTTCGTCATCAGTTTGATCAGAATTAGATGTAATAGTTAATTGCTGAATATTCATTGATGTTGATTGTAATTTTGTCCATTGAATATTTGGATGATGCAGTAAATGACTTTCATCAGATTTTGGAAAAATGCTCAACAGACATCTTATTTCATGACCTTGTTTTTGTGCAAGATAAATTGCATATGTGCTATCTTTTCCACCAGAAAAGAGAGAAGCTAATTTCATAATCTAGAAAAGATACAACTGGGGAAATTTTTTAAGTTTATTCAAAAAGGACGCTTCAATACTCATAATCGTCATCATAAATCAGACGGCTTTTCCGATAATCATCAGCATCCGCACTAGTTCTTAATGCGCATTATTTTAGTTCTATCCATTACAACCCAGTATTCTACATTTTGACCATTTTCCAATTTGCCTTTGACTTCATCATCAATCAAAGAAATATCAACAGTCTCAAATGATTCAGAATCCATAACTTGTATGGTATCACCATTAATTGAGATAATTTGGCCTACTTTCTTGTTAATCATTGGAACGTGAATTTGCATGCTTACAGGGCCCACATGAGGTCTTTTTTGACCATCAAAAATTCCTTCTCCAACAATTCTTGCTTTTGCTGCACCGTGTTTTCCTGGTTTTGATGTATCATATTCAACAATTCTACATGGCTCCCCACTAGGTTGATCAGAATGAGGTAGTAGGATGTATGAACCGATTTTTAAAGAACCAAGATCAGATGGTTTACTCATGAAAAACAGTTTTTGGTCGAATATTTAACTTTTCTACTTTAGTTGTTCAAGAATTGAAAGATTCAATAAATTAGACATTGCCATCCCTTTTCTATTTGCATCTCGTTTAGTTTGATCACAATATTGCTTTACACTTTGATGGCTTTTTTCACTTGCAACTTCAATTACTACGATATTTTCAGAGTAAGGAAATGTAAATTTTGGAGGTTTTGAACAAAATGTATTCATATTTCCCAATCCAGCTACCTCGATTTTATCTCTTTTTAGTAAAAGATTTGCAATTTCTTGTAGATCTTCTCCATCATCACCATATTCCAAATAATATACAGAGATGAAATTGATTTTTCCTACAACCTCTCGTTTGAAAAGTTCATCTTTCATGTTAAACATAAAAGATGTTTTGTCTTGGTTATGTTCAGAAAGAATCTCAGAGACATCTTCGCCATCATTGAATTTTGCTAAAAGATAATGATTTGTAGAGTCAGAAAAATAGGGTTTACTTTCACTAGAAAAAGTACCAGTTACAAAATATAGATTTTCGATATTTTTTGATTTCATCCAATTTTCTTTTAGTTCAACAGATTTATGATTATGCAGATATGGGGCACATACATAACCAGAATAAGACAATTCTAATTTCGACATTATACGTTAACCATTTTTCAGAGTATTTATGCTTTAGATAATCTAACGATCACATATGGAAGATTATCTACGATAGTTTTTTAATAGTATTGATCCTCGTTTTTTTGTCCCGTGGTAGCTCAGCCTGGTAGAGCTTCCGGCTGTAGTTGTTGGCTTTAGATGGCTGACCGAAAAACAGCATATCAGGCATACAGAAACCGGGTTGTCGGTGGTTCAATTCCGCCCCGCGGGACCACAAATTTTCAAAAGATCAGGTTGAATAACTCATCAAAAAACACATGATTATCAGCAAGTAAATCTAATGAGATTTTCTTTGTTTGTTGTATACTATTGCAACATCTTCTGCGAGTTTTTGGGTCGGGATGATAATTCTTCCACCATCTTCAGTTAATGCAATGATTTTTGTCAAGTGAATTTCTATTATCACTCCGTGTATGTCATTGATGGTAATTGAATCTCCAATGTTAATATCAGAACTGAAAAAAACCCCAATGCCTGCAGCGATATTTTTTAGCTGGTGTTGTAATGCAATTCCAAATATCACCATCCCCACACCTATTGAAGTAATTACTTCTAATGCAATTTCAAACAATCCTAGAGATGCTCCCAAATATGCAATTTCAGAGATTATGATAAGGAGAGATGCTATCCCCAATAGTTTTTGAGCGCCACTCAAATTCTTCATTTTTTTGTTGATTAGATATCGGGCTAAGAAAAATAACGCAATCGAAATAATAAAGGAAACCAACACAAGATAATAATTTTCAAACAAAATATTCACTAATTTCTATTTACCATATTTTGGATGCCATTATTAATCTAAATGATTTTTTGGGGTTTGTTTTTGACATAAATCTAGATAGAATTTAACTCAGAAGAAATTTCCAGCCATGTAACTTAATTATCTCACTTATTGAATCAAGGACATGTACAAAACAATATTGGTTCCTCATGGAGGTACAGATACAGGAGATAAGGCTTTAAAACATGCAATTCACATATCAAAATTAGAATCATCAAAAATTATAATTCTATATGTAATACATACTTGGCATGATCACAGTTTTGGAGTGATAAGAAAAGATGAAAAAGATGTCAAAACGCAAATAGAGAAAATCTTTTCTCATGTAGAAAAAAATGTAAAAGAATTTCTTGCTGAACGCGTAGAGAGATGTAAAAAAGAAGGAATAGACTGTAAAGGAATATTCAGAATCGGGAATCCTTCAGAGACCATCATCAAATATTCAAACGAGGAACAAATTGATCTTATCATAATGGGGAAAAAGAGAAAAATTCCCAATTACAAATCATTTCTTAAGATTGGTAGTGTGGCAAAACAAGTTCAAGAAAATGTTCACTGTCCAATTTTGTTGGTTGGCGTAGATGATTAATTGAAAATATTTTAAAAATAAGAAAAAGATAGACTAGTTTAAGAAAACAAAGATGAAATCTTAAAATAAAAAACTTATTGCCTATGCTGTTTTTTTGACTTGTTGTGCTGCTGGTCCTTTTTGACCTTCGCCTACTACAAACTCGACTTTATCGCCTTCGTTGATGAATCCGTCAACATCTGATTTGTGAACAAATAGATCGTCTCCACCTTCTCTTTCAATAAAACCAAAGCCTTTAGTACGGTTAAACCACTTTACTGTGCCTTGTTCCATTTGATTCTAAAACAACTAACTCACTATATTAACTAAGGTATCAAAATGAAATTAAGTAGGAGACTAGAAATCTTTTGGAATGTGATTATTTTCTTTAAGCCATTCAACTTGAGGCAAAGTAAATCTCCAAACAATATCACCACGTTCAGCATCTTTGAAATCCCAAGGAGCAATAATTACAATATCATTATCCCTGATCCAAACTCTTCTCTTTAGTTTACCACGAATTCTTCCACGTCGAGTAATACCATCATCACATTTGATCATAACATTTTCTCCTCCAAGCATTTTCAAGACACGTCCAAAGAGTTCTCCTTCTTCAGGCAATCGAATTTCCTTTAAGGCACTTTCATTTTTTACTTGGCGCTTACCCATGATGTTTCTCATCATGATACGCATATAACTGATAGGGTTTTCAGGAAGAAAACCAACAAAACCATTCATAAGAGATTTTTAGTCAAGATACAGAAATTAAATGTGGAATTTCATTGTATAGAAGATTGTGCTCAATGCTGTATTGAAAGAGAATACTATCCAAGTAAAAAATTTGGCAAAATAGGAGTGTTAATTCTTCCAGAGGAAAAAGACAGAATTGAACAACTTGCAAACAAAAACAAATTAAAAATCAAAATTTTGCCAAGAATAGGAATTTCTAAAAGAGGTGATTCTAGTCCAAGTAAAATTTTGGCATATCAATTAATGGGCTCTGAAAAAAATGGTAATACATGTCCATTTTTAGATACAATCAGCGGAAAAAAATCACCGCATGGCGGATACCCATGTAAAATTTACAATGAAAGACCATTAGCATGTACAGCATATCCGTTGATTGAATCAGATCCAATAACACTGGATCAAAAATGTAAATTCTGCAAAGAGCATGAAAATGCAGATGCCAATCTAAATTCAGAAATAGAATCTCTTTTAAAAATTAAAGAAAAAATGATTCCTGAATTTCCAGCCATATGGAGATATGCCACAAACATTGGAGAGACCGAAGACCAAGAAGTGATGGATTCAGGGTGGATTTTAGAAAAATAACACAGTACAATAAAGAAAACAAAGGGAATTTAAGCAAAAATACAAAAAGCATTAAAATTTTGTATAATTATGAGTGAGGATGCATGGTCCAATCTAGATAAAGTAGATCAAAAAATCATAGAAATTCTAAATGACAATGCAAGAACACCCTCAAAAGAAATTGCAGCAGAATTAAAAAAATCAGGGCATGATGTATCAGATAGAACAATCAGAAAAAGGATAGAAAGACTAGAGAAAAGCGGAATCATCAAAGGATACAAAGCTGTTCTAACAGATGTATCAGGGATAAATGAATATCAAGCAGTGTTAATGAAATTAAAACCTTCAAAATCACTAGAAGCTGTAAAAGATTCTATCAAAGAATTCATCACGAAATTAGATAACTATCTTCTAGTATCAAACATGGAAGGGGAATGGAACATGCTTATTTTGCTACAAGTAAACTCTGAAAAATCAAACACATCTCAAAAAATTGTAGAAAAATTTTCAGATGAATTAATAGATTACAGGATAAATGAAATAGACATCAAAGATGTGAATATTTTAAACATGTCCTTACTTTTATTGTAATATAGAATATTCAGACTCTGCAACATCAATTGCTTTTTTAACCTCATCAATTGTGAATGGTTTTTGAATAAATGCAGAAACCCCAGTACTCAAAGTATTGTGAACACGTGCAGTGGTTTTTTCATCAGCTGTGATAACAATGATTTGCAAATCAATTTTTTCTTTGACCAATTTTGTAGCAACAACATCACCTTCAAGATCAGGCAACCCCATATCAAGAAGCACTATAGGCTCTTTGTTTTTAGAAATAATTTCTTTACAACCCTTCAAACCTTCTTTTCCATTTTTAAAAACATGAATATCAGAATAGCCTAGTTTTTCAACATATGTTTTTAATTTCATAGAAATTGCATCACTATCATCAATTATCATAATAGGTCTAGTTACTTGAATTGGAGCCAACAAGATACTTTTTGCTTTTTGATATGCATCTTTAGCTTTGTCAAACTCACCTAAATTTAACAAGCATTTAGAAGCACATAGTAATGCACCTTTTACATTTGTAGAATTTTTTGCATTGGAATACTTTAGAAATAATTCACCAGCTTCTTTAATTTCATTTTCAGACGTTTTTCCTTGACGAGTTTTACATTCGCCAGCAAGCATATACAATAAAGCAGATTTTAGTAATTCAGATTTTTTTAGTGATTCAGCTTGTTCTAAAAGTAAGGTATGGGCTGTAATGAATTGTTTATTTTTAAGATGAGTTAGTGCGACTTCACAACTTGTTTTAGTATCCAACAGTATTACTGAATTTTTTTCTGTTATAAAATTTTAGAGCAACACACAGAATTATGGATTGATTACTGCACGTCCAAGAATTTTTCGGGCTTTAAGATCCTCAAGAGCATTATTTGCTTCAGTTAAAGAATATCGTTTAGAAATTACAGGATTGATTGTGCCTTTTCGTGCAAGATCAAGAAGCTCCACCATGTCATTGTAATTTCCAGTATACGCACCTTGAATGATTATGGATTTCATTGGAATGGTAACTAGTGAAATTTCTAAAGAGCCTCCAAAGAGCCCTACCAACACAAGATTTCCTCTTTTTCTTAAAACAGCTAAACCTGTTTTTACTGTTGGAGGAGCATTGACAAAATCAACTACACTGTCAGCACCCTTACCATTACATATTGAAAGAATCTTTTTGACAGTTTCAGGATCTTTAGAGTTGACAGTAAAATGAGCACCCATATTTTTTGCAGTTTCTAATTTTGCATCATCTAAATCGACACAAATAATCTTAGCATCAGTGATAGCACTAGCAATTTGAACTCCCATTAATCCAAGGCCACCAGCTCCAACAATCACCAAAAACTCGGGTGAATTTTGGTTTGCCTTTTTGATTGCAGTGTATGCAGTAAGTCCAGAGCAAGCAATAGAAGTAGCTGCATCAGGATCAACACCGTCAAGTTTTGCTAAATATTTAGAATTAGGAATTAAAGCATAATCAGAATAACCACCATCTTGGAAAACACCCATAGATCTTGGAGCGTCACATAGATTTTCATTTTCAACCTTACATGCAGGACATTCTCCACATCCAATCCAAGGGTAAACTAGAACAGCATCTCCAATTGAAACATTAGAGACACCATCACCTATTTGTTCAACAGTGCCGACAATTTCATGTCCAGGAGTTACAGGATATTTTACGCCTCTATCAGTGACTTTCATGAATTGACCATCACCTAGATCGTATCCCCCTTCCCACAAGTGTAAATCACTATGACACACACCTACAGAAGACACCTTGACTAGAACTTGAGGGCCTTGAGGTTTAGGAGTCTCAGTTTCAGATAATGCAAGCGGCTCATTAGGGCCGGTGATCCTAGCTGATTTCATAATTCGATTTCTCATACTAACAATATAAGAGTTGACTGGATGTGAGAAAAAAATAGAGCCCTTAGATATTATTGAATAGACAAAGAGTTATGATGTGAGTGAAACCCAAACTCCCAATAGTATTTCTCAGGAACCAGTAAACATCCTGTTTAGTCCATCGGCAGTTGTTAAAAAAGATGTTTGGGAAATTGATCTTATTCAGATTTTGAATTTGTTGATCAAGATTCTTGAAAAAACAGGAAAAAAAGATCTAAAGGTAGCAGGAATGGCTGCATTGTCATCATCATTAATTTACAGAATGAAAGTAGAGAGTATTTTTGCATTACAAAAAGCTGCAATGGAGAAAAAACCAATGCACCAAAGAACAGACATAGATATTGAATTAATCGATATCCCATACAGACACGAGTCCACATATCCAGTCTCATTAGATGATTTGTTAGGATTATTACAAAATCTAATTGGAACAATTGCAAACCCACAATCCAGACGCAATAAATCATTGGAGATAGAACCTATTGAAGCACCAGATTTCCAAGAATTTTTCATTTCACTTGAAAGCATAATTGGAAAGTATGAAGACTTGATAATGAAAAAAATAGCAGCAACAGGATTTGGTTTATTACAAGACATTATTGCAGATTTGGATCAAGTAGATTCAATCAGATGTTTCTTTGCAGCATTATTTTTAGCAAGAGACCAAAAAGTAGATCTAGAGCAGGTTGACGATGACATTAAAATCATCCTTATGAAAGATGAGTTAGTAAATTAATCAGGGGGGAAATATTGGCAAAAATAGAGAATTTAGATGAAGCAACAGCAAGAATAGAAGCTGCATTGTATTCAGCTGGAAGACCATTAAGAGTAGAAGACATAGTAAGAGCATCAGGCACGGAATCAAGAACTAAAACTCTAGAATTACTTGAAAGCATAATGAAAAAAACAAAGTCGGCATTCAAAGCATTGGAAATTGTAATGCTTCCAGATGGCTCTTATGTAATGCAATTAAAACCAGAATACAGTGCTACTGTCAAAAGATATGCGTCAAAACCAGTTCTTCCAAATGCAACACTCAAAACATTATCTTACATAGCATACATGCAACCAATATCATCAAAACAACTTGTTGAAACAAGAGGATCAGGAGTATATGCACATCTCAAAGAACTAAGACAGTTAGACTATGTCAGTCATCAAAATGTTGGACGAATGAAAATTTACACAACAACTGAAAAATTCCAAAAATATTTTGGAATTCAAGGAGACGTGGAAGATCTAAAACAAAGATTATTCTCCAAAGTAAGAAAAACTGCCAGCAGACAAACAGCTACTCCACAAATTGCTACAGAAGTAAACTGAGTAGATTTTTTACTTTATGGCTAATTTTTTGCGTTTTGTATAAATTAGAGTGATTCAGACATCATTTCGTGAGAAAATCCGTAGAGAACTTAGCAACCAGCAAGATTACTGGAGGAAGAAGAGTTCCATTAAGAATCAGAAGAAAATATGAAACTGATAGATATCCAAATGAACCAATTAACGGTGCTCAAATAACAGTTACAAGAGATGTTAGAGGTAAAAATAAAAAAACAGCTTTGAAAGCAATTGATTTTGTTAACCTAGCAACTGGAGATGCTAAAGTAAAGAAAACAAAAATCATCAAAGTATTAGACAACACAACAAACAACGATTACAAAAGACGAGGCATCATTACAAAAGGTGCAATTCTTGAAACACAAGAAGGAAAGTGCAGAGTAGTTTCAAAACCAGGACAAAACGGAATCGTCAACGCAATTTTACTAAAGGAATAAAATGAAAGATTACGAGCATGTCGTAATCTGGTTGGATTATTTCAACAAGAATTTAAAAAAATCTAAAGGCAGACGATTAGGATTAGAAAGATGTGTGTTTGATCCTTCATTAAAAGAATTGATGGATGCTACTCAAGCCAGCGGTTTTGAAATCACAGAGTCAGATGATAAAGTGAGATTCCCAAAAAGACCGTTCGTAAGGTCAGGCTATGTTATTGTACCAAAAGGATCCTCGAAGACAAAAATTCTTAACAAAATTTCAGAAAAGTTAGTGCATAAAAGATCAAAGCAGACAAAATAAAATCAAATCTAGCTCTTAGCTAAAGTAAAGTTGACAGAAGTCTATGATAAGAATACAATAATTACTAATTCTAATTGCAGGAGGTAGGCGAAATAATGCACCTAGCCGGTAGTGGCAGGGTAATCATTCAACTATCAAAAGAATTAGTTGAAGGACAGATACTCTGTGACGAAAAGGGAACTAGAGTTGCAAAAGTAAATGAAATGATAGGTCCAGTAAATAGGCCGTTTGCATCAGCAACGCCATTGACAAACAATATCAAAAAATACATTGGCAAAAACGTTTTCGCATCTCAAGAATCTCCTGCTAACAAACCAAAAAAATTTAGGAGAAGAAAATGATGAACATACTAGAAAAACAAAACTGTCCTGAATGTAGATCTACATTAGTAGATGACATGCAGAATGGTGAAATAATCTGTTCTGGTTGCGGCGTGGTCGTCGATGATCAGATTGCAGATTTTGGTCCAGAAACAATAAGCTCAAACTTCGAAGACAAGATGAAGCTTGCAAGAGCAACAGGACAAACAACCTATTCTCAACATGATTTGGGAATAACTACTGAGATTTCAATCAGTGCAAAAGACTTTAGCGGAAAAACAATCAACCGCGAAGTCGCAGGCCAAATGAACAATCTCAGAAAGTGGCAACAAAGAGTAAGAGTTTCCACACCAAGAGAAAGAAGATTAGCAAATGTTTTAGCAAAAATGGGCGAAACATGTGAAGGTCTTAATCTTTCAAAAAATGTTTTGGAAACTGCATCTATGATATACAGAAACTTGGATGGACATGTGGATGTAAAAGGAAAATCAGTAGTAAGCATAACAGCTGCTACAATTTACATGGCATGTAAACAATGTGACGTAGTAAGATCATTAGAAGAGATTTGCCGAGGAATTTGTCCAGCAAAAGATGTCAAATCAAAAACAAAACTTGCAGCTAGATACTACAGAACCATGGTAATGGAAATGGGACAATTACATGCACCAGTTGTTACCATGGACAAATACATCTCAAAGATAGCAAACATGACACATACAGAGGTAAGAGTTGAAAGACTAGCCTTGGAAATTGCAGAAAAAACTAAAGACAGCAGTATTGCTGATGGAAAGGCTCCAAATGGAATTGCCGCAGCATATCTGTATGTGGCATCAGTTTTACTTGGACAGAACGTTCTACAAAGAGATGTTTCAAGTATTGCAGGAGTCACAGAAGTCACCATCAGAAATAGATGTAAAGAAATTCTGACATGCTACAAACTCAAAATTACTTTGAGACCATCTCTGGCCAACTAATCACACCCCCCTCTTTTCATTTTATTATTTAGATTAGGATTAGCTAAATTTCGTCGGTATTATATAGAGAATCAGAATAAAATGGGACATGGCAGTCTTAGAAATCAAAGATCTTCACGTATCAAGAGAAGGCAAGGAGATTCTCAAAGGCGTCAATTTGAAGACAGGTCCTGGTGAAGTACACGCAATCATGGGACCAAACGGTTCAGGAAAAAGTACACTAGCATACACATTACTTGCACATCCAAAATATGAAGTCACAAAAGGAGATATTTTGTTAGATGGCGAGAGCATTTTAGATTTAACAGCAGATGAAAGAGCAAAAAAAGGATTATTCCTAGGATTTCAATATCCAACTGAAGTTTCAGGGGTAGGGTTTTCTCACTTTCTAAGAACAGCATACAATTCTCTAAGTAAAGCACTTGAAGGAGATAACAGAGAAGTATTCATCACAGTGAGAGAATTTCAGAAATATCTTAAAGAAAATTTGGAAAAAGTAGGATTGAAAGAAGAATTCCTTTCAAGATATCTCAACGAAGGTTTCTCAGGGGGAGAGAAAAAACGTGCAGAAGTATTACAAATGGCAGTTTTAAAACCAAAAATTTCTATCTTAGATGAACCAGATTCAGGGCTAGATATAGATGCAGTTCAAGCAGTAGCTCAAGCAATTAGCAAAGTTGCAGACAAGGATGCAACAATAATCATAATTACCCACTATGCTAGAATTTTGAAATTTCTAGACAAGTTAGACTTTGTTCACGTATTTGCAAGAGGTAAAGTATTGAATACAGGAGATGCATCACTTGCAGACAAACTAGAAGCAGAAGGCTATGAATGGGCTTTAGAACAATCAGCATAATCAAATTTAATCAGAATAATCTTTCAGAAACTATTGATTTACAAAGTTACAGTAGAATTTTCCAAGGAATTTTTAGACATAGAAAAAAATCAAATCAAAATAGGAGTAAGAACAAAACCCATCAAAGGGGAAGCAAACAAAGAGATAATTAGAAAAATTGCAAAACATTTCAAAATATCGACAAGTTTAGTTCAAATAAAATCAGGGCACAAGTCATCTGAAAAAATTATCGAGATTCTAGAACAGATAATCTAGTTTTTGTTTAAATAGGGTTTCAAAAATAAAAGGTACATGTCAGAAGATAATAATCAATATTATTTCAATTTCTCATTTTTCAAAGTTGATCCTAAATGGAGATGGATGGCAGACCTTGCAAAAGAAGAATCTGCAAAAGAAGTTGAAAACGTAATTAATAATTCAGGAATCATGTATAGGACATATTCAAATTTAGGATTAAGAGACGATGCAGATTTTTTGATTTGGTTTGCTGCAAAATCAGTAGAAGAAATTCAAAAGGTAATTGAGAAAATATACAAGACAGTTTTTGGAAAATATATCATCCCATCAAGAACTTATTTGTCATGCACAAGACCATCCCTATATGTCCAAGAACAAAAGGCTCATGGTTTTGTCACAGGTAGTGACCCAAAGAAACACGTTATAGTTTACCCATTTACGAAAACAAGAGAATGGTATCTACTTCCAAAAGAAAAACGCCAAGAAATAATGGATGAGCACATCGAAGTCAGTAAGAAATACCCACAAGTGGTTCTCAATACAACCTATTCCTTTGGAATTCATGATGAGGACTTTATGCTAGCATTCGAGGTAGACAACATCAGAGATTTTCAAGATCTGATAATGGATTTGAGAGAAACCCAGGTCTCGTCATATGTTAAAAATGACATTCCAATGATTGTATGTGTGAAAAAGGATATCGTTCCAATGATTTCCAGTTTAGGGTAGAATTTAAAAATAATTTTAAATAAAAATTGATTTGATCACTTTAAAATCCAAATATCAGGGATGCAAATCTTGGATAAACATAAATGATGAAATTTCAAAATAAAAAATAGTTTTGAAGTATAATAAATTAGGAAAAACAGACATTGAGATTTCAGAGATAGGATTTGGAGCATGGGCCATTGCTCTTGATTGGTGGGGTAAAAAGATTGAAGAAGATGAAGCAAAAAGAATGCTCAAAAAAGCATATGATGTAGGAATTAACTTTTTTGAAACAGGTGACTTGTATGGTAAAGGATTAAGTGAAAAATTGATTGGTGAAGTATTCAAAGACATGAGAGATGAAATTGTTATCTCAACAAAATACGGTTATGATTTTAGCGGTGTTGAGCAAATAGGACATAAAGAACTTCCACAAAGATTTGATGAAGATTATACTAGAATGGCATTAAGAAACAGTTTAGAAAGATTACAAACAGATCATATCGACATGTATGGTGTGCATAATCCAAAACTAAAAGACGTGAGAAACAATTCAATATTCAATCTTTTAGATAGTTTCATTGAAGATGGTTCCATTAAGACATACCAAATTGCCCTAGGTCCTGCAATAGGATGGACTCAGGAAGGATTGGAGGCAATGGACAAGCCAAACCTTAGTGCAGTTCAAACAGTTTACAATATTTTAGAACAAACTCCAGGAAACGAATTGATGCAAAAAGCAGTGGAAAAAGATGTAGGAATTCTAGTTAGAGTTCCAGAAGCATCTGGAATTCTTACAGGTAAAGTTAATGCAGATACAAAATTTGATGATAATGATCACAGATCAGTTAGAAAAAGAGAGTGGCTCAAATCAGCATTGGAAAAAGTTGAACAATTCAAACCAATCGCAGACAGAAATGGGTTGAGTGTTACAGAATTTGCAATGAAATTTATGATGACAAAGAAAGGATTTGCAACAGTGCTTCCAACTATGATCAGTGAAGAAGAAGTCGTCAGTTATGCAAAGATGTCAGACGGAAAATACATTTCAGATTCAGACATGAAAGAAGTTGACGAATTGTACAAGACTTGGCCTTCTTACGAATTAAAAGCAACACCTCAAGCAAATTAATTTCTAAATGGACAATCCAATAGATTTTGAAAAAACACTAGAAATCATTGAGAGAATGAAGTTTGCCAAGATAGGCAAATACAAAAAATGGGAATCAATAATTAAAAAAATTAAAAATTATCAAAAGTTGAATCCAGAAGAACTAGAGTATTATTCAAACATAACAAGAATTTACAAGGATTCAAGCATCACGCCTAGAAGTAAGATATACCACACAAAACTTTCAGAACTAGATGAAAAGCCACCGTGTAAAGAATGCGGTGATGAATCCCAATTTTATTGCAACATGAATGATCAGTATTTTTGCATAATCCATGTCGTAGGACATGATGAGAATGAATTCTAAGATGCAGAAATTGTTTCTTCCAAGCTGAAAGAGTTTTCTACAAAATATTCCACACGTGTTTTCTTGAATTCACGAGAACTAAAGAGGATTTGATATTCATCAACATGTATTTGATCCTGAATTGTTTTTGCCATTTCATGTGCCTCATCATGTGTTTTACAATGAATCATTGAAAATACATTATAAGGCCAATCAGCATATGTTGGTCTTTCATAGCAATGACTTACTTGTGGGAATGAACCAAGAGTTTCACCCACTTTGGAAATTCTATCTTCAGGAACCTTCCATACAATCATACCATTAGCAGTAAAACCAACCTGTCTATGTCTTAAGATAGCAGCAAATCTTCGCATGACACCAATATCTTCATAGTATTTCATTTTTTCAAATAATTCATCCTCAGTGATTCCAAGATTATTGGCAGCCTTTACAAAAGGCTCGTCAATTATTTCCATATCTTTTTGTAATTCGCGGATAAAGTTTTTGTCTTCTTCAGTCGGAGTAAATTTTACATTTTTGATTTCTTTTTTCTCTTCACTTGGTGCAACATCATGTTTTTTCTCATCTACCATGTCAAGCTTGACACCAATTTTGAATAGTTGTAGTGTTGGAAGCATTCTTACTTTTTTGATTCCCTTTAAAACATTGAATTTTTCAAGTTCCTCTTTCAAATCAGCGCCAGGAGGAACAGCCAAAGTAAACCAGAGATTGAATTGATGATCTCGTTCATAATTATGACTAACTCCAGGGTGACGATTAATTTGATTTGCAACATGTTCTAATTTATCATCTTCAATCTCCATTGCCACAAGAGAGCTAGTGTAACCTAGTTTTCTTGTATCAAAAATTGCACTTAGTTGTCTTAGGATGCCATTTTCTTTAAGTTGATTTAATCGTTGTTTGATGTCTTCAGGAGTAGTATCAAATTTTTTAGCGATAGCATCAAAAGGTCTCGTTACAAGTGGAAAAGTCCACTGAATCTCATTTAGAAGTTCTTTATCAGAATCATCCATAGAAGTCAATAATTCAAGAACTTGCTCATTCAATTAAAAATGTAGCTGGTAGTTTGTGCCTTGATTTTAATACATAAATAGAAACCCAAGTCCCTTTGATCGATGATAGTTGATCTAAATCTACAAGGTAAAAAAATAATCATCATAGGAGGGGGAAACGAAGCCCAAAAGAGAATCAATTCAATAATCAAACAGGGATGTCACATAACCGTAATCAGCGATTCAGTGAATTCACAAATCAGCAGACTATCCAAAGCCAAAAAGATTACATTGAAAAAACAAAAAATGTCAGATACAAAATTTCTTTCAGAGTTCAAACCAGACATAGTAATCACAACAACAAATGACAGAAAAATTAATCAAAAAATTATCAAGGATGCCAAAAAGAAAAGAATCATCGCATACAGTTCAGACAATCCTGATGAAAGTGACTTTTCCAATCCTGCAATAATTAATTTTGAGAATATGATTCAGATTGCAATTTTTACCGGTGGAAAGAGCCCTGCAATGTCAAAGAAAATCAAAGAAAGATCAGAGAAATTATTCAAAAAAATCATCAGTGATGAGGACATTGCTCAAATTAAGATCCAAAAAAAGGCAAGGAAGATGGCCAAGGAGATGATAGCCACTCAAGAGCAAAGAAGAGAATGTTTGCATAATATCATAAATGATAATGAGATTGATCAGTTAATAAAAGACGGACAGGTAAAAAAAGCTGAAAAGCGAGCAATTACAATATTGAGGAATTGGAAATGAATCAAAATATCATCAATGCACGTGTTACTTTTCGTAATTCACCAATTCACATTCTAGAGCAATTTACGATAAAAGACATAGAAAAAGCGTATGATGAGTTCAAAAAGCAATCAGGGTTGGATGAATGTGTAATTATTCAAACATGTAACAGAATAGAATTATTTGGAAAATCTAAAACATATGACTCAGATAAAATCAAAAAAACATGGGCAGCAATTACAGGATTAGAAAAAGAAGCATTTAATGAAAATATGGAATTTGTAGAAAATCAGGAAGCATTACATCATTTGTTGAAATTAACCTCAGGATTAGACTCTATGGTATTAGGCGAAGAGCAAATTTTAGGACAAATAAAAAAATCCATCACATCTGCAAGAGAAGTGAAAGCATCAGGACAGCACCTTAACACATTGTTTGATAAAGCAATTAGAATAGGGACTAGAATTAGAAATTCAAGTGGGATAGGAGCAGGTGGAATTTCAGTGGGTTCCATGGCAGTAAAACTTGCAGAGGAAAATATCGATGAATTAAAAACAAAAAAAGTATTGCTAATTGGAACAGGAGAAGTATCCACACTAGTTGCAAAGTCATTGCAAAGAAGAGGCTATGCTTTTGATGTCACAAGCAGAACAATGGGAAGATCAGAAACATTTTGTGAAACAATGGGAGGAAACCCGATAAAATTCGAAGAGGTTCTTTCAGGATTCAACCACTATGATGTAATATTTGTGGCAACAACTGCACCATACTTTCTTGTAACAAATGACAGAATTGCAGAAGCTATGAAAAACAAAAGCAACGGAATAATGATTTTAGACTTGTCAAATCCTAGAACAGTCGATGAAAAAGTTGCAACAATTGGAGGGGTTAAATTGATGAATTTGGATCAAATTGCAGAAATGGTAGAAAAGAACATGAATGCACGATTAAACAAAGTCAAAACAGTTGAAAACATAATTAATGAAGAAGTATCTGTATTAGAAGCCTCAATGAAAAGACTAGATGCAGAACCACTTGTAACAGACGTGTTCAAGAACATAGAAAACCTAAGAGAAAAAGAACTTCAAAAAGCACTTCAAATGCTCAATGAGAAAGATGAAAAGAAAATCAAAATTATCGAAGAACTCACAAAAGCAGTTGTAGAAAGCATCGTGTCAACTCCAATGAACAATATCAGAAAAGCATCAGAGCAGGGAAACCCTGATGTAGTAGAGTTGGCAGGCAAACTCTTTGACTATA
This sequence comes from Candidatus Nitrosopumilus sp. bin_6a, assembly GCF_054095695.1. Taxonomy (NCBI): domain Archaea; kingdom Thermoproteati; phylum Nitrososphaerota; class Nitrososphaeria; order Nitrosopumilales; family Nitrosopumilaceae; genus Nitrosopumilus; species Candidatus Nitrosopumilus sp. bin_6a. The sequence goes on from NZ_JBSWSR010000001.1 coordinate 161,935, forward strand.
AAAAACAAAAACAAGTAGACTAGGATTATATTTTACCTAGAGAGAATTTCATCATGTCATTTCCAACTAGACGTCTTCGTCGATTAAGGACATCTGATAAAATGAGAGAATTGATTCAAGAAACAACTCTTTCTCCAAAAGATTTCATATGTCCAGTATTTGTTCAAGAAGATTTGAATGAAAGAGTCAAAGTTGAATCAATGTCAGAAATCGAAAGATTGCCATTAAAGGACGTAAATGAGGAGGTGAGCACAATAATAGATTTAGGAATACCTGCAATCATGCTTTTTGGAATTCCAACTAAAAAAGATGAGGCAGGAACTTCAGCTTTTGATGACAATGGAATTGTTCAAAAAGCAATTAGGCAAATCAGGGAAAAATTTGGAGATAAAATAGTAATAATGGCAGATGTTTGTCTTTGTCAATTTACATCGACAGGACATTGTGGAATTATTCAAGGAAATAAAATCGATAATGATATCAGTTTAGAAACACTTGCAAAAATTGCTGTAAGCCAAGCAAAGGCAGGTGTTGATACAGTGTCACCATCAGCAATGATGGACGGTCAAGTTGCAGCAATACGAAAGGCACTTGATGATGAGGGATTTACAGATGTTTCAATAATGTCACACTCTGCAAAACATCGTTCAAACTTTTACTCACCATTTAGAGATGCTGCAGAATGTGCACCAAAATTTGGAGATAGAAAAACATACCAAGTTCCATTTACAAATGCCAGAGAAGCAATGATGGAGGTAGAAACAGACATTGATGAGGGAGTAGATATTGTAATGATTAAACCAGCATTAGCATATTTGGATTTAATTGCAGAGACAAGAAGAAAACACAATGTTCCAGTTTCAGCTTATAGTGTTTCTGGAGAATATGCTCTAGTAAAAGCTGCATCTCAATTAGGATATGTAAATGAGAAAGACATCACATTAGAAATTCTACATTCGATTAAGAGAGCAGGAGCAGACATGATCGTAACATATTTTGCAAAATCAGCTTCAAGATTTCTTCAAGAATCATGAGAAACGACGAACGTTTTGAGATTCAGAGAGCATTTGATTTAATGCCACATGTAATAGGGGCAAGCTGGACTGCGGTGTGGTTTAGAATGAAGGGAATCAAAAAACCAACCAGGGAAGAATTTCGAGATAAAACTATAGAATATTTGCGACTAGTTGAGCCTGTCTTTGACTCTTATCCAAAAGAGGAAGAATTTGCTGCAATTAACAAGTACATTGAATTTAGAAAAAACGAAGAATATGAGAAAATCAAAGCAGGAGAAAACAAAGAGATTGAAACACGCTACGACAGATACATAGATTATGGCTAAAAGTGAAATTATTCCAATACAATCAAAGTGCCTGTCATCATAGTATGATCAGGATCACAATACAATTTGTCTGGATTGTATGGTAGACCACAATAGAATGTAAAAACACCAGGAGTATCTGCAACAAAAGTTACAATATCTGTTCCTTCTCTTGGTTCAAGCATTTCTGAATTTACACCGAACGCTGGAATTGATAATGTGTGTGCATGCTTTCTTGGATTAGTAATTTCAAGAACCACAGTATCGCCTTGATTAACAATTATGATATTTGGTTCCCATCTGTGTAGTTCCACAAATGCGATTACTTCTTCTCCACCTTCATTTTCAACTTCGGCGTAGAACTCTACTTCTTCCATACTGATTTGGAATGTTCTAGTTTGAGGATCTTCATCAGCAGGAATTGTTTGAGAAGATTGAGAACTCATCATTCCTTGGCTCATCATGTCTGAGCCCATCATGTGACCACCCATCATATTTCCACTCATCATCATGTTGCTTCCCATCATCATGTTCATCATGTCTTGATTTGTCATCATGGAATCTATCATTCCTTGATGATTCATCATTTGATTCATCATCTGCTGTTGCATTTGAGGATCATTCATCATGGTGTCCATCATTGGTCCCATCATCTGATTCATGTGTTGGGGATTAGACATCATTGGCATTGTGGAAGTTGTTGATTGTAAAGCAACATAACCTATTCCTAGACCTGCAAAAAATATACCAACTGCCACTCCAATTAAAATTCCCTGGTTAACCAATAGAACGTATCAGAATTTTTAGCATATTAGGTTGTCGAGTATAATCAGAAATGATTCTGAAAATTTAGAACAAATTTTATGCCTTAAAAATCTGAATCAGTCAATCTATCCCTTTTGCAATCCCATCTCGTCTTATTTCTGCAATTCCTTGAAATCCTTTGGAACTTTGTTTTTTAATTACGGCATGAATTGCGCCATGATAATATGAATAAGATTCTTTTAATTCTATTTTATATCCTAATTCTGCCAAATATGGAATTACACGATCATCAAATCGTTCTGCTTCTATGGTAATTTTGCCATCAACAGTACAATGAATTCTGGGTTTGTCCATGGCATCATTTGGGCTAAGACCTGAATCAATCATAGATGATATGAATTGGGCAGTTACAGTAGGGATTCTATCACTGCCAGGGGTTCCAAGAGTCATCCAGGGTTTGTTTTTGTGAAACAATATAGTAGGAGCAACTGATGTCCAAGGACTTGAATTTGGACGCAAATAATGAGGATAATTGATATTTTCATATTCAAAAGATGACATATAGCAATTATACAAAAACCCCAAACCGTCTGCTGCAGCTTTTGAACCATATACTAATTCAACAGATTGAGTAATTCCTGCAGAATTGCCTTCATCATCCATTACAGAAAGATGTGTAGTATCCTCATCATGGAATTTTACATTATGATTAGATATCTGGATTCCATCAATGATTGATTCGGATAAATGTTTGAGAAAAGACTTGTCAAATAATAATTTGTCATCAATCTGTTTGTATGTAGCTACATCATATGGACGCTGAGTACGAAATGAAAGGGATCTCTTGAATGTTTCTACCAAGTAGTGATAAAATTCCAATCTGTTGTTTTTGATAGTGTTAGCAGGAAGTTGATTTAGTAGCATCAAAATCAGCAGCAATATTCTGCCCACTGCGGGAGGGGGAAATGTTTTGACTGTCATGTTTCTATATTTTCCAACAAGGGGTTCACGTTCAATTATTTTTGGAATTAAAACTAGATCCTCTTCTCGTAGTAATCCATTATTTTTTTGCATGTCAGCATCTATCATTTTTGGAATTTTTCCATGATAAAATGATCTATATCCGTTTTCAGCAAGATATGTCAATAATTCTGCCAAATCATCTTGGACAAAAAGATCTTTTGTATCGTAGGGTGTTGTTCCATCTTTGAGAAAATACTTTGCTCCAGATTGAGACTTTACTTTGTTAAAACTTTCTAGTTCACGTTGTTGCAAATCATGTTGAAGTGCTGTAATTTTGTATCCTTTTTTTGCAATCCTTATTGCAGGTTTTAGTATTTGAGCCCATTCAAGATTACCATATTTCTCATTCAAAAACCCCATAACTGCAACAGTGCTAGGAACTGTTGTGGACTTGTAGCCTATTGATCTATCCAATTTATTTTTAAATTTACTAGGTAAAGCTAAAGAAGGTGCCCTAGTAGAGCCATCTATGCAAATTGTCTTTCCATTAATGTGAATTATTCCCATGGATTGACCTCCTATTCCAGAAGCTTGAGGTTCACATACGCCTAATGCTAGAGCAGTAGCACATGCAGCATCGATTGCATTTCCACCTTTTTTGAGTATTTCAACGCCTGCATTTGTGGCATCAGGAAAGGCAGATGAAACCATCCCTTTTTTAGATTCTGAGAATTTATGATTACTAGTAGTCTGAAAAGATTTTTCAATTTTTTCTAATAGATTCAACGGATTATTTCAAATTTTTAACTTATAACAATATTTTCATTAAAAATTATCAAATTCAGACAAGAGTTTTGAGAAGATCAAGTAGAAATTTCCTTTTCAAGTTGTTTTAGAAATTCCATGAGCACTTTAGTTCGCTTTTTTGCCTCAATTTTACCTGATTTTGTATTCATTAGTGAATCTAGTTTTAGTAATTTTTGATAAAAATGATCTACAGTCCAAATTTTATCATCAGGTTTTCTTGTTTTACAAAAAGGGTCATCAATATTGTAAAAAGGCCTCTTAAGAGAACCGCCGGTTGCAAAAACTCTTGCAATACCAATTGCACCAATAGCATCTAGTCGGTCAGCATCTTGAAGGATTTTTCCTTCAATTGTGAGAGATTTTTTGTTTTGTGAAAAACTATGATCACGTATTGCTTCAGAAACAATAATTATTTCATCTTTAGAGAAATTATATTTTTTTAAAATTTGTTCTGCTTTTTTTGCACTATGAATTGAAGATAATTTAGAACGTTTGTCAGATTTTGAATATGAAACAATGTCATGTAATAGTGTGGCGCATAGAACTAGTTTTTCATTTGCTTTTTCTTTTTTACATATTTTTTGAGCATTTTTGTAAACTCTCATCACATGTTCAAAATCATGTGCAGAGTCATTATCCATGATTTTTTTTACTTCATGTTTTATAGAATCAATCTCTTTCATTTAGAATCTCCAAATTTTTGGTTTGACAAATTTTATTTTTCTTTGAGTTATTAAAAGAGTCCAATTGACAGATGCAAAAAGAACTATCAATGCTACACCCGCACCATCAATCAGCAAAATTCCAATTAAACGATCCTCAAACAAGTCCAAGAAAGGAGTCAAAACAGCATTACCAGAATAAATCATAACAACATATGAAATAGTTCTGCCAAACCAAAATCCTACATAGATGCCCAAACTTTTGGCACGCATTAGACCATATGCGATAAACAACATATTACTTGGAAGTGGAGTTGCCCCGAATAGAAAAGATGCAATTACATAACCGTATTTTTTTCGGTTCAGATAATCACCAATTACGTCAAGATTGGTTTTTTGTTCTTCTGCAACAAATCTTCTAAAGAGAATACTGATCTGCTTTAAGACAAATCTTCCAAGTGTAGCCCCTGTAGCTCCAACCATAGCGAGAATTACAACATTCAAAGTTGGATCAAGCAGATAAAACGAGGTCAAGATGATCCAGCTTGGCGGCATCAAAATCGGAGAAGCATTTACTCCAATTAGTACAAGAAAAATTCCAAAATATGAAAATTTTCCAAAAATTTCAAAAATATCTAACATCTTTCAAAAAATGTACTCTTTTTTTGCTTCTAAACCCTTGGATTTCAAAACAGTCATAAAAAAATTTCATTATGATCTAAAAAATTATAAAAATTACATCTTTTTTGAAACAATGATCAGGTATTGTAAAAAATTGGATCAATCATGCAATATCCTTATAAGCAATTTATGCCTAGTCTAACCATGTCAGAGATGGTTTGGAAATGTTTTAGATGTAATTTATCATTCAAAGACGATCAAGTTGCCAAAATGCATAAGGAAATTTCAGACCATTCAATTACTAAAGTAAAAGCAATTGTTGCATAATTTCTAAAATTTCACAATAATTGACAATTTTAATTAAAATTTAGTGCAGAGGGTGGGATTTGAACCCACGAACTCCTGAGAGAAGGGATTTCCTATTTTATGGATCTTGAGTCCCTCTCGGTTGACCGGGCTTCGATACCTCTGCAATGAGAGGGGGTATGGACCAATATTTCTCAATTACTATTTTGACAAATCTACAATCTGATCCATTATTTTGGCAATTTTTTAACAAAGCTTTTAATCGTGTAAAATGGTTTCAAAAATAATGTCAGAATTCATACCAATTTCCGAAGCAAAGAAAATGCGAAGTGGAGTTAATGTTGAAGCTGTTGTTAAAAGCAAAGGAGACGCTAGAACTGTGAATCTCAAAAGTGGTGGAACAGTAGATGTTTGCGATGCAATTATTTCTAACGGTGAAACTGAAGATGACCAAATGAAACTCACATTGTGGGGCGACGACATCAAAGCAGTAAATGTAGGCGATAAAGTTGTCATTACAAATGGATACACAAATGAGTTCAAAGGTGAAGTATCCTTAACCAAAGGCAAATTTGGTAAAATGGATATTAATCCTCAGTAATTTCTTTTATTATCTAAATTATTTTTCACATCTACTAAAATTATAATCACACCAATTATTGCAATTATAATTCCTAAAATAAGTAAGAATCCAGAAATCAAAAGAGGAACAATCATGCTCATTATAGGAGAGTCGGGATTTGAAAGAGCATCAGAATTTTCAGGATCTGTAGAAAACATCAAGACCACATTTACAAGATCAGAACCGGTGTTTTTGATTTCAAAATTAAGAGAATCAGCCGAGGCAATTTCCAAGGCTTCAAATAAAATTGGCTCAAACATTACAAATTCACCATAATCATCTCCAAAAATATTTGAAATTTTAATCGACAAAGAATCTCCTGAATTATAATTAATTATTTGAACCCCCCAAAGCAAAGGAGCATCATATGAGGATACGTCGTATGTCACATATGCCAATTCACCAGGCATGATTTGAATTTCACTAGTAATATGATCAAACATCCCTTCAAACAAAGACGCCACTGAAAAATCATTTGGACCTGTAATGTTTGAGGGTACTGCAGAAACAGCTATAGAAAGTGAAATTCCAACTAAAACTAAACCAACAGTTGCAATTATCAATCCACGTTTTTTCATTTTAAAACAATGGTACAGTACTCAATTTAACATCATGGAAAAGTTTTGAGATATGAATTAAGGATTATCGACGTCTAGACTTTTTTTTAGCTGCAGTCTTTTTCTTTGCTGGTTTCTTTTTAGCTGCAGTCTTTTTCTTTGCTGGTTTCTTTTTAGCTGCAGTCTTTTTCTTTGCTGGTTTCTTTTTAGCTGCAGTCTTTTTCTTTGCTGGTTTCTTTTTAGCTGCAGTCTTTTTCTTTGCTGGTTTCTTTTTAGCTGCAGTCTTTTTCTTTGACAAAGATTCTGCTAATTTGGATATTGCTTTATCTAACAAGTTCTGAGCAGATGCTTCTGCTTTGGTTTGTTTTTGTAATTCCTTAAGGAATTTTTGTGCAGCTTTGCGACTTGCAGTCTTTGCTTCACGTAAAGAAGGTTTTGATTGGGTTTGTTTTTGGATTTTTGTGACAATTTTTGATTGGATATCAGAGAAATCAGACACATCACCTGAAATCTTTTTTGCAGTTTTTTGTCTGCTTTTTATTTCTTCTACCAATTCATTTACATGATCATTTAATGAACGTAATCTAGCCTCAGCGTTTTGCTTTTCTAGAGGATTTTCAGCAAATTCAATTTCTTGTTCAGCCTGTTCGATTGCTTCTTTTTCTTTTGCCAGTCTTTCTTCTGCGGCAGATATCAGTCTTCCAATGCTTTCCAATTGAGAATTTTTCCTAAGTAGAACAGTTGAAACATCAGTAGATTCTTCCTTTTCAGATTCTATTTTTTTATCAAGAGATTGTAAACCGGATGAAGAACGTTTTTCTGCAGAACGGAATTCTTTTAATTGTTCTTCAGCTTTTTTGCGAAGTTTTGTTGCTTCTTGTTTCCTTTGACGTAATTGAATTACTAGTTTTTCTAAAGATGCCAATGATAAAAACAAGACAGATGTGTCGGTTAAGTGGTGGACATAATCATGATTTGACTTTCATGTAAAGAAAATTGACTTAATTTGATCGCAAAAAAGGATTTTTTAAAAAATATTAGTCAAGAAATGCTAGCAATATCATGGAATTTCATCCAAAAGATTTGCCAATTTCAAAGACATATGATCTAAAAGATGAAAAAGATGCAATGGAGGCAGTGGAAGACATGGTAAAACGCGGTTTTAAAGGAAAAAAAGATGGGTATAGAGTATTAATGCCAAAAGAATCAAAGACTGCTAAAAGAATTGGTTATTCTGTAACAACAGGAATTACAACAGGACTCAGACAAAAAAAAGAAGACAGAGATGTCAAGTATTGGACATATCATCATGATGATGATCATTATGCAATAGTTTTGATTCACAGAGATAACGTACCAGAATCAGAATTTTGATTTATCAAAAATTTTGTAGAGTTTTGTTCTCTTTGCCATAACTCCAGACAACATAATTCCAATAATACTTCCACCAATAACATCCATCGGATAATGTTCTAAAACATACAATCTGCTTAGTGAAATCAAAATAGGATACAAGAACATAAGATATGCTCCACGTGGAAATCTCTCAGATAGAGCATATCCCAAAATAATTGCAAAGACCATGGATCTTGCAGCATGTCCAGACGGATACGATGCATCATATCCACCTTCACAGAACAAGGCAAAGGTATCTTTGCTTACAGGCACAGGAAATGAGACTGCATCATATTCAAAATCAGGCCTATCCCTGTCCACACCACATTTTACATATCCAGTAAGCAATGTAGAAATCACAATCAAAATCATCAAAGTAACTCCTACCCTCCTGGTTTTTGGAATAATCAACGCAAGAATTGCAAATCCAAGCATCCATAGTGCTTCACCACTTTCTGTGATTGATTGCATTATGAGATCAATTGTAGGATTTCCAACATGTTCAGAAAAAAATAGAATTACGTTTTGATCAAAACTTTCTGTAATTCCAAAATATACAATAGCAGTAAGAATCAAAAACAAAATTGTGAGTAAAACAAAGGAACGAGACCTAATATCAAAAAGCCAATTTTGCAATTAATTAAACCTCAAACACATGTCTTTTAATTTTTGTCAATAGATAAGTTTTGAAATCCATAAAACGAGAAAATATTTCTGATCGGCTTAAAGAATTTAACCAAGTGAACAATAGACAAATCGTGAAGGTACTCACATTAGATGATTTTGACCTAAAAGACAAGACAGTTTTTTTGAGAGTCGATATGAACTGTCCAATTGATCCTGAGACACGTGAGATTTCAGGGACTCGAAGGATTGAAGAGGCAATAGAAACTCTTGACTCATTAAAAGAATCCAAAGTCGTCATAGGATCACATCAAGGAAGAGTTGGCAACAGCGAATATACTGGAATGGACAAACATGCCAAAGTTCTCCAAGAACTAATGGGCAGAGAAATAAAATATGTAGAAGACACCATAGGAGAAGCTGCACAGAATGCAATCAAAAATTTGAAAAACGGTGAAATTTTGCTCTTAGACAATCTGAGATTATGTGCTGAAGAAAATTACGAGTTTGCTCCAGAAAATGCAGCTAAAACAATAATGGTTTCTCGTTTATCAAAATTATTCGATCTTTGTGTTTTGGATTCATTTCCCAGTGCGCATAGATCACATCCATCAATAGTAGGATTTCCACAAGTTCTTCCAGCTTGTGCAGGAAGAATTGTTGAGCGAGAGGTGAGAAACCTTGATGAAATTATGACAGTTGCAAAAGCGCCACATGTCATAGTGTTAGGAGGCTCAAAAGTGCCAGACAGACTTGAGGCAATTAAATTACTAATTCAGAACGGACGTGCAGACCATGTCCTTTTGACAGGATTGATTGGAAATGTATTCATGCGTGCACAAGCCAGAATTAAATCACCTTTAGGGATAAAACGTGAAGATGAAGTTGTTGCAAAAGCACATGCATTGATTGGTGAATATCCAGATGTCTTTGCAACTCCAGTAGATATTGCAATAGACAAAGACGGTGCAAGAGTAGAGATGGATGTAAGAGAGATGGGCAAAGGAGACAAAATATTTGATTTGGGTCCAAAAACTGTAGAATATTATTCAAAATTAATTGCAGGTGCAGGGACTGTGTTTATCAGTGGACCTGCAGGATTCTTTGAAAAAGAAAATTTCAGTTATGGGACAAAAGCATTACTAAATGCAGTTGCAAATTCAATGGCAACGACAATTGTTAGTGGAGGACATCTTACTACGGCACTAAGACAACAGGGGCTAGTAGACAAGATTGATCATATCAGTACAGCTGGTGGAGCATTGGTACTTTATCTTACAGGAGAGAAATTACCGATGATCAAAGCACTAGAAGAGGCTGCAATAAAATACAGATCTAAATAGAAGATTTGCATTCAGGGTTAGGACAAATTCTTTCTTCAGAAGTTCCCAGATAAACATCATTGTTACATGCATTGCAATAGGATTTTTCTACAGGATCAAACAATTTCAAATACATTGTGGTAAAGTTTTGTGCAATATTTCTTGCCAGACCAGAGTTACAAAGATCATTGAAAAAAGATTCAGTGTCATCAATTATCCAAGAAGGATCTAAATCTCCATTTGTTTTTAGCATCTCAAAGATTTCATCGTTTGTAAAATTAGTATCAACGTCATTGAATTTTTCAAAGATGATTTTTCTAATCTGAAGTGCGATTGGGACTGTAGGAGTAAAACCACTCATACTAGTACAGATTGGCTGCCTCTTCTTTTAGTTTATCCACATCTTCATTGTCTTTTAGATTCTTGCCAATGTAGGTATAAAGTGCAGATTTAAGCACCTTCAAGGAAAGCAATGCACATTTTATCCTAACAGCCTGCAAATGCTCTAGACCTAATTCGCTTAGGACATCATGTTTTTCAATTGCTCTTGCTTCTTCAAGGGTTTTACCTTTTGTGATTTCAGTCAATACGGAGGAGCAAGCCATACAAATTGCACAACCTTTTCCATGAAATTTAATATCAGTGACTTTGTTTTCATCAATTTTCATATCAATGTCGATGCTGTCACCACATAGAGGATTTGAGTCATGAAACGTGACATCATGATTTTCAATTTCTCCATAGTTAATTGGATTTCTTGAATAATCAACAATCATTTCATGGTAAATGTCTGCATTACTACTCATAATTTGAACACCTTTGCCACAATATTTAATGAATTTACCAGAATATCAATGTCGTGTTTAGTATTGTAAATGTAAAAGCTTGCTCTAGAAGTTGCAGCAACATTTAGTCGTTCCATCAATACTTGTGCACAGTGGTGACCTGATCTAACTGCAATTCCTTCCTCATCAATAATTTGAGCAACATCGTGAGGATGAACATCTGCAAAATTAAATGAAATAACACCACCACGTTTTGAAAGATCTTTTGTTCCATAGATATGAAGTCCTTTAACTTCAGATAATTTTTCAATAGCATATTTTGTCAATTCAACTTCATGTTCTCGAACATTATCCATTCCAATTTTGGTAAGATAATCAATTGCAGCACCCAATCCAACAACATCTGCGATATTTGGAGTGCCTGCTTCAAATTTGTAAGGTAAATCATTCCATGTAGTTTCATACTTGTGAACTTCTCTAATCATGTCACCGCCACCATGAAATGGGCTCATTGTTTCAAGCACAGATTTTCTAACCCATAAAACGCCAATTCCAGTAGGTCCGAGCATTTTGTGACCAGAAAACGCAAAAAAATCGCATCCTAATTTTTCAAGATCAACTTTCATGTGAGGTACTGCCTGTGCACCGTCAATTAGAGTAAGAACACCTGCAGCTTTGCATTTCTCAATAATTGCTTGAGCATCAGTGATAGTTCCAAGAACATTAGACATTAAACTAAAAGTAACAAGTTTGACTTTCCCTGTTGCTAAATATTTGTCAAGATCATCTAAAATTAATTCACCGTTATCATCCATTCCAATGTATTCCAATTTGGCATGCTTTTCTTGAGTTACAAGTTGCCATGGCACAATGTTGCTATGATGCTCGTATTCAGTAGTAACAACAATGTCACCTTCTTTCAAGTGAGTTCTACCCCATGCATATGCAACTAAATTAATTGCCTCAGTGGTACCTCTGACAAAAATAATTTCCTGGCGATTTTTTATGTTGACAAAATTTGCGACTTTGTCTCTTGTTGCTTCGTAAGCTTCTGTGGCCTCTTCTGCTAACGCATAAACTGCTCGGTGAATATTTGCATTGTGATTTTGGTAGTAATCAGTGATAGAGTCAATAACTTGATTTGGTTTTTGTGTAGTTGATGCATTATCAAGATAGACTAGAGGTTTGTTGTCTCTGACAGTTCTTTTTAGAATTGGAAAATCATTTCGTATATTTTCAAATAGAGATTCTGTACTTTGCATATCTTAAAGCTCCACGTAAATTTCGTTGGCGTCTATTTTAATATTGTATACTTTGAGAGGTGTTTCAGCAGGGAGATTCTGAGGTTCGCCATTTTCTAGATTAAAAACAGAAAGGTGTAAAGGACATCTAACACCTTCATCACTTAGAAATCCAGTAGACAGATCAGCATCAGCATGAGTGCATATCAGATCAGTTGCGTGAATTTTTCCCTTGAGGTTTGCAATTAAGAGTTTTTTATCTTCATGAACAAATCCAAAAAGTTGACCTTCTTTTACCTGTTCAATACTACAAGCCTTAACCCATTCAGACAAAATATCACCTATACTTGTAATGTTGTTCTATTTCAGAGTCTTCATTGTAACGGGTCTCTTCAATTTCAACAAATTTAGCTAATTCTTCATCAGTGTTAATTGTAAGTTCTTTGTTTTCCCATTTGGATTCTATTAGATATGCAATCCATGCTCTAACTTGGAAAGACATTTTTCTTGAAAGAGGTTCTAAAAATCCTTCAACAATTGTTCTTTCAGCTTCTTCCTGACTGAGACATCTTGTTTTTAGATAGAAAACCTGTTCCTCATCAATTTGGGCAACAGATGCAGAGTGTGTGGCCTTTACATCATTAGTGAAAATTTCTAATCCGGGTATTGCATCAGATTTGGCATCTTTATCTAATAAGATAGAGCGACCCGACAAGAATGAATTTGATTTTGCGGCATTCTCTTTGATTCTAATCATTCCCTTGAAAAGAGATTTTGATTTGTTTCTTAAAATTGATTTTTCAACTACTCTTCCTTCAGTTGCAGGACTTTCATGGTTGACATTAGTTTGAATATCAAATGACTGTTCGTTATTTCCAAAGATCACTTCTGAATCATTACATGATGCACCGGTTCCATTTAGAAAATATTCTATTTTGTATCTAGATAACATAGAACCAAACAAGCCAGAATACCAATTCACTTTAGCATCTTGTGCCAAGTCTGTCCTTCTTGTAGAAAAGGCTACAGCATGTTGATCAATCATTTGAAGAGTGGTTACATCAAGATGGGCATTTGCTCCAAGGCTAGTATCCATTAATTCAAGGTATGCTTGTTGAGTTTGAATGTTAGGAGAGTATAGTTCCTGTACTATTGTTGCTTTACTACTTTCATCTGCAAATATTACATTTCTAGAAATCGTGGAATGACCATCCTCAGAAAGACAGATCATAAAATGAATTGGTCTGTCTACTACCAGATTGCGTGGAATGTGAATGAATATGCCTGAATTAAAGGCGGCATTATTTAGTGCAGTGAATTTATCTTCTCCAGATTTTGAAGCCTCTAGTGCTTTTTTTACCAATTCAGGATTATTTTTTATTGCATCAGATAGAGAAGAGATTACTAGTCCTTTAGATTTTAAATCGTCTGGAAGATTGATTTTATGAATATTTGTTCCAATTTGAATAATACAAACTTGATTTTCTAATTCACCTAGTCTTTTTGTTAAGAAACTAGGAATTGTTTCAGTGGTGGATGTAGATAGAGTAACTTTTTCCGGATCCATTTTTTTTGCGTCAGTGTATTTGTTGTAAAGAGGAGACATTTCAATTGGCAAACTATTGTATATTGAGAGTGAACTCTTTCTGTAATCCTTTAGCCAATCAGGTTCATTTCTTGATGAGGAGATCTCATCAATGATTGTTGTGCTGAGTTTTGATAAAAGTTCTTGAGACATGATTAATCGAAATTAGGTATTGGGAGTTTATCCCACAGAGTCATCCATTTCTAGTTTTATGAGTCTGTTTAGTTCAACAGCATATTCCATTGGCAATTCTTTGGTGAATGGTTCCATGAAACCATTAACAATCAGAGATAGTGATTCTTCTTCAGTAAATCCTCTAGTCATAAGATAGAAGATTTGTTCATCACCAATTTTTCCAACAGTAGCTTCGTGAGTAATTGTTGCATCTTCTTGATTAATTTCCATGTAAGGATAAGTATCAGTTTTTGATGTATCATCTAAGAGTAATGCATCACATCTTACAGTAGATTTTACACCAGTGGCACCTTTTGCGACATTTAGCATTCCTCTGTAAGTGGAACGTCCATCCAATCTACTTACTGATTTTGATGTGACTTTGGATGTAGTGTTTGGTGCCAGATGAACCATTTTTGCACCTGTATCTTGGTGTTGTCCTTTACCAGCAAATGCAATGGATAATGTTTCACCATAAGCTCTTTCACCCATCAGATATACACCAGGGTATTTCATGGTTAGTTTACTTCCAATGTTTCCATCAATCCATTCTACTGTTGCACCTTCATATGCATAAGCACGTTTTGTTACGAGATTGTAAACATCAGCACTCCAGTTCTGGATTGTAGTGTATCTTAATTTTGAATCTTTTAGTGCAACCAATTCTACAACAGCTGAATGTAGTGATTCAGAAGAGTATACAGGAGCTGTACATCCTTCAATGTAATGTACTTCTGCACCTTCATCCACAATGATCAGTGTTCTTTCAAACTGACCAATGTTTTCTGCGTTAATTCTAAAATATGCTTGTAGAGGCATGTCTACTTTGACACCAGGTGGAACATAGATGAAAGAGCCACCACTCCAAACTGCACTGTTTAATGCTGCAAACTTGTTATCCTCTGGAGGAATAATCTTTCCAAAGTATTTTTTGAATAACTCTGGATGTTCATGAAGAGCTGCATCAGTATCTAAAAAGAGAACTCCTTGTTTTGCCAAGTCTTCTCTTAGACTGTGATATACAACTTCAGATTCATATTGTGCACCCACACCTGCTAGGAATTTCTTTTCAGCTTCTGGAATTCCAAGTTTATCAAATGTGTTTTTGACATTTTCTGGAACATCATCCCAGCTCTTTTCGACTTTGTCAGATGCTTTTGCATAATAGTAAATATTTTGGAAATCAATTACACTAAGATCTCCACCCCAAGTTGGCATTGGTTTTTTCATAAAGATTTCATAGGAACGTAATCTAAAATCAAGCATCCATTGTGGCTCATTTTTCATTTTACTGATACTGATCACAGTTTCCTTAGAGAGTCCTTTCTTGCTTAAGTGAACATACATTTCTGTAGAGTCTTTAAAATCATATTTTGAATAATCCATGTCTAGATTTTCAGAAGTCATGTTCGTCATAACCCCGTTATATTATAAATACATGAGGAAAAATAGGCACAGCTAAATAGCTTGAGCTAAAACCAAGAGTTTAGTTAAACAGGATCTTGTGAGGCTTTATGATTTGGAAATATATCAGAATCACTATTTGTCAAATCCTTTAAAATTTAATGATTCTAAGCTACTCTCAAATATTGGTGACAGTCAATGAATTTTTCATCTCATCAAATGCACCTGCAACGGTGTGAACTTCAGATACGATGCAGGGAATATCTAACTTTGTGAGTTCTTCAGATGTAAAAGGACCAATACACACTAGAGATAATTTTGAAAGACGATTCTTCAAATCTGTTTTTTCATAATCTTGTAGCATGATCTCAAGGAATCCACGCACAGAAGATGCACTAGTAAAGATCACTCCGTCAATTTTGTTTTGTGAGAATAATTCACGAAATCCATTCCATTGAGATGTATCTCTAAATGCACAGACATCATACAAATGCAATTCGACAACATTAATTCCAATTTTATTTAGCAAGTCCTTTAGAAAAGAATTAGATGCTCCGCTTCTAGGAATGATTACTTTTTTTCCAACTGCATTAATTTGGGAAAACTCTTCACCAACACCAACTGAGGAGTTATTTTGTGGTTCATGATTGACTTTAATTCCATATGAATTCAGAGACAGTGTAGTCTTTGGGCCAACAGACATTACCATAGTATTTGCTACTGACAATTGTAATTTTTCAAACTTGCCAACATTTTTTGCAGTATCAAACAAGATTTTTACTGCCTTTGAGCTAAGAAACAAAGAATAATCCGGATTTTCTGCATCAATCAAATTTAAAAAATCATCAACAATTTTTTCACCTTTACTTACTAGCTCTATTGTAGGCAACGGAATTGGATTTGCATTGTTTTGTTCTGCTAATGCAATAAATTCAGATGCGTCATCTTTTGAGCGAGTAATTGCAATTGTCTTTCCGTCAAGCATTATTTCCAACCTATAATATCTGACAAGTCAACGACGTTTCCAATAATGATGTTAGTTGGAGGGGTAATTTTGTTTTCTTTGACTTTTTTTGCAATATTTGTAACAGTTCCTTTGATCATTTTTTGTTTAGGAGTAGTTCCGTTTTGGATTACAGCTACAGGTGTTTTTTTATCCATTCCGCCTGCGATTAATTGCTTGCAGATTATATCAATTCGAGACAATCCCATCATGATGACGATTGTATCGACTGATTTTGCAAGGTTTTTCCATTTGACAATCTCTTTTTTCTTTTCAGGATCTTCGTGTCCTGTTACAAAGACTACAGATGAGGCATATTTTCTATGAGTTAAAGGAATACCAGCATATGTTGCCGAACCAATTCCAGAAGTAATTCCTGGAACAATTTCATATTTTATTTTGTTTTCTTTGAGGAATTCTGCTTCTTCACCACCACGTCCAAAAATAATCGGATCACCGCCCTTTAGCCTGACTACATTTTTCTTAGATTTTGCATATTTCACCATCAGATCATTAGTGGTATTTTGATGGGTTGTGTCATCTCCAACTGCACGACCCACATAGACTTTTTCAGTTTTTTTTGGAATCATTGAAATAATTTTTTTGCTTACCAATCTGTCATACAAAACAACATCTGCTTTTTCAAGCAATTCAACAGCACGTAGTGTGATTAATTTACTGTCTCCAGGGCCTGCACCAACAAGATACACTTTTCCAGTCATGACTTATTCCATTCCTCCACTTTTTCTCTCCAATTTAATGCAAGATCATTTACTCCTTTCATACGTAGTTCTTCTCCCACAATTTTCCCCAGAGATTCAGGATCATCTTTCTTTCCTGTTTTGCTTACATGTAGTGATTGTTTCCCATCTACTGAAAATGCATACACGGTCAAAGTCATCTCAGAGCCAGTAGATTTTGCGTATGCTCCTAATGGAAATCTACATCCTGAATCAACATAGTCAGAAAGTGAACGCTCAGCCTCTATCTCTAAACGAGAATCAGCATCTTCAATTTTTTTCAGCATTGCAATTGTTTTAGAATCATCTGCTCTTGCAACAATTGCAATTGCACCTTGTCCAGGAGAAGGTGAAAAATCATCAACAGATAAAGGAGTATGAACTACATCAACACCTAATCGAGATATTCCAGCTTGTGCTAAAACAATTGCATCATATTTTTCTCCAGATGCTTTTTTGATTCTTGTTTCAATATTTCCACGGATTGGTTTTACAACAACATCAGGTCGTTTCCTTGAAACTTGAACTGCTCTTCGTAACGAGCTAGTTCCAATTACTGAACCTTTTTTGATAGTATCTAATGTAGAACCATCTGAAGAAATAAACACGTCATTTACAGCTTCACGCTTTGGTATACATGCCAGTATCAAATTTTTGTCAAGTTCGGATGGAACATCCTTCAAACTATGTACAGCAAAATCAATCTCTTTCTTAGCAACTGCCCTATCAATCTCTTTTTCAAAAATTCCTTTTTGATCTATTGTGAATAGAGGTCTAGCATCAGTGTCACCTTTGGTAGTAATTGTTTTGATTTCATAATCACAGTCAGGATTTGTTTTTTTCAATTCAGCAATTACCCAATTAGTTTGTGCAACGGATAACTGACTTCCTCTAGCCCCTACTATGTACTTCAATTTTTCACCGATTTTAATGCCAAATGATATGCATCTAATGTTTTGTTCAGATCAGTTTCAGTATGAGCGTCAGAGAGAAAAACTACTTCAAACTGAGATGGTGCAATAAAAATACCGTTTTTTAGCAAAGTCTGGAACAATTTTTGAAATTTCTTTGCGTCTGCATTTTTTGAGGTTTGATAATCCACAACAGGCTTGTTTGTAAAGAAAATTTGGAGCATGGAGGCTGTAAAATTGATCTGATGTGGAATTTTCATGTCAGTTGCCATATCATCTAATGTAGTAGAAAACAACAGATTGAATCTTTCAAGTTTTGAATATAGTTTGTTTTTGATTTTGTTGATTGTCTTTATTGAACTGATTGCAGCGCTTACAGAAATTGGATTTCCTGCAAAAGTACTTGCTTGGTAAACTTTACCACCAGGAGAAAGTAAATCCATGATTTCTTTTTTTCCACCAACAGCAGAGATGGTAAATCCATTACTGAGTGCTTTTGCCATAGTAGTCAAGTCAGGCTTTATTCCAAAATGTTCTTGAGCCCCACCAGGTGCAACTCTAAAACCAGTTACTACTTCATCAAAGATTAGAGGGATGTTATTTTCTTTAGTGATTTTTCTTAAATCGGAAAGAAAATTCTTTTCAGGCAAAATCAAACCCATGTTTGCAAGGATTGGCTCTACAATTACTCCTGCAATATCTTTATTTTTTTGGATGGTTTTTTGTAAATCTTCAATGTTGTTGTATTCTACAACTAGAGTATTTTTTGAAACTTCATCTAATCCACCATCAGAAACTGAAATTCCATTATGTGCAGAGCCAGAACCAGCTTTTACCAAAACAGAATCATGTGCACCGTGATAACATCCCTCAAATTTTATTATTTTTTTCTTTTTTGTGAATCCACGTGCTAATCTAATTGCAGTCATTGTAGCTTCACCACCAGTATTCATCAATCTTACTTTGTCAACAGAAGGGAAATTCTTAATGATTAATTTTGAGAGCTCAATCTCAGATTCTGTAGGAGTACAGTAAAGAGTTCCTTTCGATAACTGATTAGAAACAGCTTTGATTATTTCTTTACGTCTATGCCCTAAGAGTAATGCGCCATAGCCATTGCAAAAATCAATGTAGCGTTTGTCATCAGCATCCCAAATGTATGCCCCATTTGCTTTTTTTGTAAAAAATGGATATGGCTCAAAATACCTTACCGGGCTATTGACCCCTGATGGAATTACTTTTTTGGCAATATTGAATAATTTTTTAGATTCAGACACCATTCAAGGGGTATTTTTGGTCATTATTATTCGTAATTTGCCGCTCTTTGTGCTTGAAATTTCTTTCTGAACAGAAATGCGACAATCGTTGTACCCACATATGGAGCAGACCAATAGATCCACAAATTTTCAAACGTTTCAGATAGTAATGCGGGTGCTAGTGCTCGAGCAGGATTCATTGATGCGCCAGAGATAAACGCCAAAAACAAAATATCCAATCCAACGATTCCACCTATTGCAACACCGCTGAATCCTCTAAGACCTTTTGTATATACAACATAAAAAATAACGCCCATCAACATTGCAGAAGCTAAAACCTCAACTGGAAAAATTACAAAGATTGAAAAATCATAATTGGGAGCATTTGCTCCTAGATTTGCCTTGTCTCCAATGAATGTCAGTACAAAAAGAGATCCCAATATGGCACCAATTATTTCTGCTGCAAAATAATAAATAATTTGAATTTTTGAGATATGTCCTGTAATATAGTAACCAATAGTAACTGCAGGATTAAAATGCGCCAGAGATATTTTTCCAAAAGAATAGACACCGATGAGTAATGCAATAAAAGGAGCCACTGCTGCAAAGGGAATTCCCAATTGACCATCAAAAAATTCAGCATCATAAACAATAGACCCAGTTGCAAATATTACAAGAATAAAAGTTCCAATTAGTTCAACTGTAAATATTTGTAAATTTGAATAAGTCATCAATCTTTTTCCTCAAGGGATTTGATAAGAGCAATCACTTCAGACTTTATTTTGTCACGAATTTCTCTTACTTCATCAAGTGTTTTTTCTTTAGGATCTGATATATTCCAATCAAGTACATCTTTGACAAACAATGAAGGACAAGATTCCTTATCCATGCACCCCATGTTAACAGTTTTAGACGAATCTTTAACCATAGATGCAGACAATAGTTTTGGTTTTTGGTTTTCTAGGTCAATTCCAATTTCTTTCATGACCTGAATCACAATTGGATTAAGTTGTGGCGAAGGGATTGTTCCTGCACTTGAAACATTGAATTTAGTTGGAGCAAGTTTTCTAAAAAAAGCCTCAGCCATTTGGCTTCTACCAGCGTTTTCTACGCACACAAAGAGAATATTTTCAGGCATTCTTAATCATCATATAAATATCAGTTTATATAAATTTAGATTGATATGAATGGAATCAGCCTCTTAAGATGTATTTGCGATGAAACACGCTTTGAGATTTTAGAATTATTGCAGAAAAACAAGGAACTTTGTGTAAATGATTTTGTAGAAAAATTAGAAAAAGATCAACCTCTGGTATCCCACCATCTAAAGACGTTAAAGAAATGCGGAGTTGTCAAATCACGAGATGAAGGTAAAAAAGCAATGTATGCAATAGCAAACAATCAGTTATCTGAATTAATTTCAGTAGTCACCAGAACAAGTAAAAAAATTCCAATTTTGTGTTCAGAAGAAAATTGTTGTTAGAATTTTTCAATTCGTACAACACCAACATCACTGACATATAGAACTATTGCAAAATTAGCAAATAGCGTTCTTGAAATTTCCTCTACAACATCTTGTAGTTTTTCCTCACGCAAAATTACTTCAACCTTGACATTTTTTTCATTTTTAAGACCTTGCCCACGTATGCCACGTGCACCATTTCCATCCACTTCATATGTTGTGTATCCAGTGATTTCATGTTTTTTGAGAATCTCTATAATATTTTCTTGTGCTAAAATCTCACAAGTGACGGTAAGCAGTTTAACATTATACAGTTTCATAAAAGTCCCTCAGTTATGTAATTGAATAAGTCTATCGTTCCTTCTCCACTATGAACAAGTGTAGATATTGTAAACAAAATTGGCAATGTGACAATGATGTTAAACGGAAATGTTATTCCCAATGCAGATGTGATGTATAGACTGGGTTTTGCTTGCGGGATTGCGTGACGTAAAACCGCAGGAGCTGCAATAAATGAGGCACTAGCCATCAACAATCCAAACATTACTGCACCACCTATGCTCAATCCCAAGGCCGTTGAAACTAGAACGCCTATTATTCCATTGAATACCGGTATGATTATTGCAAATGCAGTAAGAAAAAGTCCCACTTTTTTAATGTCATCGAGTCTTTGACCGGCAATAATGCCCATTTCAATCATGAAAATCACTATTGCTCCAGTAAACATATCATCAAATACGATCTTTATTGATTCAAATCCCTTCTCACCAATAATGTAACCAATTACAATACTACCAAGAAGAATTACAATTGCTTTTCCAGTTATGGATTCATGTAATACTTTGGTGATTTTTGTTTTAGTCTGGTTTAAACCAACATCGATATTTGAATAATCGTCATCTGAAAAAGATTGTTTCTTTGTTTTGATCTGTTTTGATACTGCCATATTTGTCATAAATATTGCCAAAATGAAGGCAAGAGGTTCTAACACTGCAAGAATTGCTGCAATATATCCTTCTGATGTAACTCCCTGATTTTTCAAAAAGGATAAACCTACAGAAAAATGAACTGCACCTACAGCACCATAAGTAGATGCCAGGGCATAGGAATCAAAGAGATTAAACTTTCCTAGCCTTCGTAAAATTTGATAGTGATTTAATGTAAACAATAATGACAAGCCGATTGCAGCCAACATCGGAATTAACATATTTTCAAATCCGGTGTTACGCATTTCTATTCCTCCGTGCAGTCCTATTGCTGCAAGAAGATAGATTGGCAAAAATTCAGATATTGCTTCAGGAATTTTTAAATCAGATTTTATTCTGGCAGCGATAATTCCAAATAGAAAAAATAGAATTATAGGAGTAAGCAGATTAGCCTGAATTAATTGTAAAATGTCCATTGATCAATTCAAAAAAATTTTGCTGAAATAAAAATCAAGGTATTATTTAGACAAATAGATTAATCAGATAAGTAAATCCAATTCCCATAAGTGCAGCTCCTGGAATCGTGATGATCCAAGAAAATACAATTTGTCTGCTAACTTTCCATCTAACTGCACGTTTTCTTCTAGCAGCACCCGAACCCATGATGGTTCCTGTTATTGCATGTGTAGTACTAGCAGGAATACCAAATACTGCAAATATTGCAAGCATTAATCCTCCACCAGTTTCTGCTGCAAATCCTTGATATGGTCGAAGTTTTGTAATTTTTACGCCAAGTGTTTTGATGACTTTGTATCCTCCAAAGAACGTGCCTAATCCCATAGCAGATGCAGCGGCAAGAATTACCCAGAAAGGCATCTCAAGTTCAGGAATCATTCCGGCTGAGAATAGAATTAAAACAATAATTCCCATTGTTTTTTGTCCATCATTTGCTCCGTGAGTTAATGCAAACCATGCTGAAGAAATAATTTGTAATTTACCAAACGTTTTGTTGACAGGTCCAGGTTTACGACTTGCAAATACTGTAATAATCAAAGTAGTCAACAATAAACCAAAAATAATTCCACCAACGGGTGCAATTACGATTCCTGCAAAGACCTTAGTTAATCCACCATAAACTAATTTTTCAAATCCTAATCCTGCAATGCCTGCACCCATTATTCCTCCAATCAAAGAATGACTGTTTGAAATAGGCAAACCAAAATAAGTGCAAAGAGTACTCCAACCAATTGCCCCAGTCAGTCCTCCTACAATCATGTATACTGTAATGTCATCAGGACTAACAATTCCTTTTGCAATCGTAGTTGCAACAGCAACACCGAAAACAAAAGGGCCAATGAAATTCATCGCTGCAGACAATCCTACAGCATGTAGAGGTTTTAGAACACGAGTCCCAATTACAGTAGCAACAGAATTTGCAGAATCATTAAATCCATTTACAAAATCAAAGATTAACGCAACGATAATTGCACCTATTGCTATTTCTAACATTTAATCATCTCATGTATATTTTAAAACAATATCTTCAATGACATCTGCAACATCTACACAACGGTCAGAGGCAGTCTCAATTGTTTCATAGATATCTTTTAGTTTAATGATTTTAATTGCATCATTGCTTTCAAAGACTTCTTTGATGGCTTCTCTATACAGATCATCAACAGTATGTTCAATATCGCTTGTATTTCTACAATGTTCAATCATATCTTTTGGATTATTGATACGTTGTAACTTAGAAATCATGTACTCTACTTCTTTTGTGGCTTTGACTAATTCTTTAACCATCTCAACAGCATATGGTGGAGGAGTCGTGATTTTGTAGCTGTAAACCCTTGCTGCAATTCCATCCATAAAATCAATCACATCGTCGATTTTTGATGCAATTCTTTGCATATCCTCACGATCTAGAGGAGTGATGAATGTCTTATTCAGTTCCGAAAAGATGTCACGTGTTAGTACATCTGCTTCAGTTTCAAGAACATGAATCTTTTTTGTTTGTTCAGAATTAGAAAGATCATCAAATAAAACCACTACGGCTTCAGAGGTTTCAACTGCTTTTTTTGCTAGATCATCTAAAATTTTTAAAAGTTCTTTTTCGTTGGATTTTATCCAAGATAACCATTGTCCCATGATTCATTGGATTCAGAATTGGACATAAGGGTGATGAACATACAATCTATTGTACTATATAGAAACAAGGAAATCAAGAGATCTAAAAATGATCGTAAAAATAAAAAAATAAAATGAGAAAATTATTCTCGGACTGTAAAGCCCTGACCCCATTTGTCAGTGTTTCTCAGATTAGAACTGCTTTCAGTGTTTGCTTTTTCTACAGTAAACATTGTATCATATGCAGGATTGTTTGGGTGATATCCTTGGCATTCAAAGTCAAAAATATTTTCTAGAGCAAATTTATTTTTGACATAGCTCTCTTCAGAGTTTGAGTTTGTTTCAACAGTATAATCGATAGCTCTACAATTTACATAATTAAAGCCACGAATTACTTTGCCATCAGATACTAAATCAACATCAATGTCAATCAAGTCTGCATTGGCAGTACCTGCAACACCTTGAATATCCAGAGTTTTATCCAGATAGTTGTACAGTATTGGATAGTCACCTACAATTCCACGTAATTCTATAGTTGGATATGTAGCCTTGTTAAGAATACTAGTATCTTCAGTTGCACTCAATACTTCACTTTGCTTAAACATTGAAAACTCTACAGTTTCGTTTCCATCAGCAAAAGTAAAAGTGGCGATTGCATCCAAATTACCATCAGTATTCTGAATAGATTCAACGTATGAATTTGTCAAATGAGTTGTTTTCCAAATAGGAAGATCTCCTCTCAGTTTATCATAATGCATATTCACTCCTTCAAGACCAGAGCAAGTAAATGTAGATTGAAGAACTAAAACAAATCCACTTTTTCCTGTGAATCCTTCTTCCTTGTCTGTTTGAGTATCTATTCGTGCATCAGATATTCTGCAACTTGTAAAATCAAGTCCTCTTAAAGTTGAATCAGTATCAACAAATTCTACTAGTGCATCAAAATCCACATTAGACGCAGTAGAAAGTCCAGATACTTGTCTTGATTTCTCTATTGCATTAAACAATAGAGGATAGTAATCTAAAACTCCCTCTACTTCAAATTCTGCAACTACGTTATCAGAGGTTTCTTCATAACCTGAAACTAGATTGAATACAGGAAAATGGATTTTTTCCATCCCATTTTCAAAACTGAAGGTTATTGCAGTACTCATATCATTAGCGAATTTAAATCCAGAATCACCATAGTCTGTAAAGGAATTATTTGCAGTCATCTGATAATCATATTCTGAATTTACTCCACTGCATACAAAGTCAATTTTATCCACAATAGCAAATCCTACTTTTGCAAAATAGCTTTCATAGTCATTTGAATCAAGTGTCTCAACTTGATAATTATCGATTCTACAGGTGTTGTAATCAAGAGTGATTATTGATTCACCCTCTTTTACAAAATCTACATCAACATCAAATAATTTGAATTCATAATCATATGCATCGTTTGATAATCTATACTTGTATGCCTCATCCATTGCTTTATGCAATAAAGGAGAATCAGTTACAGTTCCTTCTACAGAAAATGAAACTCCAGAGTTTGCTGCAAAGTTTTCACCCATTTCAAAGACAGGAAATTCATATGTTTCAACTCCATCTCTAAATGTGAATGTCAAAACAGGTCTTACATCACCTATCATTTTGTATCCCTCTTCAGTTTCTTCTGCAAATACATTAGAAATTCCAAATGAGGCAATAGTGAATATTGTAACAATACTAAAGATTACAATGTTTCTTGCGTTTTTGTAAGTCATTAAATTGTAAAGATAAATTTTAGAGTGTAAGCTGTTAGATGGTTTTCTAACTATGGAATAAGAGTCTAGATAGAAGTATTGTTTCTATATAGAAAAAAATCTATTCACAGTTTAGCAATAGATCTTTTTCTGAATCAAGATAGCATCTGTCAGAGTTTGCACCACCGTCAAGTACATCTGAACCTGAATTTGCAATAAGAATATCAATTCCAGATTGTCCTTTCAAAATATCATTTCCAGAATTGCCCTTAATCATATCATCACCGTCCCCGCCAGATATAATATCATCACCGGAGCCTCCGAAGATACAATCATTTCCTAGTCCTCCGGAAATCAGGTCATTTCCTTCCAGACCGAAGATTAGATCATCCCCATCAGTACCTGAAATTACATCATCTCCAGATGTTCCTTCAACAAGATTATAATCAGAATAGGTTTTTCCACAAGTGTTCACAATAATGGTTTGATATGCACTTGAAGAATGACCTGCATTGTCAAATGCAATCCAAATCACATTGTTTATTCCGGGTTTGAACCCTTCAGGAGCATTATTTATGATGATTTGAATTCCACTCTCATCAGTAGCAATTGCATTTCCAATATCGATTTGAGTTAACAAATCATCAGCTTCTACAACAATAGAGTCAGGGGCAATAATTTCAGGTTTTGTTTGATCTTCAGGCAGCGGTCTTACTTCAGCAGGAGCAACATAGTATGATTCCTCAGGAGATGTAAAAAATTCTGTTTCAAATGATTGTATTGAATGAGTTGGAGAATCTATCACCAGTAATTCACCATTAATTCCAATTGCCATGTCAGAAATATTTTCAAAAGAATTAAGGTATGGACCAACTTGATCAGATAAACTTAATTTCAAACTAGAATTTGTGGACAAATGTAAAATTCTATCATTTGCGGAATTTGCAACAAATAGATTTCCTAAAGGATCAACAGTTATTGCCTCAGGAGAAAACACATAGTTTGAAGAAGTGAAAGGAAGTGATTGTAAAAATTTGCCTTCAGCATCAAATTTTTCGATTTTTCCATTTCCTTTATCAGTAACATAGACGTTTCCATCTTTGTCCGAATCAATGCCAACAACATTAAGGAATTGTCCAGGGCCTAGACCACTAGCACCAAATGAAGAAACAAATTCCCCATCAGTAGAAAATATTTGAACTCTCTGATTTCCCGTATCAACTACATACACGAGATCATCATGTACAGTTATTCCATTAGGATAGAAAAATTGTCCATCACCAGTTCCTTTCTTACCCCAAGTTTGAATAAACTCTCCATCTAAAGAGAATTTTTGAATGCGATTAAGATCACGGTCTGCAACAAAGACAGAATCATCACCTACTGCAATTCCAGTAGGATTGTAAAAATCTCCCAACTGTTTTCCGCTATTTCCCCAATGGGTTACATATTCACCAGTGCTTGAAAACTTTTGAATACGTTTGTTACCAAAATCAGTCACATAGATACTTCCATCATCACCTACTGCAACAAATTGAGGATGAGCAAAGTGACTGGGTTCTGTAGGACCATATTCTCCCCATTTGTGCAACAAATCATAATCACCAGAGCCAAAGGATGCTTGAGAAAATGAACCAGACAATAGCATTACAAAAACTGTGATTATTACAAAAGAGGGTTTCAACAATTAATCATGACAAAATTAGAGAAACACATCTAGAGTTAGATAAAATTACAATTATTGTCAACTTTTTGTTAAAATGGTTTGTTTACTTCACGCGTGAAAACATAGCTTGCAAGTGCAATCATTGTAACCACAAAAGCCACCAAAATTCCCAGGCTCAAAATAATTGGAATTCCACCTTCAGAAACGCCAGTCATTAACTCTCTTACCAGCAATACAGTGTAAGTGACAGGATTTAGTTTTGCAACAACTGCAAGCCAGTCAGGCAATAATTCCAATGGAAATAATGCAGGGCTTAGCATAAACAGAGGCATTCCAAGAAAATTGATCATCCCCCAGAAAGTTTCTTGAGACTTTGCAGTAGCTGCAATCATTACAGAAATTCCAGAAAATCCTAATGAAAATAAAATCACAATTGCCATGATTGGTGCAATCATAATTGGATTAGGGAAATTGACACCAATCGCAAGTGCAATTCCCAAAATCAAGCTAGCTTGCAATGCAGCAATCAAAGAAATTGCAGTCATTTTTCCTAAAGCAATTGCAGAACGAGAGATAGGCGAAGACAATGCCTTGTTCATAAAACCATATCTTCTATCCCACAATGTATTCACACCGCCGAAGATACTTGTGAAAATTGCAGTAAGGATAATGACGCCAGGAGCCATAAATTCAATGTATTCCCCTTCAAACCCAACTGATTGAATCAAAGGTTGAGTTCCAGAGAAAGTATTTCCAATAACTATAATCCAAATAGCAGGTTGAATTAATCTAATCAAAACACCACTGCGAGATTTTTTGTATCTTTTTAGTTCTCTCCAAAAAATTGTATATGCATCATATAGAATAGTATTCATGCTCTCAACCTCTTCATTTTTGCATGTTCACGTTTTCGATTAAATCCAGATTCATCTCCTTTGATTTCGTGTCCGGTGTAAGAAATGAAAACATCATCTAAGGTAGGCTGAGTCAGAGATATGGATTTTATTTTAATTCCAAGTTCTGAAGATATTTGAAAAATCTTTGGAATCACTTCTGTTCCATGAGATGCAAATAATGTAAGTTTAGTTCCATCTTCATTAATTTTATTTACAAATTCAATTTTTCTAATTTTTGTCAATAACAAATCACGATTTTCCACTTCATCAATGATTATGGAAATCACCTCATTGCCCATTGCTTTTTTCATATTTTCAGGAGAGTCAATTATCTGGATTTTTCCTCCATCAATGATTCCAACTCGGTCGCATAATTGGTCGGCTTCCTCCATATAATGAGTGGAAACAAAAATAGTCATATCAAATTCAGTATGAATTTTCTTGATATACTCCCAAATCTTTCTCCTAGTTTGAATGTCTAATCCAACTGTAGGCTCATCAAGAAACAATACTTTGGGTCTATGCAACAGCCCTCCTGCAATATCTAGTCTTTTTCTCATTCCACCAGAATAAGTTACAACAGCTTGATCTTGCTTGTCTACCAATTCGATTAGATCTAAAACATCATCTATTCTTTTGTTGATTTCATTTTTTGGAATGTGATTTAGTTTTGCTTGTAAGATGAGATTTTCTCGTCCTGTAAGATATTCATCGACAGTTGTTTCTTGTTGAACATATCCAATATTTTCTCTAACTTTTTTTGGATTTGCAGTTACATCAAATCCTGAAATCAAAGCTTCGCCAGATGTTGGTTTTAGTAAAGTGGTCAAGATCATCATTGTGGTACTTTTTCCAGCACCATTAGGTCCCAAGAAACCAAAAATTTCCCCTTTTTTAACAGAAAAAGAGATGTCATTTACTGCTATTACATCACCGAAGGATTTGGTGAGAGATTTAGTCTCTATTGAATACAACACATTGATCGCATTTGACAATTATAAATTGCTAAGTATTGATTTAGTCGATCCTCACAAAAAATTTAAAGACCAAATAGAGAAACCCAGACATGAAAGGATTATGTCAAAAATGTCACTCTTCAAATGTAGATGTTACAGTTCAAGAAGGAATTCCAGTCTGCCAAGTATGTTCCAAAAAAACAGAATAATCAAAAAGAATTATTTTGAAAAAATAGGTTAAAGAATCATTCAATTGATTTGAACTCATCTTTTGTCATTCTTAAAATGACTTTTTCTCCCACTCCCCAAATTTCAGATTTGGATAGGATTTTAGAATGCACCAATCCATCAGATACCTCAATTGATTCTAGTTCATTGGTTTCAGGATTTCTGTGTAATCGTTTGACTTTGCCAATTTTATGTCGATCAATATCAGTTACCGGAATTCCAGTTCTCACAGGAGGTCTGCTAAGAAGTAATGTCTCCTCAGAAAACTTGTCAATGTAATCTTCTGAGAGGAAAAAGTCTTTGTTGAATCCTTGATGTATAGTTACACCAGATACGACAAGCGTGTCGCGGTTAATGTGAATGTGTTTGACTTTGCCGTATTCAATTCCCTCTCTATCGATTACTTTTTTTCCAGTAAAGGTATCTGCCGTGGCCATATTCGTAGGCATTCCTTCTAGTTTTACTGACATGGTTGAGAATGCTAAGATTTGCTTATCATAACGAATATCAGAAATTTCCATCAATGAGGTTAAATTACTTGACTGCAAAAACCACGCGTGGAGATTAAAGAAAAGCTATTTCGCCCAATACTAATAACAAAGGGAAGAAAGACAGGCAGGGAGCATGGCGTGATGCTTCGAGCAGTAAACCACAATGGAAAAATTTACTTTTCAAGACACAGACCGGATGGAGACTGGTTTCAAAATGCATTGACAAATCCTCTTGTAAAAATACAATACAATGACAATATCTTCATAGGAAATGCAAAATTAGTTACAGATGAAAAACTAAATGAAGAAATTTCTTTTCTAAAGTATCCTGGAGAAGAAAGAGCTAAAGAAAAAAGAGTCGCAATCGAAATTACGCTAGAATGAATTAATTAGATTTTCTCGATTTCCAAAAATAGTAGACAGTAGCCCCGCCAAGAATTATAGTAATGATTAGAAAAGGTAAAAACAATTCAGAGTTTACAGACTCTGCAACAGTTTTTGCATATTCTAAACTAGATGCAGACAGGTCGGGGGATTCAGACTCTGCCATCATAGGTGCAGATGCAGGAAGAGACCGTAGAGATTCATCAACAGGTGCAGATTGCATACTCTTTGCAGATTCCTCCATTACAAAATTTTCAGCAGAATCAGTCACAGGTATTGTGTTGTTTTGAAATTGAGATAGCGACAATAGACCTGAAATACCAGTTGCAATTCCTAAACCTGCAACTTTGTAAATATGTCTAAAGGAGCGAACTAGTAATTTACTTTCTTTGGTTTTCTCAGATAATTTTGGTGGAACGATTACAATGCTGAATTTTGTTGCAGTGTAAATTTTCATGTCTTGGGATTTTGAATTTTTCTCAATTTTAGAAATTTTGACTATTCCAAGATCTTGAAGTTTGATTAAATGATACTTTACTAATTGCAGAGAAATGCCAGTTTTTTGAGCAATTTGATTTGCAGTCAATTCCTCATTGAAGAGTAACTGAAGGATTTCACGACTAGAGTCGTTTGTGAATAACTCACCGAAAGACTTTATCTTTTCATCATCGGTGGCTAGGATTTTGATTTTTTCAGTAAGGTCATCAGAATGTTCATCAGGCAATGGTTTTCTGAGTCAATTCTAGAATATGTAAGTTGTTTGGTGAAATTGAAATTTCACTAAACCTTTTATCTAGAACTACCAATGGGTAGTAATCACTAAAAATGATGATTCAAAAGATGAGATAAAATGAGTTCAAAAATAATTATTCCAATTGCAGTAATCGTTTCAGTATTAGCTACCGCAGGAATCATGTTTGCAGTTTTGGAGCAAAACGTAGAGATACAAGTAGTAACAGAAACCAGCGAACCAGAGATAATCTATGTCAACAAAGTGGTATCAGAGTATTTTGAGGGAACAAATGAAATAAAGAAAATATCATCACAGCAAGAACTAAGGGAAATTTTAGAAGCATCTTCATTTAGTGGAGGTTTTGATGACAGAGTTCTCAGAAATTTTGCAGTAGAAGAATCTGTAATGTTTGATTCAGATGCATCTACAGGTGCTCCGGTTCCAATGCCTACTGATGGAGCATCTAAAGTACAAGCAGGTGGAACAGACTATTCAAGAACAAATGTTCAAGTCGCAAATGTTGATGAGCCAGATTATCTCAAAAACGATTCAAAGTATGTTTACATTGTCTCACAAAATACACTTTCAATCATCGATGCATACCCTGCTGAAGATGCAAAGTTAATTCTTAAAATTGCACTAGACATTGAATCTCAATATATTCAGAACATGTTCCTCAATGAGGACAGACTAGTAATATTTTACAACGGACAAAGCGATGATGAAATAATTCCATTATTTGACTTTGTTCCAAGACGATCTTACAATTCCGTTACACATGCATTAATTGTAGATGTCTCTGATAAAGAAAACCCAATCATTCTCAAAGACTATTCCATTGATGGCCATTTCAGAGATGCAAGAATGATTGGAGATTATGCATATTTTGTAACTAATAGCAACATAGATCACCAATACCCAAGACTGCCAGTAATCATGGAAGATTCAGTTAGAATAATGACTCCAGAAGCATTTTACTTTGATAATGTAGAACAGTTCTCAAACTTTAACACACTAACTGCAATTGACATATTCGGGGACAACATAAATTCTGAAACATTCCTTATGGGATATACTGGTTCATTTTATGTATCAGAGGATAATTTTTACCTCACATATCAGCAAAACATGCCATTTGGATTTTATGAGGATTCATCAAGAGACAGATTCTTTGATGTGATTATGCCATTATTACCAAACAACATCCAAGATGAAATCAAGTCAATACAAAATGATTCTTCACTAACTTCTTCAGCACAATGGGCAAAGATTTCAGAATTAATGCAAAACGCTTACAACGAAATGGACAAAAATGAGAAAGAAAAACTGTTTGAAAAAATCAAAAAGGCATTAAATGAATATGATAGAAAAATCCAAGAAGATGCAAGCAAAACAATAATTCACAAGATTTCAATTGATGAGGATAAAATAGAATATGTTGCAAAGGGAACAGTTCCTGGAAGATTACTAAATCAATTCTCAATGGATGAGAGCGGAGATAGATTTAGAGTTGCAACAACTAGCGAAATTTACACTCAATATGAGGGAACTATTCGCTCAAATGCAGTCTATGTCTTAGATGAGCAATTGGAGATAGTTGGAGAACTAGAAGAGATTGCACCTGATGAGAGCATATTCTCTACAAGATTCATGGGAGACAGACTATACATGGTGACATTCCAGCAAATTGACCCATTCTTTGTAATTGATTTATCAACAGATACGCCTAAAATTTTGGGAGAATTAAAAATTCCAGGATTTTCAAACTATTTGCACCCATATGATGAAGAGCACATAATCGGAGTAGGCAGAGATACTAAAGAAATAGACAATGACAGAGTCCAGCAATTAGGAATCAAAATAGCATTATTCAATGTAGCAGATGTAAGCAATCCCAAAGTTGTGGATGATTATGTGATTGGAGATAGTTCCACCCACTCTGAAGCATTACACAATCACAAAGCATTTTTCTTTGATAAAACAAGAAATGTTCTATCAATTCCAATCAGTGCAGATGCCAAAAGTCTAGATGACGTTACAAGTTCCAAAATGTTTGCACCAGACTATAACATATGGAGCGGATTTTACGTCTTTGATCTAGACAAGATAAAGGGATTTGAGGAAAAAGGAACCATCACCCACTCTGACAACAATTGGAGATATTACGGAATAGATAATGCAAGAACGTTTTACATTGACGATGTCTTGTATACCGCATCACAAGGATATCTCAAAATGAACTCCTTTGATGATTTGGATGAAATAAATTCAATAAAACTTGAAAGCACTGGCAAGTTTATTGATTATTTGGAAGAACCTGCAATGGAATTAGAGATAGTAAGATAGAATTCCAAATTAAACAATGTGAATTATAGTACTTAGTCCTCTTTTTTCAATTTCAACATCATTTTCAATTTCATGAATTGTAACAGTAAATGAAATCACATCACGCTGTTTTGCATCTTCTGCATGAATCTGTAAATGAATGTCCATCAAATCAAAATCTTGCAGGGGCAAGTTTGTTTCATCCAAATATGCACCGCATGTGGATTCTATTCTAAATCTATCATCTTTAAAGTGAAACCCCAATCTAACTTTTCTTCCATTCCGTCCAGCTGCTTTTACGTTAACATCAATTATTCCTGCATTTGCTTCAGTATAGCTTGCAGTGCTATTTACAAAGACTCCAATTTCAAAGGGTTTTCCTGCAGTGGACTCGGCCATCTTTTGAATTCCATCATTCATAACGACATCTACTGCTTTGATGGACTGGGGGACTTTTGCGATCCATTCGTTAGTTCTAGCAATTACTGCATGAATACCAGCACGTCTTCGCTTATCCTCGTCCTCAGGCAATTTGTAATAATCAACCCAGGCTTCATAATCATGAGATATATCTTCGATAAAATCAATACAGGTTCTACGATAATCATCTACGTTGTCAGTCCTAAGTGAAGCATCATCTGTTCTCATACCATCATAATCTTGAGGCATTGCCATAACCACAAATAATTGAAGTTCTAAAAAAACCAATCCTGACTGAAATTAATGATTATAATAGGAATTTTTCATAGACCAACCATGATATTTTCAGAATTAATTGCAGATTTGCAGGTAGAGTTAAAAAAAGATCTAGCACAAATTAGATTTCTATTAAAGAAAAATCCAGCGATGGCATATACAAGAATTGTAGAGATTGGCAAAGAAGTTGGAAAATTGTACAACATCAAATTGATTGTAAATTTTCCAAAGCAAGGAAGAATAGAAGATTTTGAAATGTATGGGAAAAGAGATTTGAGTTTGATCATAGATTATGACAGAAAGAGATTTCCAATGGACAGAGAAATCATCAAACAAAAGGCATTGGAAATGTTAGGAGATGTCAAAACAGAAGATGCTTACATGTATGAGAACAAGGAGGGAGTACGAGTGTTTACTGACGAATGGAAAATAGATATTTTGCCTCACTCAGTCCACATATGGACTGAATTTGATGACAAGGTTACAGCATTTTGTAATTGGTTAATGGAAAATGCTTACGAGATGAAAAAGAAATAATTTTTAAAATCAAAGACTCTCTAGCTCTTCAAGTAGTGATTGAGCCTCTGTATTTTTTGGTTCAAGTTTGACTATACGTCTACAGCAATCAATGGCTTCGTCCTTTTGCTCCAAAGCCAAATGGGTATTGGTTTTCAAAGTCAAAGTTTCAACATCATCATTATCCAACTCAAAGGCTTTTTGAAAATAAGGTAGTGCCCTTTTGAAATCATCAACAATTAAGAACGCACTGCCCATGATGAACATAAAATCATGATCATCAGAATATTCAGATTCTAAATTCCGTCCATACGCTATTGCTTTGTCATACTCTCCATCTTTGAGTAGTTTTTTGAGATGTCGTTTAGGATGTTTGAAAAGACCAACCATGATGATTCAGAATTTTTAACAAATTATCACAATTTGAATGTAGATGAGTCTAAGAAGAGACTCTCATGATTCCTTCTTTAATTAGGAATTGTATGCCTTGAACAAAGGAATTGTCATCTATTGCACCTTCAGCCCACCATCCAGCA
Source organism: Candidatus Nitrosopumilus sp. bin_6a (assembly GCF_054095695.1). NCBI lineage: Archaea > Thermoproteati > Nitrososphaerota > Nitrososphaeria > Nitrosopumilales > Nitrosopumilaceae > Nitrosopumilus > Candidatus Nitrosopumilus sp. bin_6a. Next base: position 196,668 of record NZ_JBSWSR010000001.1, read on the forward strand.
TTATTTTTAATCCAAGATGGGATTTCATTGCTTCCTCCAGTTCCTTGAGAGGTTGGAGGAATTTTCATGATTCCTTCTTTAATTAGGAATTGTATGCCTTGAACAAAGGAATTGTCATCTATTGCACCTTCAGCCCACCATCCAGCATTATTTTTAATCCAAGATGGGATTTCTTGCGTTGGTACAGGGTCAGGAACAATTACCGGAACATAACCGTCAGGGGCATAAATCTTGACAGGTATTTTCAGATAGTCAGATGCAACATTTGGAACAATGCCTTCACGGGCTAATCCATAAACCCAAATCACATAATTTACAGTGCCAGGATCCTCTCGTACAATCATGTCAAGTATGTATTGTCCTGATGGAGAATAGAGATAATTTCTGCCCTCCTCTTGTGCAATTGATCTTAGAGGTTTTAGATTATCATCAACCACTAGAAAATCAAATTGAACTTGGTTTAAAAATTCAGTATCATCGTATTTGCTGATAAATTTGATCAGCCATTGCATTTCACATCCCTTGACAGGGTCTTCAGGTCCATAGAAAGCATGGATTTGATAATCAAAGTTTTGGGTTGGTTTTTTGACACTTGTATCCTTTTCAAAATCAGTATCACATCCAGCAGCTTTGTATTCGTCTGCAGAAGAATGGTATTGTGCAATTGGAGATTCTTGGACATTTTCTTTATAGTCTAATAGTGAAAATTCATATTCAGTTGGAGGAATTCCTTCTGAAACGTGAGTGTATGTTTTAGCTTTTATTGGAAATGGGAAATCATCAACAATCCAAACTTTACTTGTTGCACCACCAGTTTTCCATCCAACTTGAACAGTTTCCCAAGTTCCTGCAGGAACTGTAATTGTTTCAATTTTCATTGGAACCACTTGCTCTCCACCAATGTTTCCAATTTTTCCCCACGATGCTGCAGAGAATTTTTTCGGTCCTTTTCCACCTGAGCTATCATCAGATGTTGCAAATGCAGATAGCCAGACAATAGATGACTTGAAAGCTCCACGATAGAGTCCTAACTCAACACTACCGCCAGTTGGTTCAGGTGCAATTTTTCCAAGTTCCATCTCACCTACAATTACTTTTTTTCCGTCAAAGACTGCAACTTCGGCCAGCCATTTTGTTTCGCTTCCAACCTGTTTATCACCTTTAATCCACATATCCATTTCAAAATTTGAGCATTCTTTGTAATCAACATGACACATTGAAAAAGAAAAGAAATCACCTTGTTTGAGACCTTCACCAGCATACCAAGCACTACCATCTGGAATTGAATCAGATGAAACACCTCCAGATTGAAACTGTGCAAACGCAGATGGGGCAGTTAAACCAAGAAACAGCACAGTAATTGCAGTAAATATCATCAATGTTCCTTTCAAATCTGTACAAAATTGTCAAAACGGATAGTTAAAGGTTTTTCAGATATAACACAAATGAGAAAAATAACGAGTAAAATCTATTCAAATAAGCAAATATAGAGGAATAAGTACAGAAATTCCAGAAATGTGTGAATGTTCCAAAGTCCACTTGTATGAAGTAGAATTCAAGTTAGATGGGATGACTGTCGTTCCTACTCATAAGAACTGCGGATTTTCACTGGATGAAAAACAAGCTGACAAGTTCCAAAAAGAATTAGTAAAATCATGGGGCTTTGATGACGAAGAAGATTAATCAAAAAATAAAAAATTAGTATTGGAACTATTCCAATTACATATCTTTAGTTGCTTCTTTACAAACGTCTGTATTACATTTGCAATCAGAACTGCATATGCAATGACCTTGCATTGCACAATCACATGAGTAATCTGGATCGCCGCTGTCAGCTTCGCATCCACATGCTTGATCTACCATGATAAACTGGTAATTTTACTTATTTTAAAAGGTTAGTACATCCAAGTAGAACTTTACGCACTCGAAATGATTTGAAGAATTTCATGACAAGATTTTTGCACCAATTCTGATTGCTGTTTGAGAAGATTAGAATCAGCCTCAACATCAAATGCAACCTTTAAGATGTGAATCAGGTCTTGCTCTCGATTTAAGGAGTCCTTGATTTTGACAAAATTTTCTTTATTCACATAACCCAGATAAAAATAACAATCAGAAATCATAGAGTTGTTTACAAAGAAATCATGTTTTTGCTGAATGATTTCAGAGCGATTATTTTTTTCAACTAAATCAGAGAATCCTTTGGTTGATTTTAGCATGCGCTCAAGTAATGTTGGAGTGGCTCGCTCAATTCCAACTGTCTGGGTTACAACAGAAATGTGTTCGTTGATAGAATTTTTCTCTAGTTTTCGAAGAGAGTCCAGCATGTGAGAGGGGCTTGAACGTTGGCGATTAATTGCAGAAATAGCGTTAGCTAAATAGTAAGATGCACATTTTTGCCAACAAGATGCAAATGCATCAGAAGATTCAAGAGATTCTCTAGTTTTTTGACAACAAAATTGTGATTCGATAAGACAGTTTTTTGCAAAATCTGAAAATAATGAAACATGTTTTTCACGAATTTTTGCAAGCATCATTCTCAAATCCCAGGATTCATCATGAATTATTTCCATTTGATCATATTGAAGCAATATATCAGAACGATTTTCAGAAAGGGATGCATGATGAAGAGTTACAAATTCTCCAGAGCATGGAATAATTTTATCAGACTCAGATTTTCCATCAAAGACAAAAACATCATAATCACAAGAATCAAAAGATAAATCAAAGATTCTACAACCACCAAGGCCAACAGGATACCCAGATAATCCATTTTCTTCGAGGAATTTTTTGATATCCATGAGAGAGATATCGTTGATTTTTCTATAAAGGAATCAACTCACAAAGTTTTACAAATTCATGCAAAGTCAAAACATTTCCTTTAAATTGAGATTGGATTATTTTTCATCAAGCTCCTATAGTGTAGTCCGGTTAAGCATTTTGGCTTCTCAAGCCAAAGACTCGGGTTCAAATCCCGATGGGAGCATTATACTTTTGGGGTATAGACAACAGGTTGTCATTTGACCTTTCTTCAAAAACTATGATAAAATTTTAGTTATTTTTCACAACCAATTCCATTTTTATCCCCATCAAATCCATGTGGGTCTGGCTGTAGCACTCTAAAGTTTCTCTCTGAAATTTCTCCACAATCCAAATCCGGATGATTCGGATCAATACAAAAGTCAGGATATGCAGGATTACAGTCCTCATTCATTTTAGAAAAATCAGGCTCTATACATCCGTATTCTTGCGCCCAACTTTCTCCAGCAAATTCACTTCTAAAACAATACTGAGGTAAAATTTCTGCATGTCCATTTCTTAACAACATTTCATTAATAATTCCAGTTTCACAATACACTTTGCCCAACAATCTATCGAATTGATCATATGGTTGTCCATCATCTTGATCAACGGTGATTCTACTACCAACAGGACATGACATTGCAGTAAACGATGTTGCCTGTGTAAATCCTGGCTCTCCTTTTTCAGGAGTATTGACTAGAGACAATCGAATTTTGTATGAATCAGCATAGATTGTATCCCCATCAATGATTTTGCTAACGTTTAGTGCGAGGCATTTCTCATTACCTAAACAAGCCATGCCAATATCTTCTTGATTTGATACATTTCTCATCTCTATACTACAACCACCATCCCATAATCCTCCTCTTGATAGACAATCAATTTTTTCTTTATTTTCATCAGGCAATGGCACTCCAGTAAAACCTGTTCTATTATCTTGCCAAGTTTCTGAAGGCATTGATGCAAAGATTGCAACTGTACCGATTAGTCCCGCAATTAAAATTCCAACTATGACAAGTGTTTTCATTATTTTACATTAAACCCTGTGTGAAATTAAGAGTTTATCCTGCAAGAGTAAAATGCTCCCGCCGAGTTTTGTCAAATCGGTTAAACACTCTACTTTTGTTTATGCGTAAAATGTAATTACCAATTGGTGAAAAAAACTCCTCTCTTTAAATAAGTACAAAACATTATGAAAATATGAATAATAAACTAACAATTTTTGCAATTGTATTAGTTGCCTTAGTTATGATTTCAGGTACCGTTATGCCATCAATGGCAACCAAAGAGGATAACAATGGCAGGGCAGAGGGTTGTACGAAAGCTAACGACAATAGTAGAGTGGGCGAAAAAAATCCTCATTGCCTAAAGTATGATCTATGTGGAGACCTGGAAGAGTCTGGAAGTGCATTTCTTTGGATAACAAAATACTTTGGAGATGATATTCGGATCTCTATAGATGAATTCCCAGGTACGGATGAAGAATTTAACCAAATGGATGCTATCAATGATGGGAAAATTAGTCCTACTGAAGCTCTCTTGTATAAAGCCAATAATTGTTGAAGGCATATAATCATTCTACTTCATTTTATTTCATTAATATTCTCGTAAACAGTTAATAAGAAAATTCCAAATCCTCTACGTTCTGTAACTCTGTAGTCTCAAACCCTTAAGGGCTTTTTCTATCTGGTTAAAAATTCTGGTGCTGGAGATATATACAGAGGGCAAAAAATTGCACTTCGTTTCCCCTTTTCATTTGTAGAAAACTAATACTCTTGACTGCAAGAGTACAAGGTTCGAAGTTTTCACAGACAATATAATTTCAAAATTGTTTCTTTAAATACCAAAATCCACACCGTAGATTATTGGGTCTAAGAGATATTGTTTTAAAAGAAGAATATCGTTCAGACAAGGACGATATTTTAACAGAGTTTTTCTATCCGTGTCTTAGTAACTGCATAGAATATGATAGATGTGTAAATTTTTTGTCAATCAAATCACTGGCTACAATTTCAATGGCATTTGACAATTTTTCAACAGGAAAAGCAAAACTGAGAATGATTACAGGGCATAAATTCAGATCAAGTGATTTGAATCTATTTACAAAACTGTTTTCAGAAAAATTTACAAAATCATTTGAGGGAAAATTCATCAAAGATTTTAAAATTCAAAAATTACAAGATTTTGTAAACAATGGGCAAGTTGAATTAAAGGTCGCAATTCCAAATTCGGAGCACGTTGCAGATCATTTCTCAGAAAGAATCGGAATTTTCAGGGACGATGATGACCAAGCAGTTGCATTTACTGGGACATCTAGAGAGTTATTTTCGAATCAAACAAGTGATTTTGAATCAGTAGATGTTTTTACATCATGGAATGACAAATCGAGAGTTGAAAGAAAGATGCAGGATTTCCAAGATCTCTGGGATAACAAGACGCAGTATGTAGAAGTTTATGATTTCATGTTTGCAGAAAAAAACAATCTTTTGAAATATTCATCAGAATGGGTCTTGCAAGATTAAAGTTGAAATGATTCTTCTAACCTAGATTTGTTTTCATAAAAATTCATTTTGTTAATTTTATAATAAATCACTTCGCCGCGTCTCTCGATTACTGCAATGATGGGTTCTTTTCCCATTTGGGTGATATCTTCAATCTTTTTTTGGAGGTTTCCCATTTTTTCTTGCTGGCCCTCATTAAGACCAAAGATTAGAAATTTGGCTCCTTTTTCACCATATTGACCCCTCTCATAGACTCTAAAATCAGACCCAAATCCAAATCCATCTTTTACAACATATCCACGATTTCTCAAGTCCCGATATATCAGAAATTTTGTAAGAATTTCAGAATCAGTCATTTGGCAGTGATTCATAAAAAAATCAAAATCAATCCGTTTTTTGTTTTTCTTGAGAATCAGTCTTTTTGTGTATAGCAAATAGAGGGTTTCAAATGATTTGAGGAATAATTTTTCTTTTTCAATTTCTCCAAATCCCTTTAGGTCTAATTCATGGATCATGGTCTTATCAGAAACACAAGTCTGATCTGAAACTAGTTCTCCATTTACTAGAGGAGTCTCTTCCATGATAAAGTGAAAATCAGGGGATTTCCATATAAGCATTGGAAAATATGAGGGAGGTCCTGCTAACCGTTAAAATATGGGCATTCTGACTTGAGAGTATCATGCATGGCGCCAACTACAGAGATGGAACTGGACAAGTCTTTACCAGAAAAGAGTACATCAAAGGTAAACCACAAATTAAAATTGCAAAATTTCAAGGTGGCAAAAGAGGCGTATACCAATACTGTGTTCAATTATTACTAAACGAGAAAATCCAAATCAGACATATGGCAATAGAGTCAACGAGGTTGGCTGCAAACAAGACACTAGAAAAAACAACTGGTGAATCAGGCTATTATTCAAGACTCAGAATTTATCCACATAATCTACTTCGAGAAAATAAACAGATTGCTACTGCAGGTGCAGATAGGGTTTCAGAAGGAATGAGAAGATCATGGGGTAAAGCAGTAAGTTTAGCTGCAAGAGTAAAACAAGGTCAATGCATTATGGAACTGTATGTTAATGGTGATGCACATTTGGAAGCTGCAAAGAAAGCACTTCACGGATCATGTGTAAAACTTCCAGGAACTCCACTAATCAACGTGGTCGAATGGAACAAGATGTCACCATAAATCTTTAAAATCAGATTTCTTATTTTTCACAAATTCTAAAAATTCTTCAAATTCTTCTGGAGTAGGATCTCGCTTTAGAATTCTTTTTGACTGGTAATAAAACGTGTTATAGATTCTGCCTACAACAATTCCCAAAGCAAATGATTTGGAATCATCAACGACAGATAGTGATTGAATCAATTCTTTGATTTCATCTTTGTTTGAAACAGAGTCTTGAATTTTTTGCTCTATTTTCTTTAGTAGAATTTTATCCATGGAATATCTTGTATGAAATAGTTAAAAACAGTTTAATATCCAAATTCAGCCTTGTGGGTTGTTGCAGTTATAGTACAGTCTGGTTAGTACTCGTGCTTGCCAAGTACGTGACCCGGGTTCAAATCCCGGTAACTGCACCACTTTTCATAAATTCTTTGGAATCAAAGCGTTATTGATTATATCAAGAGCATCTTGAGCTTTTTCTGGACGAGGTAATTGAATCATAAACACATTATCTTTCCCATAATTTGATTTTGGTGAAGAAAGTGCAAGCATTGATGTTTGTGCAAGGGCTTTAAAGAAATCAATATGTGTTTTAGCATCTATAAGGAATTTTTCTGCAATATTACCCACAGAAAAAGTTAGGATTATCTCAACGAATACATTTCCCAAGCCATCTTGCAGAATATTCAAATCTGTATTGATAGACAGAGGTTGTCCTGCAACTTTGGATAACATCTCATCGTATTTTTTCTCATCTATTTCTATGCATGGAGTTTCTTTTCCATCAAAATCAAAAGTGCTAATTCCCTGATGGGCCTGATCTAGAAATCGTTTTAATTCATCAGACATTTTTTTTCTCTTCAATTTTTGGAATTATTTTATCTGCTGCTTTTACCAAAAATGGAGAAATGAATGCGGTGATAATAGAAATAATACCAATAAGCGGAAACAAGAAAGAACTAACTGCACCAATGTCAACTCCTGCCTTTACAATCACAATAGAAAATTCACCTCTGGGGGCAGCTAGAGTAAATGCAGAACGCAATGACTTTCCACGTTTTTGTCTGAAAAGAATATTCCCAAGCATGTTACCTCCAAATTTCATCCCCGTAGCAACTGCAATCAAAGCAATTGCTATGAAAAGATAATTTTCAAGTTGTGAAATATCCATCAAAGCACCAACAGAAATAAAGAATATTGCTACAAACATGTCTTTTATTGGACTAGATAGTAATTTTGCAACTTCTGCTGACTTTGATTCTGCAACTAAAACCCCAGCCAAAAAGGCTCCAATTGCTACTGATAATCCTACAATATTTGCAAATAGTGCATAACCAAAGCAAACGCCTAGAACGCTAAGCAGTAAAATTTCACGATGTTCTGCGGCTGCAACTCTATCAATCAAAGGAGGGATTACACGAGTTCCAACAGTAAATGTTCCTACAATCAGACCAGTTGCAACCAATACAACCACAACAACGGATTCAATAGAGACAGTGCCAACTAGTGCAATTGACTGTAATGAAGAAATCAGAATGACTGCAATGACGTCCTCTACAATCAAAATACCCAGAACCAAAATAGATGATTCTTTTTTGATTTTTCCCATCTCTTCTAACAGTTTAACAATAATTGCAGTACTGGAGATAGACAGTGCTGCTGAAATAAACAATGCATCCATAAATTCCAAACCAAGGGCACTAGCAGTGTAGAACACAACGCCCAGTGTTAGAAATAGTCCTATGGTTCCAACTCCAATTGCTACACGACCAATGCTTTTGATTTTTGCATAAGGAAATTCTATACCAATTACAAAAAGCAACAAGATCACACCAATTTCTGCAAAGAGATTCAACGCAGAAATATCAGATAATATTCCAACACTCTCAAGACCATCAGTAGAAGGCCCACCCTCAGGCAATATCCAAGACCAAATATGTGAAAATGGTCCAATCAGCATTCCTGCAAAAAGATATCCTATGATCAACGGTTGTTTAATTTTGAAAAAAGCAAGAGTCACTATAGCTCCAATAATCATGATAAAAGCCAAATCAGTAACAAAACTGGTGTGAGGTAACTCAGGAGTAATTTGCTCGATTAGGCTAGATACCGTATTGTTAAGAGAGCTGTGAATTCCACTTGAATCCAATTGAAGCGGAATGTTTTGCATATTATGAATAAACAATTTTGTTTAAAATTGATTGCGGATTTAACATTTAAAAATAATTTAGTAAAAAATCTCAGGCTCGAATATTTTCAAAATCTTTAACCTCTTTATGCCTAGATATTGTAATCGATATGCAGAGTGATGATTAGGTCATCTGAATCAAATGAAGAGATATGACCTGGGGTATCTGACTGCATTATTGGTTACTTTGTAATCACCTTACTATTAATAGTACGGTACCATACCGTACTATATGATTCAATGTGAATACTGTCCACGAGGGTTTATTGAAACAGCAAATGGTTTGGCTGAAAAGACATTTCATGAATTACTTCATGAACCAGAAGTTGTAAACAAGTAACTCTTTACATTTTTTATTTTACACTCAACTTTTTTATCTCTAAATTTTAATTGAATTTACATGGCTACTAAAAGTACAAAGAAGGAAAATACAGTCAAGGCAAAAAAAACAACCAAAAAAGAGCCTAGCCCATCAATATTATTAAAAAAAGTAGCATCAGTTTCAGATTCTAACAAAGCACTACAAAAAGAGATCAAAGTAATGACAAAAATATTTGGAGAAAACCAAAAAGTGTTAGTTTCAATGAAAGGGATGATTGATGCATTAACATCAACTTTAGAACATATTCAAAAACAATCAAAACAAATCAACATTATAGAAGATGACACCCAAAAACTGTACGCAGGGCTGAATCAAGTAAGAACGCAATCAAACCTTGTAAACAAGATCAATGATCAAACATTAAAACTCGAAGAAGAGATTAGTAGAATTTCAGAATTACAAAAAGCGTCAAAATCTCAAGAACTATCCCAACAGGTAGAAGACAGTATGAATTCAATTAAAAACAATTCTCAAATGATTATCAAAATCGCTCAAAGGATTGACGAAGTAAGAGATGACTTGAGAAAGGTTTCCGGAAAGACAGATTCATTTTTAGAAATTGGTTCTGAGATGGATAGTCTAAAAAAGACCATAGAAGAAATATCAGGAAAGACAGCAAAATTAGATACAGGTTCACAAATTATTGAGAGTCTCAAACAAGAGTTAGGAAGAATTTCCGAAGGGATATCATCCAATTCTAATCTCAATGCAGAGCTAGATGCAATCAAAGTAACAATTGATGCAATATCAGCTAAAGCATCAAAAATTGATTCGTTGGGAGGAGTCATCGATGGGCTTAAACAACAGTTTGACACAGTATCAGCTAAAGCAAATTCTGTTGATAATTTGAGCCTAGAATCAATTAGAGGTTTAGGTGGAAAAATAGATAAAATTGAGACTGAAATCAATTCATTAGCACAAAGAGCAGATTCTACAGCATTTGTGGGAGAAGGTCTCAAATCAGTGCAAGAGGAATTTTCCAATTTCAAACAGAATGTCTATGACAAAACAAACAGTATTGAACAAAAAATATCATCAGTTTCAGATACTCTGAAAAGACAAGACGAATCCACAGTAGAGTTTCATAAAAAATCTGAAAAACTCTTCCAAGAGATACAATCAGTCAAAAATGTCACAAGCAAGGCATCCAGTGATTCCTCAAAGGAAATGATGGCATTGCTGAAACTGTCAGAATATCAATCAAACATTAGAATGAATTCAGAATCAAAGTACGGTGTTGCAGAAGATATTGAAAAGATGGCATCACAAACTGCAGACATTGTGAATCTGTTTGATAAAATTTCAATCGAATCAGGGGAAAAGATCCCATTACCACACGAGGTTAGACAATGGGCAGTGAGTAAAATTTTAGACTGTGCAGATAAATGGGAAGTAAGATTCAGTGACGTATATTCAATTTTAACAAACGCCATAGGGAGAGACATGCTAAAAGAATCAATTAGAATTCAACAAATAAGAGACATCTATGGAATCCGAGCAGTAGATGAAATCAGAAGAGACCTAAATATTCCTTAGATTCCTATTTCATCTTCTTTTTGTAACTGTTCTTTCTTTTTCTTCAAGATTGCAATAATTCCAATAATTGCTGCAATCCAAATAGCGCTAAACATCATGTTTGCAGGACTGACATACATGTATGGAGTTGCATCCATGATGTTGATTTTTAGTAGCAATGCCCTGTCGTTGATATCTAACATTCCTGTATGATATGCAGAGTTATCTTTAGAGAGAGAGGATATCTCATCTAATCCTGCAAACATTGTATCTATGTTATTTTGAATTCTAAGGAAGTTGGTGGATTCTGTGCCAAATATCCAAACAGGGTTTTTGGCAACAACTCTACCATTTTCATCAATAGTTTCAGGAATATTCACCATTACCAAATCCAAATCAGATTGGATTGCAACCAAATGATTACGTATTACATCAGGATCTGAAGAAGATACAATTCCGTCAAGATTTCCTCTAATTCTATCCAGGGGGTAAATGTCAGTGTTGTAACCAGAAATTGCCATATAGCCGCCAAAAACAATTATTCCAAGAATTCCAATCATTGCTAGTTTGTAAAGATTATCAGACATTGTTGTTTTACCACCAACATCTAGTGTTGTGTTATTTGAAGTTAATCTTGATTTTGCAGTTACAGCTATGATTCCTACAATTGCAACTGCAAATACTACCATTACAATTGTACCGAACTCAGGCATCAGTAGAATTACTGCTCATGCACATAAAAAGTCAGTGGAATTTCTAGAACTATTTTGTCTCGGAAAGAAGGTCATGTGTCAAATCTACTTTTTTGAGTTGCTCTTTCTTTCGCTTCAATGTAGCAAATATTCCGATAATTGCTGCAATCCAAATAGCGCTAAACATCATGTTTGCAGGACTGACATACATGTATGGAGTTGCATCCATGATGTTGATTTGTATCAAGGATGCTCTATCATGAATATCCATCATTCCTGTATGATATGCAGAGTTATCTTTAGAGAGAGAGGATATCTCATCTAATCCTGCAAACATTGTATCTATGTTATTTTGAATTCTAAGGAAGTTGGTGGATTCTGTGCCAAATATCCAAACAGGGTTTTTGGCAACAACTCTACCATTTTCATCAATAGTTTCAGGGAGATTAATCATAAGTAAATTCAAATCAGATTGGATTGCAACCAAATGATTACGTATTACATCAGGATCTGAAGAAGCCATAACTCCATCTAGATTTCCTCTAACTCTATCCAGGGGGTAAATGTCAGTATTGTAACCAGAAATTGCCATATAGCCGCCAAAAACAATTATTCCAAGAATTCCAATCATTGCTAGTCGATAAACACGGTTTGCTCTTTTTTCCTTATTTGTAAGAGGCTTGTCATTAGCAGATTTGTGTTTTTTAAATCTAGTATGAGACAGGCTCATGTAAGCAATATAGAAAAATCCAAGTGTCTGCAAAAGAATGATTGGAACAAATACAGGATTGTTTGAAAATATCGAAATAAAAATTCCCATTATTCCATAAACGCCAAAAAATATTTCCAAAAGAGTAGTTTGTGTGAAAGGTAAATTGTATGCCTTGTTCCTCCAATCATCATCTTTAGTTACAATACCATATTTTGGAGTTCTAAGAAACTCATTTTTCTTGCCAAGTACTGCATCAAAAACTGCAACGGTATTGTTGACAGACATTCCTGCATTGTAGACAAGTAATGCAGGAAGTAATTTTGCTTTTGATTTCCAAGATTTGTCATACATGCCTTGGATAATCACAATGTATGCACCAGGACCCATTGCAAGATATGTTGCAATAGTTAACGCAGGAAGAAAACTTACCACATAAAGATTGATTTGCCCAGCTAACAAAATAGGCAATGCCAAAAATTGTATCAGCATTAGAGGATAAACAATATGTCGTGTTAGTTGTATGAATGCTTGAATTTTTGCTTCAATTGCAACTTTACGTTTTAGAGCAACGTCAGTAAGTAATTTTACAGCACATTGGATAGATCCTTTTGCCCAGCGAAACTGTTGTCTTTTTGCAGCATTCATTTGAGCAGGAAGTTCTGCATCAACTACAATATCAGGCAAAAATACACATTTCCATCCTTTCATTTGTGCCCTATAACTCAAGTCAAGATCTTCTACAAGAGTAGCAGTGTGCCACCCTCCGGCATTTTCAATGCATCTGCGTCTCCAGATTCCAGCAGTCCCATTGAAATTCATAAAAAGATGAGAGTTGCTTTTTGCTTTTTGTTCAACAAGAAAATGAAAGTCAAGACTCAATGCTTGTACTTGTGTAATGGTAGAATAATTTTCATTTACATGTCCCCATCTGCACTGAACAAGTCCTATGTTGGATTTAGAAAAGTGTGGAATTGCTTTTTTAAGAAACCAAGTAGGAGGGATAAAGTCAGCGTCAAATATTGCAACAAGTTCAGTATCGGTTGTTTTCATTGCATGTTTTAATGCGCCTGCTTTGTACCCCTTTCTTGTTCCACGTCTTACATGTTCAATTTGAAACCCTTGTTTTTTGTAATCATCAACCACGTCTCGAAGTAATTCAACAGTATCATCATCAGAGTCATCACAGACCATAATTCTCATTTTATCTTTAGGATAATCCAAATTACAAACAGAATCCACTAGTCTCTTTGCAACATACTTTTCATTGTATATGGGCAATTGAATTGTCACTGAAGGAGTTCCCCAATCAATAGTTGTTGGAACTTCTTTTCGTTTTCTTGAAAGAAATGCAAGATAGTAGAAATTAACAGTATATGCAGTGATAATAATAGCTGAAAAAATAAACAGATCAAATACAAATGTGGTAAAAGGGTTTAATGCCATGTCCCTAGTTTCAGGGAATCATTAATCGCTATTTATACTTGTAAAGAATTCAGACTATTTTTGCTCAAAGATCTTAATTGCTTGTGGAGGACAAACACCTTCACATGCAAGACAGAAAATACAATCAGGTTCTTTTGACATTAATGGTTTCTGTTCAGATGCAGGATTTCCAGGAGTATCAAACCATTCATAAACACCTACAGGGCATGCTTCTATACATCCACCATCTGCAATACAAATATCATAATCTACTGAAACAAATTCTCCCCAAACTCCCATGATACCATTATTTGTACCACGTCTACCCCAAGTTTTGATTGTGTGTTCTGGAGCATCATATGCTGCTGAAGGCTTCATTTTTGATTTATAATCAACATCAATTGGTCCAGGCTTTGCACCATCTGGAATTTCAATTGAACTGTCATCTTCTTCAGCATCATCGTCTTCTTTTGCCTCAACAGGTTTTGGTTTTGCACCAAGGACAATTTTTGCAAGAGGTGTAAGTTCTTCTAATTTTTGAATAGCAGCAATTTCAGATATTTTTTCAGTTTTAGCAAAATAAGAAATCATCTTATCAGCCAAAATAGTATTTCGTAAAATAGTATCAATAACCATTTTTGCAAAATGATCTGCTTTCTTTCTATAGTCTTTAACCCAGTTTGGATCACCGAACTTTTCAATTGGGAAAATTTGATAAATTATATCTACAACTTCTCCAGTGACAATTTCAACTGTAACTGACAAGTCAACTTCCTCATATCCTTTTGCATCAGGATCATCCATGTTTTGTTCTTTCCAACGATATGTTGCAAAAATTCTATCAGCATACATGTCCATTTCAAATGCTTTTTTGAGACCATCATGAACTGATTTTATCTCAGCGACTTCTTCGAGTTTAATTGGTAATCTATATAGTCCAAGTTTGAATCCATGTAATGGGTATACACCACGTTTTGCAGTAGGGGCTTCCATTGACCATACTCGATCTTTTAGAAGTAGGGACATCTGTCTCTTGTGAAGTGATTTTATTTAAAAAGGTTATCAGTCGTCATCGTCAGGACATGTGAGTTCTCGCAGTTCGGTGTACTTTTTATCCATAGCTTCTGCATGTACCACTACTTGGGAGAGATCATAAGATGTCTTTGGAAAATACCATCTTATTGGCACCCAATGTCCAATTCCATCCATATCGTGGATCATGCCTTTGTCAGATTTTACATTGATTTTTTCATCAATAGATGTTTCTTTAATTTCAAGACCTCGTTTTGTTTTGTCTTCCATGATAATATCAGACTCTCCGTCTTTGATAAAATAAAAAGTGCCTTTCTTTAGAACAGGAAGGTCTAGAAGCAATTTATTTTTCCACAGGATTTCCTATCATGTTTCCCCATTCAGTCCAAGAACCATCATAGTTTCTGACCTTTGGATAGCCAAGGAGATATTTCAGTACAAACCAACTGTGTGAAGAACGCTCTCCAATTCTACAGTAACAAATTACATCTTTGTCAGGAGTGACACCTTTTGGTTCATAATTTTGTCTCAATTCATCAACTGCTTTGAATGTACCATCAGCATCATTTACTGCCGTAGCCCATGGAATATTGTTTGCATGAGGAATATGTCCACCTCTTTGTGCATGCTCCATTGGATATTCTGGAGGAGCAGTGATTTGACCTGTGAATTCTGCAGGAGATCTTACATCCACCATAACAGTATCTTCTTTTCCTAATGCACGACTAACATCAAATAGATATGCACGTAATCCTTCATCAGGAGGTTGTGCAACATATTTTGTTGCAGGTATTTGAGGTTCATCAGTAGTGTAATCTTTATTTTCTAATTCCCATTTTTTTCTTCCACCATTCATAATTTTCAAATTTTCATGTCCATAGATTTTGAAAACCCAGAAAACAAATGCTGCAAACCAATTGTTAAAGTCACCATAAAGAATTACTTCAGTATCTGCAGTAATTCCATTTTTTGACATTAATGCTTCAAATTCTTTTTTACTAATGATGTCACGTCTAACAGGATCATTTATGTCACGTTTCCACCAAATTAGTGTTGCACCTTTAATGTGGCCTTTTTGATAACCGTTTACTGGATCATAATCAACTTCAACTAATTTTCTATTTTCATTAGGAGGATTCTGTGATACCCATTCTGTATCAACTAAAACTTCAGGATGGGCGTAACTCATAATGGATAGAAATCCACATTCATACTTATTTGTTTTTCCAAGAAATGCAAAAAATATCATTTTTAAGTAAATAGAATTCAGAAGAACTGGTTGAAACTACAAAAAGTGGCCATAGTAAGCAAGGTAGGATCCAAGGATTCAGAGAAAGCCGCCAAAGATGTCGCAAAAAAGTTTTTAGCAAAAAAATCCAAAGTGTTTACAATTTCTCCAATTGAGGTTGAAGGTGCAACACAGTTTGAAACTTTAGAAGAATTAAAAAACGAAACACTAGATTTGGTGATTACACTCGGAGGAGACGGAACCACACTTCGAGTTTTTAGGAATTTAGAAAATGAAACACCGATTTTAACAATTAATGTGGGTGGAAACAGAGGAATTTTGGCAGAAATCACCATTGAAGAGATTGATGATGCAATTGAACAGATTTTAAAAGACAATTTCTTCCTAGATAAAAGAACAAGAGTTGTTGCATCTTGTGGAGGAAAGGAGTTCCCACCAGCACTAAATGAAATCTACATTTCAAGAACAAATTTGACTAAAACTGCAAGTATAGAAATTAAATTTCAAGATGACACAGTAACGCAAAAAATGGACGGAGTTATTATTGCAACACCTAGTGGTTCAACGGGACATTCATTTTCATTAGGAGGTCCAATTTTACATGAAAGTTTAGATGTTTTAATTATCACACCAGTTGCACCGGTGTATAGATTAGCATCATTAGTTGTCCCTGATGAAAAAATTGAAATTACCTGTTCGCATGATTGCAATATTGCAATGGATGCACAAGTTGTAAAAACAGCAGGATATGAGGAACCAATCATCATAAAAAAATACAAAAAACCAGCAGTCTTTCTAAGATTAAAGAAAAGAGGGCTGAGACAGATGAGCAAGCTTGGATTTTAGAATTTTAGACGCTAGTGCATTTTATGCAGGAGTACCTTTTAGATCATCAGAGGATTGTTTTACAACATCACTAGTTTATGATGAGATTAAACACATAAAGAAAAATCACGATGCGTTAGGAACTTTACTTGAGACAAACAGATTAAAGATTAGAGAGCCGGATTCAGAGTCAACTAAAAAAGCAATTCAAGCATCCAAAGAAACAGGAGATTTTCCACAATTGTCAAAGCAGGACATTTCAATAATTGCATTATGTATTGAAACAGAGGGTCAAATAATCAGCGATGATTTTGCAATTTCAAATGTTGCCAAGAATTTAGGTTTAAAAATTCTTCCAATCATGACAAATGGAATTGAAGATGTGGGGAAATGGGTTCATTACTGTCCAGGATGTAAAACCAATCACTCAAAAGGAACAGAGTGTCCTGCATGCGGAACTCCATTAAAAAGAAAATTGCTCAAACAATTAGTTGAATAAAATTTTCCAGCATTAGAACATTAGGATCAAGTCACTTTTTTGAGAGATTTTATGAATCATGCAATGTTTTTTGATTTGAATTTTTTAGATGTTTACTTTTAGTGTCTAAAACTTTTTTTATCTTCTTGGCTCTTGCATCTCCTAAACCTTCAACTTTTGCAAGTTCGGCAGTTGTTGCAGTAAAAACTTTGAGAGGAGTTCCAAACTTTTCAAGCATCCTAACTGCAAATTTTTCCCCAATCCCTGGAAGACTGCAAAGAGATGAAAGTTGTTGTCGTTCCAAGTCAGAAGATTTTTTGATTTTTTTCAAGTAAGGTCCTTTTGGATTATCTTTTCTTGAACACATTGATACCAATAATTTTGCAGTATGAGCTGCACTAGGTGTTGGAATTACAGGAATTTTAAAATCCAAAACTACCGTAGAGATTGCACCGTAAAATATCAAAGGGTTTTCTGTGATTTCTTCAATCTCATCAACATTTCCCTCCATCAAGACAATGGGATGTTCAAAGTGTTCCTTTAGTCGTTCACATTGATCAAAGAGTCGCCCATCAAAAACAGATGCCATCAAGTCACGGATGCTTTTTCTCTCCACAATAGTTTCAGGAGCAACAATGTAATCTCCAATAGGAAGTGTTTTCATCTCCAAGTTCAATCCAATTGATTTTAAAAGATCAGGAATTCCACTTTTTCGCTCTCTTTCATCCACGATTATTCTTAGATCTCCTAATTTCACAAAAAGTATCTGTATAGATTGTTAATATCTTATATGAAATGACTGAAAAATTATTTTCGCGGATTATCTTCAACAGAAGGAGATTTTGGAGGAGCATTTGAAGATCCACCCTTCATCATTTCGGTAATTTTTGTTTCTTGTTCTTTTAGAGTTTCTTTTAGACGAGTTTCTTGTTTTTCAAGAACAGTAGAACGTGTTTTTGCCATCTCGATTCGTTCTTCCAATTCATCGATTAATTCTTGTTTTTTTGATTTAATCAAAACAGTACCAGCTTGTTTAAAGACTGCATCTCCATCTGCGACTTTTCTTAATTCTTCAAGAGCTTTTTCAGTTTCTGCTTTTTCAATTTCTAGATGTTGTTTTTGAGTCATTACTGATTGCAAGCTTTGTTGAGAATGTTGTAATTTCATTAGCTGTTCTTGAAGCCATGGAGGCATTTGTCCTGCTGACATGTTTGATCAAAAAGTTTGTTTCATTATATCTTTACCGATTCGATTGAATCATAGCTGGCCTGAATTAATCGGAGTGTAGAATTCAAGTTTGCTCTAAGATGTGTAATTTGATCAGTTTCTACGGAAATGACAATTTTTTTGTCAAATGTTATCTGGGTTTTTACAGGATTTTCAGGATAAAACTCATTGTCAGCATTTACAGAATCAAAAATTGCTTTTGACTTGTCTTTTGCATCAACGGTAATTTTTGCACTAAAGTTGGACGTCATATGCGGTTCCAGCTACTTTATAGCTGCACTTTTTGCAAGACCAAATTCCTACGGCATCTCTGCCAAATGTTTGTGAGCCACATTCAGGACAAGTTCTTTTTTCTTTTAGTTGAAGGTGGATTTTCGTATATTGTTTTCTAAGTTTAATTCCATAACGAGCCCCTAGTCCTTTAAGAGATTTTTTTGCTTTTGCCATTTTATTGACTGTCCTTTTGAGCTTCTTTTAATTTTTCTCTTATTTTTGCGCCTACCTTGACAGAGATTTCACCACATTGATTAATTTCATCCTGTGTAAAGCCATCGCTGCCTCCTTTTTGTAGAGCACAAATATTTCCATCAGAATCAGTTGTAATTGTAACACGGGCATCCATGCTTTCCCATTCATCACCATTTGGATCAACTATGATATAGTTTCCAATTTTGCCCATAGTGACAGATACAGGGATTGTTGTAATTGGTAAAGGAGTTTCTTCACCCTCAGCTAGAACAGGAGAATCATCAGTCCAATTCCATTTAGGGGTTTTAGATGTAAGCAGTGCAGCCGTAGCAGCATATGAGCATGCATCAAATAGATTTCCATCATAATCAACTACAACATTATCTGCAAAGACTCCAATTACGGATTTGTCTTTTTCAATTACTAATTGAGAGACGTCCACCATATGACTTTCTCTAATTCCTCTATCTACAACTCTTGCCAATTCAATTACAGGAGGTTGCGGAGGTCCAGTTTCAACAGTAGAATGGGATAATGGTAAAAGCTCAGCTGTACAAATGAAAAGTCCTTTGTCACCAGTATCTGGGAAAGGTCTATCAGGTTGAATTTTAACTCCACATATTACTTCAGTATCACCAAGGAAAACTCTTGCAGAACCGTTTGCTTTAGGAATTGCATTAGTTTCAATTTTAATTTCACGTGCTTCATCAAATGCACGTCCATCAATTCTTTTTCCTTGTTCTAATAGTTCAAGAATTTGTGTTTTCTTTAGTTGATCAATAACAGAAGTAGAAGTCAATCTTAATCATCTCCCTTTCCAAAGTATTTGTCATGTAGGGCTTTCTTTTGTAATTCATAAACAAGTTCACAGCCTTTAACTCCAACATCAACACATTTCTTGTATTCTTCAGGAGTTAGAACACCATCTAATTGCAATAATGTAATTTTCTTGAGACTTGGCATGTAACCAATTGGCATATCTGCTTGTCCTGCTTGATCTTCTTCATTATTAACATCAAGAATTACAGTATCTGCGACTTTACCTGCTGCAATTGCTGCAACCATATCTCTCATTGGAATTCCTGCATCAGCTAATGCAACAGATGCTGCTGTAAGGGCAGCACATCTAGTTCCACCATCAGCTTGTAATACTTCAATAAACACATCAACTGCAGTTCTTGGGAATTTATCTAACATTACTGCAGGTTCTAGTGCTTCTTTGATTACTTTGGATATTTCAATTTCTCTTCTTGATGGAGCAGGATTCTTTCTTTCACCAACAGAGAATGGTTCCATATGATATCTAACTCGCAAAATTCCTGTATCAGTATCTGACATGTGTTTTGGATGTACGTCTCTCGGACCAAATACACCAACTAAGATTTTGTTATCACCAAATTCAATGTAAGCAGAACCGTCAGCATTTTTTAGTCCACCGGCTCTAATCATGATTCGTCGTGGTTCGTCTACTTTACGACCATCACAACGAATACCATTTTCGTCCAATAGGACCATTGTTGCGTCTCTTCCGCCCATTATGATTCATCTTCCTTTATTTCTAACATTTCTTTCACTTGATCAGTTAAATTAGCAACATGTGCTTTTTCATTAATCATTTCGATTGCCTTTTTAGCCTTTAATAATCCCTCGTGCGTCTCACATGAAACTACAACCCAGCCATTCTGACCTATAGTCACAGCAGCATTAGTTGCCATCTCAATCATCTGAATCATGCTGCCTCTCTTTCCAATGAGTCTTGGAACTTTACTGGGTGAGATTTTCACTAAGTCACCAGAATCAATTTTTCCTAAATCCCTATCAGAAATGGTTACCAATGGATCTCGGGTTCTGTCAAAATTGGCGATTCTGGCAGCTACCAAGTCACCAGACTTTAGTTTGGAGGTCAGTTCATCTGCATGAGCAGAAAAATCCCTTCCAAATACATCCTGAGCAGGTAAAAATCCAACATAGCATGAATTGATATCCAATTCCCAAGACAATGAAGAATGAGAAATCACTTTTCCAATTACTAAATCATTAATTTTAGGAATGTATTTTCCAGTTAAAGGGATCACTCTAACAGAGTCATCATAAATTTCAGAAATTCCAATAGTTGTAGAAATGATCTTATTTCCATCTAAAATGACATTTTGTTCAGGTCTAAAGGGTCCAGTAGTTACTACATCGCCAGGAATTACGTATTTTCTCTTGTTATCCATTATGAAACTACCTCAACTGTAGCAGAACCCTTTGTTATAGAACCTAATCTATCTATCACATTTGGCCTTGCTGCAGCGGGTATTTCAAGTATTGCTTTTAGTGAACCATTATTTTGCCATTCTTCTTTGTTTAGAGTTCCAACTGATTTTAGAACAGCATATGATTGAGATGCAAACTGCGCAGGGACAACAATTTCAAGTTTTAGACTTTCAGATTTTAGAGCAATGATAGAACGTAAATTTTCAACAATATCTTTTACCTGTTCATCTACTGTTTTATGAGGATCAATTGAAACTCTGCCATCTTTCATAGCCTGCTCAATTCTAAGTGGAGGATGTGGAAGATGAGTCCTAGGATCCACATATGTTCTAGCAATAAATGTCACAATCTGTTTTTTCTTCTCTTCAATCATTTTTCGTCTTTGATCAGTTGTGAGATTTAGATCACCTTTTTTGAGAATGATCTCTGCAATTTCAGTAGGATCTTCAGTTTTGAAAGCATGTAGTAATTTTTCAGCAGCAGGCCTTGTTCCTTTACTTGCATCAGTGTAAATTTCATCAGATACCAAGATTGCTGAAATGTCCTTTTTCTTACCCAAACGATAATCAAGTGCAGGGTCAGGTTTTACCATTATCTCAAATTTTTCCCCTTCAAAGGAATATCTGACTAGTGTATAATCTGCCATTTCTAAAATAGTTATGAGTATTTGCTATTTATCTATACGTAAAACTAGCTAGATTTTTATGTGGACTTTGAAGATTTTGTTCAAGATTTGTCATCCTTAGATGTAGTTAGTAAAGATAATCAAAAGATTTCAGTAAAACTTAGCGGTATTCCATTACAATATGCAAATGCACTAAGACGGGTATGCCTCAACGGAGTTCCAGTATTTGCCATTGATACAGTAGACATTATTGAAAATTCCTCCGTATTACCAGACGAAGGCTTGGCTCACAGATTAGGACTTATTCCATTAACTACAGATTTGAGTAGATTTAACGAGCCATCAAAATGTGAGTGTCAAAGCGAAACAGGCTGTTCAAACTGCAGAGTAATGCTAGTTTTAGATTCTGGGGATTCAGATGTCACTAGAACAGTGCTATCAGATGAACTATCATCAGAAGATGATTCAATTAAACCAACTTCAGATAAAATTCCTCTAGTTCATCTAGCACCAGGACAGAGAATCAAGGTAGAATGTTATGCAAGACTAGGACGTGGAACAGAACATGCCAAATGGAATTCTGCAACAATATCAACACTTACTGATACAGATAAAGAAGATGTAAAATTACTAACTGTAGAGTCAACAGGTGCACTCAAACCTGAACAGATCATTATTTCAGGAGTAGATGAAGTCAGCAATAGATTAGGTCAATTTAAAGAGATGATTGACCAGATTCAAGAATAATCTAAGCATAGACATTATATTTGGGTTTTAAACCGCATTATTCACATGACTAGTCAAGTCGTTATACATATGGCCAAAGATCTAAAGAAGGCATCAGCCAAAAATGATGCACCAATTTGGGCTAAATTAGCAGAATATGCATTAAAGCCATCCATTGCTAGAAGGGATCTAAATTTGAATAGAATTGGTCAACTAACAAAAGAAAACGACATAGTAGTATTTCCAGGAAAAGTACTTGGAACAGGCAACATATCTCACAAAATTACATTATTCTCATTTTCAATCTCAAATTCTGCAGCAACTAAAATTGTTGAGCAAGGAGGAAAAATAATCACCTATTCAGATTTGATTGAACAAAACCCAACTGGAAAAGGAGTCGTACTACTTGGCTAATGGAAGAATTAACAGACCCACTGGTGCTAAACAGCAAACAGTTGTAAGAACTGATAGACCAATTGTTGTAGATGCAACTGATCATATTGCAGGAAGACTAGCATCAAATGTTGCAAAATTACTAATCCAAGGAAACAGAGTCTCAATAGTCAACTGTGAGAAAATAATGATGAGTGGAACCAGAGGTAATCAGATTAAAGAACAAAGAGAATTTTTAGAAATCAACAGTGTAATCAATCCAAAACATGGACCTGTACACTACAGAAGACCAGATACGGTAATGGCAAAAATGATTCGTCAAATGTTACCATTTGATAGAAAACCATCTGGAAAAGAAGCTCATCAAAGACTAAGGACATACATTGGTTCACCTAAAGAAATTAAATCACTTGAAAAAATTAAATTTGAAAAAGCTATGATCAGAAAGGCCCCATCAAACTATACTGCATTAGGGGAATTATGTAGAATAATAGGGTGGACTGAATGACAACTCCGAAAACTGAAATCTATTTTGCAACAAGAAAGACAGCTAGTGCTCATGTTTACATTACCAAAGGAAAAGGCAAAGTCAGAATAAACAATGTTCCAGTAGAAATGATTCCACAGGAAACAGCACGTGAAGTGATTTTAGCACCATTAGAAATTTCAGGAGACTTGAGAGATAAAATAGATATTTCTGTTAGAGTTAGAGGTGGAGGTTTTATGGGTCAAGCCAGTGCAATAGCAACTGGAATTTCAAGAGCCTTAACTGGATGGACAAAATCTAAAAAAGAACCAAAAGATCATCCTTTCCCAAAATCAACTAGAGAAGACCTAAGAAAACGAATCACTGATTTTGATAAATACCTAGTCAGTGGAGACGCCAGAAGAAAAGAACCAAAGAAATTTGGTGGACCTGGTGCAAGAAGAAGAAAGCAGAAATCATACCGTTAGGCTGTGAAAGCTGTAATTCTTGCAGGCGGCAAAGGAACTAGAGGCAAGCCATATACTGAATATTTTCCAAAAGCAATGACCCCAATCAATGGCAAACCCATGATTGATTACATCATAAAATATCTAAGTTCATTTAGTTTTGTAAATGAAATTATCGTTATTTCAGATTTTGAGGGATTGGGAGGGCAAATCAAGAATTATTATCAAAACAAAAAAGGCATCACATTTGTTCAAGACTCACAAAGTGGAACAGGTGGGGATTTGTTGCATATTGCAAACAAACTCAAAAACGAATCAGAATTTGTATTGTGGTTTGTAGACAACTTGTGTGCAATTGATCTTAAAAAAATGAGAGATTTTTTCAATGAGAAAAACAGTTCAGCATGTATTGCAACCAGAAATAAAAGAAGAGAAGAAACAGGATTTGCAAGAGTCGAAGATGGAATCATTAAAGAATTCAAAGAAAAACCAACAATTAAATTACAGTTATCAGAATGTCTTGGAATTTACATGCTTGGAAAAGACGTCATTGATAGAATTAAGGCAAAAAAGAAAAAAGAGATTAATTTGTCATATGATATTTTACAGAAATTATCAAAAGAAGGAAAAATTAGTGCGTTTGACATTGGAGAAAGTGAATGGATTGATGCAGAATCGCCAATGGTATTAGAAAGAAATGAAAAAACAGTTATGAAGATTATAAAACAGATGGAACGCTAGACTTTTTTTCAAATTCAGCAATCTTGTCTTCGTATTGAAAAGTTTGGGCAATGTCATCCAATCCTTCCAAGAGGATTTTTTTCTTGTAAGAATCAATTTCAAAAGAGATCTCATCAAAAGGAGTTTTAATAATTTGATTTTCCAAATCCACACTAATCAGTCCTTTTTCTTCAAATAATTTTTCCACTAGTTTTTGGTCTAGTGAAATTGGCAATATTCCATTTTTGAAGCAATTACTAGAGAAAATATCTGCAAATGATGGGGCAATGATTACAGAAAACCCATAGTCAAGCAAGGCCCATACAGCATGTTCACGGCTAGAGCCACAACCAAAATTGTCTCCAGATATCAAGATTTTTGAATTTTCATATTTTGGATCATTTAGAACGAAATCAGATTTTTTATTCTCGTTTTCATCATAGCGCCAGTTAAAAAACAAGAATTTTCCAAATCCAGATTTTTGAACCAGTTTTAAGAATTGTTTGGGAACAATTTGATCAGTATCCACATTTACCTTATCAAGAGGAGTGGCAATGCTTGAAACTTGTTTGAATGGTTCCATGTTAACTCAAATCCATTTTCCTGACATCTACAAAATGCCCTTTGATTGCAGCTGCTGCTGCCATTACTGGACTGACCAGATGGGTTCTGCCACCAGTCCCCTGTCGACCTTCAAAGTTCCTATTTGAGGTACTTGCACAACGTTCACCTGGAGATAATATATCAGGGTTCATTCCAAGACACATACTACACCCAGCTTCTCTCCATTCAAAATTAGCATCAATGAAAATTTTATCCAATCCCATTTCCTCAGCTTGTTTTTTTACCATTTGTGAACCAGGAACAACCATAGCTTTGACAGTTGGAGCAATTTTTTGGCCCTTGATTACTTTTGATGCTTCAATAAGATCTTCTAATCTCGCATTAGTGCATGAACCAATAAACACCCTATCGATTTTAATGTCTTCAATTGCAGTGCCAGATTTCAAATCCATATAGTCAAGTGCTTTCTCTGCACCCTTCTTTTGATTTGGATCACCTTTAGAAAATTCATCAGGTGTAGGGATAGTTGCAGTAACATCAGAAGTCATGCCAGGATTTGTTCCCCAACTGACTTGGGGAGCAATGTCATCTATGTGTAAAGTAAATTTTTTTTCAAACTTTGCATCACTGTCAGTTTTGAGATGGTCTCTCCAAGAATCAACTAGGGATTCATAGTTTTTTGGAGTGTATTCTCTACCTCTTAGATAATCAAATGTTTTTTCATCAGGGGCAATCAGGCCTGCACGAGCACCTGCCTCTATAGACATATTGCAAATTGTCATTCTTTGTTCCATAGATAAATCAGTAATTCCTTCTCCACGATATTCAATTACTGTGCCCGTACCACCGCCTGTTCCTATATTTTTGATAATTGAGAGAACAATATCTTTGGCAGTTACTGCATGAGGATTTTTTCTTTTTCCTTCAACTCGGATTTCAAAAGGAGTCGGTTTTTCTAGCCACATTGTTTGGGATGCAAGCACATGTTCAACATCACTAGTGCCGATACCTAATGCAAGAGCTCCAAATGCACCATGTGTTGATGTATGACTGTCACCGCAGACAATTGTGGTTCCAGGCAAAGTGATTCCCAATTGAGGGCCAATTACATGGACAATTCCTTGATTTGGGCTGTTAATATCAAATAATTTTATTCCAAAATCTTTGCAGTTTTTTTCCAGAGTTTGTATTTGTACCGAGGATGTTTGATCTAAAATGGGAAGTGAACGATCTGTTGTAGGAACATTATGATCCATTGTAGCAATGGTAAGATCAGGTCGCCTGACTTTTCTGTTATTCATTCGCAATCCATCAAATGCTTGCGGAGAAGTTACTTCATGAACGAGATGTCGGTCAATGTAAATAAGTGAAGGATTGTTTTGTTTTTCAACAACAACGTGAGATTCCCAAATTTTTTCAAAAAGTGTTTTTCCCATTTTAATCATGGTCTGGCTTGTACTTGAAGAGCCCACCTGCAGCGATTATTTTTCCAATAATTTCTGAAAAAGGTTTCATTTTGTATGTTTGATTTTTTGTTATATTTTTAATCTCATTAGATGATATATCGATTGTAACTTCGTCGCCTTCTGAAATTCCATCATATGCATCCTGTTCGATTTCAATAGGCAACAAAAATGCACCATCAACTGCATTTCGATAAAAAATTCTTGCAAAAGACAATGCAAGTACTGCCTTTATTCCTGAATGAGATAATGCGATAGGAGCATGTTCACGTGATGAACCACATCCAAAATTTTTCCCAGATAAAATAAAATCACCTTCTTTTACCTTGGAATGAAAATCAGGATCTAATCCTTCCATTGCATGTGTTGCAAGTTCTGCATAATCATGTACTTTGAGATATTGGCCTGGAATGATGACATCGGTGTCAATGTTGTCTCGAGCATATTTTATGATGTTGCCTTTCATTGTAAATCCCTCGGATCAGTGAT
This sequence comes from Candidatus Nitrosopumilus sp. bin_6a, assembly GCF_054095695.1. Taxonomy (NCBI): domain Archaea; kingdom Thermoproteati; phylum Nitrososphaerota; class Nitrososphaeria; order Nitrosopumilales; family Nitrosopumilaceae; genus Nitrosopumilus; species Candidatus Nitrosopumilus sp. bin_6a. The sequence continues at coordinate 223,501 of NZ_JBSWSR010000001.1, forward strand.
TTTTCCAGTTACTGCAGAAGCTGCGGCAACTAGAGGAGATGCAAGATATGTCTGAGATTCCACATGGCCCATTCTGCCAGGGAAATTCCTATTTGTTGTACTGATACAAATTTCATCTTTTGCCAAGACACCCATGTGTGCACCACAGCAGGCCCCACATGTTGGAGGACCAACCGTAACACCGGCATCCAAGAAAATCTTTAGCAATCCATTTTCCATAGCTCGTTGATAAATAGAAATTGCTGCAGGTAAAATTTCGGTTCTTATCTTTACTTTTCTTCCTTTGAGAATGCTTGCTGCAGCTACCAAATCTTCGTATTTTGCACCAGTACAAGAACCAATGTATGATTTGTCTAATTCCACAGAAGGAGCTTCTCTTACAACACATATGTTTTCAGGAGAAAATGGTTTAGCAACAGTTGGCTCCATCTCAGATGCCTCAAATTCAAACATCTTAGCATACTCTGCATCTGCATCACCTTTAATCAAATTCATATTAGTTGCACCTCGTTGGGAAAGATAATCAATTACTTTTTGATCTGGTTCCACAATACCGTTCTTTGCTCCAGCTTCAGTAGTCATATTACATAATGTCAATCTGCTTTCTACAGACATTTCATCAATTCCACTTCCTCCAAACTGCATAGTTCTATAATTGCCCCCGTCATTTCCAATTTCACCGATAATTTTTAGAATGAAATCTTTTGCCATGACATGATCAGGCAATTTTCCATTTAGCTTAAAGTAATAAGTTTCTGGAACTTTGAACCAAATTTTTCCATTTAATAAAACATAAGCAATGTCAGTATGCCCCAAACCACACGCAAAAGCACCCAGAGCTCCAGTTGTATTTGTATGAGAGTCGCCCCCAACATAAATTTCGCCTGGCAACACCATCGCTTCTTCATGAGATATAGTGTGGCAAATCCCATATTGGCCCATTCCATACTTGAAGTGTTTTTCAATTCCATAGTTTTTTGTAAAGTTTGATAGTTTAACGATATTTTCAGCAGATACTTTTTCTGCAGAAGGAACAAAGTGGTCTTCAGCGACCCAGACTTTGGTAGGATCCCATAATTTGTCTACTGAAATACCTTGTTTCTTTAATTTATCAAATACCTTAATCACACCTGGTCCTGATACATCATGCATCATGACCTTGTCTACATTAGCAAAAACCACATCGTCTGGAGAAACAGAAGATTTTCCAGCACCACGTGCGAGAATCTTCTCAACAATATTCATAATGAAAAAAGCTTGGTCTACAGATTAAAAGCTTTTCAGAACAATAAAAAAGAAAAAGAACACTCAGAACAATATGCAATTAACAGTATTTCCACTTTTATCTGAAAGAATGGAAGGAGAATTTGATGTATTTGAGGCCTTGCTAAAAACACTAGAGAAGAATAGTGTAAAATTAGAAGAAGGGGATGTTTTAGTGATTTCAACAAAATACATCTCAAACTCTCAAGGAAGGATAGTTGATTTGGATAAAATCAAGGCTTCAGAAGAAGGCAAACAAATTTCAAAAAAATATCAATTAAAGCCAGAGATTGCAGAGATCATCATCAGAGAATCAGACAAAATTTTTGGTGGAATTGGAGGATTTGTAATTACATCATCAGATAACATCATGGCACCAAATGCTGGAATTGATAAATCAAATGCAAAAAAAGGAAAAGCAATTCTATATCCAAAAAACCCATATCAGATTGCAGAAGAAATTCGTAGAAAGATTTTCTTAAAGTTCTTCATCCATGTAGGAATAATACTTGTAGATAGTAGATTGATGCCAGCAAGAATTGGAACATCAGGTGTTGCAATTGCATGTGCAGGAATTGAGCCAGTATTAGATATGAGGGCAAAAAAAGATCTTGATGGAAATCCATTAAAAGTTACATTTCAAGCAGTTGTGGATAATCTTGCAACAATTGCAAATCACAAGATGGGGGAAGGAGCCGAATCAAAACCATTTGCAATAGTTAGAAATTCAGATGCAAAACTTACGGATAGAAAAATTAATCCATCTGAAATGGCAATTTCGCCAGATCAATGCGTTTACGTTAGAGGATTAGCAAATCCTCCAAACAGATAACCTAAAAATTGGTTCTGCTTTAAATAGAGGAATTTAGTGAAAAAAATAATGGAGTATCTTACCACATACCCTAAAACTGTGTCATTTTTGGATGGAATCAAACACAAAATTGATGTGGATAGTAAAGACGGTGTGGAACAACTACACATTGTAGTAAAGAAGAGTTTTGATGAACTAACAAAAATTTTTGCAAACGAAGGATTTACCAAGGTCAAGCTTGAACACAAGCAACCAGATCAAATTGGCAGTGGCCTTAATCTTAAACTGAAAAAACCATGGGAGATGCACATTAGAATGGTAGATTTGAAAAAAGGATTGATTGGAATTCATGCAGAGGTGGAAGTATCAAGAGACTATCTACAGCATTTGTTTTCACAAAGGACACCAGTCGTTTATGAAGTAGAAGAAATTCTAAAAAAATATCAAGTTGATTACAATATTTGGCATGATAAAATTAAGAAAAATGTTCATGCCATTGTAGACAATTACAAAGTTAAACTTGCAACCCCAAGTATTCCAGTATTTGCATGGAAACCAATGTTATTTGTTATTGGAACTATTGCAGCATTTTACGGTTGGAAATACTTTAACACAATTTGGTAAAACTAGACGCCTAAAGTTTCAGCCTTGCTTAATTCCAAAAAGACTTTGTCTCCAACTGAAAGACCCATCTCTTTGTATTCATGCATTTCTAGTTTTAATTGAGTAATACCAGATTGCATACCAGCTCCACCCAATCCAGACATCATCTTGTTCAAATCTTTCATCATGTCATTCATGTTTGAAAATCCCATAACTTTGGGAGTGCCAAAAGGAGGTTGCTGAGATTGAGTTCCTTCTTTGAGATCTTTAAGAGACGATAAAGATACGACTACATATGGTGCGCCATCAGGTGCAGAGTCTATACTTTTCACTACAAATTCTTTCTTCATATCCATACTAGCATCTAATTCAATATAATTTTAATTTTAAGGTCAATTTGTACTAGTTTGAGTAATTTTGAAGCTTTAATTACAATTTTCAGGATTTTAAATCATTGTCAGACAATGTAAAAGCAACATTACGATATTACGGAATTTCACCGTGGGAGATTGAAGTTCTTTATGGATTTCTCAATTCCCATTTTACCATAATTCAGGATGAAATTGAAATAAATGATGAGAATTTTGTCAGTTTTCTGGATATAGACATCCCTTTACAATTCAATGAGGAATTTTTCCAATGGTTTGAATTCAAACGTTGGGAAAAGATCAAAGATGTTTTCAAAGAAATGAAGAGAAGAAGAGGAAGCGGAAATGCTTTGAAAATTGTTATTAATTTTTCTGGCAATCCAAAAATTGTTTTTACTGTAGATATTGAAGACAGGCAATGGTTTGATAATGCATTAGAAAAGATTGATTTTGTTTTGGAATTGCTGCCATTTCATCTAGATCCTAAAAAATTACCATCTGAAATTACAAAAATAATATACAAATTTGATTCTGAATCGATAAGATGGCGTTTAGATACAGCATCAACTAAGAATAAAAAATATACTTTCAGAGGGGATTCATGGAAAGAGATTATTTGAGATCTTTTTGTAAAGGCTCTAACAATCCATGAAGTTCTTTGTATTTTAATTCCAAAAATTCTAATGCATCAATTAATTTTTTAGATTTTCCATATTTGTAACGAATCAATTCACGATGATGCCAAAATGTTTTACCATCCTCAACAGACAAAGTTGTAAAATAATCAGTTCCTTTCAGAGAATCTGGAAGTTTAACATCATGAGGAAATAGTAATTCAACTATAAACCACTCATCACCGTCAGGATAATCAGAACCAGTCTCTACATCAAAAAACACATGAAGTAAATCAGATTGCATAAGACCATCATCATTTATGGAAGGATGTTTTACAGAAGATTTTTTAAAATCCAGATTCAAAAGTTCTGGTTCAAAAAAACCCTTTATGATGGATTTTCTAAATATTTTGTTTGCATCATTAATATTCAAAGGCAAAATAAGATTCAACAAAACTTGCCTATAACTTCTTAGGTTTAAAATGAAACTATACTTCTAAAGAATCCAAAATCTTTGAAATATCAGTAATAGGTTGGCCATTTTTGGTGATGGTTTGTTTGGCAGGAGGGTTTTCCAAATAGTTTGGAATCTTATCTTGAATTCTCTGAGTATAAGGAGAAACCAGAGCATTTTTGTAAAATACACCTATTGGGATTTTGTTTCCCCATTCTAGTGATTTGATCAAAGCCTGAGATAATTTCTCATTTACTTCAACTTCAGAGTTATAATGGACTACTGGTTCATATCCTTGCTCCTCTAGCTTGTATATTCTAGAATGTCTTTTTTGTGCCTCATCAATCAAATCAGTTCCGGCATACCAATCTCTTGTATTAAGATCATTGTAAGTCGGACATGGTTGCAGTACATCAAGGAATGAAAGGCCTTTGTGATTTACTGCTTGAATAATCAAATCTTTGAGATGCCTAACATCATACGAGTAACCGCGAGCTACAAATGTAAAGCCGCTTGCAACTGCCAAACCAATTGGATTAACATTGGAATTAGTATTTGGAGTTGGCAACGACTTTGTCTTTTCTCCAAGCTTCAAAGTTGGAGAGGCTTGGCCTTTTGTAAGACCATAAACACCATTATCAAAAATAATGTAAGTCATATCGACATTTCGTCGTCCTGCTGCAACAAAATGACCAGCACCAATTCCCAAACCATCACCATCGCCACCTACTGCAACAACAGTAAGATCAGGATTTGCAATCTTTGCACCTTGTGCAAATGTCAACACTCTTCCATGTAATGTATGGACACCATAGGTATTGATGTAGTGAGAAGTTTTTCCAGAGCAGCCAATTCCAGAAAACATAGCAGCTTTATCTCGTTCTATTCCCATCTCAGCTAATGCCATTTGAATTGCATTGACTATTCCAAAATCGCCACATCCAGGACACCAGTCATTGTGTACATCTGTTTTATAATCAGCCAGTTTAAGCGCCATGCATTAAGACCTCCCGTTTGTCTGCTTTATTTTCAATGATTTTCTTAAGTGAGTCATAGACTTCGGTACTAGTCATTGCTCTACCAGAGTATTTTAAGATAAAATAGTCAATATCGCGCCCAGTGTTTTGTTTGAACAATTTTCCCAATTGTCCTGAATGATTTGCTTCAATGTCAATGATTGTCTTTACATCTTTTAGTAGAGAATCAACATAATCACTTGGAAATGGATGCAGTAGTTTTAATTGAATGAATCCAATTGAGATTCCTTCTTCTTTTAGCATTTTTAGGGCATCAAGTATTGGACCTTTGGCAGAACCCCATGAAACTATGGTATGCTCTTCAATCCCAAAAGATTTTACTTGCTCATCGTCTGGAATCTCTTTTAAGATCAGATCCAAACGAGACATTCTCTTATCCATCATTTTTACACGTAATATAGGATCTTCAGTAATATGGCCAGATTCATCTGATTCATCACCAGTGTTCCAAAATATTCCATTATCAAGCCCCAATCTAGAACGAGGCGATATTCCATCATCAGTGAATTCAAATCGTCTGTAATCGCCATCTATTTTTTCCAATAGTTTTCCCCTGTTGATAGAAATTTTTTGCGGATCAAATCGTTTACAGGTAATAACAGAACTTGCCTGAAATTTATCCATTAGATGAATTAATGGGACTTGAAAGATTTCTGCATAATTAAAACAATTACCAGTATCATAGAAACTCTCTTCAATGTCACCTGAAGCATATACTATTTTTGGAAAATCTCCATGTCCTGCAAATATTGCGAAAAGCAGATCATCTTGACCATGTCGTGTAGGAAGACCTGTTGAAGGTCCGCTTCTTTGATAATTGGTTATGACAACAGGAACCTCGTTTATTCCTGCCCATCCTAGCATTTCAGTCATCAATGCAAATCCAGGTCCAGATGTACAAGTTGCAGAACGAGTTCCCGTTAATGCGCCACCAATAGTCATTCCCATTGCAGAAATTTCATCTTCAGTTTGAACTACCGCAATAGAACCAGGCCTATTATCAATGACATCTATGATTTCATTTGATTCTAAGAAAACAGATTCGTCAGACGCAGGTGTAATAGGATAATAAGGTTGAAACCTACAACCACATGCCATTTTTCCCAAAGCTGTTCCTTGAAAACCCTGAACCAAAATAGTTCCGGCTTCTTTTTCTGTTCCAGGTAAAGTATGATTGAAATTTTCAAATTTTGCAGTTGCATAATTGTATGAATAATTTGCAGTCTCTTGATTGATTTTTGCAATCTCAGGTTTTTTTGAAAAGATAGATTCAATAGTTTTTTGCAAAGAACCTGGAGGCATCTTTACTAATCCTAAAGATAGCGAGACACCAATGACATTATACATTCTAACTAATCCACGTAAACGTGGATTTTCTGTTTCTTCAGAAAGTGTTTCAAGGATTGTCTTAAAAGACACAGGGAATAGTTTTACACCATTTTCTTTTGCAATTTCCAATACACCTGCAATTGTGAATGGTTTGTTTTTTGATTCCAATTCTTTGTGCAATCTTTCTTTGAATGGTGGATCAAGAGTATGTACAGCATCTGTTTTTGTTTCTTCCAGATCAGAATCATAAATTATTCCACCACCTGAAACCATTTCGTCATAATGACGGAAAATTGTTTCAGCATCAAAAGATGCCATGAGATTTACATCATTTACATTTGAATTGATTTTTTGATCAGCAACTCTTACTGTAAAATAACTATGCTCACCTTTAATGTTGGAATAGAATTCCCTCTTTCCAAAAATTTGATATCCCATTTCTGCACAGACTTTTGAAAAGATATTGGCAGCAGATTCAACACCACTGCCTTGAGGACCTCCAATTAACCAAGTAAAATCTACCGAACTCACAGATTTTCACTCATTTCCTGAATTTTAATAGTATGATAGTTCATTTCTTCTAACCACCAGTGGCGGCATCAAACAATGCACACTCACATTTATCACGTTCACCACAATAAGGACATACACAGACACATTTTTCAATTGAATTTCCACATTCTACACAAATAGCAAATTCTTCCTCTTCTTCAACTTTAGAAGACATGTAAGAATTACAAAGAAATCGTATAAATGGTTTGAGATGAATGTCAAGACTGATGAAAAAAGTCTTTCTGACAAGAACTTTGCACGATTTTGCACTGAAAGAATTGAAAAAAAGATATCAGATTGAAATTCATTCTGGAAAAATTCCCATACCTAAAACAGAGTTGCGATCAAAGATTAAAGATATTGAGGGACTCGTATGTTTTCCATATGACAAAATAGACAAAGAGATTATTGATTATGCTGAGAATCTTAAAGCGATAAGTACCTACAGTGTAGGATTTGACCATATAGATACAGAATATGCCAAGAAAAAGAAAATTCGTGTAGGATACACACCAGAAGTGCTAACGGATGCAACAGCAGATCTTGCATTTTCATTGCTACTAGATATATCAAGAAGAGTTTCAGAAGGAGACAGAATTATTCGCAGTGGAAAGTGGAAGGAAATCTTTGGCGCATTTGATTATGTAGGAGTAGATCTTCAGGGCAAGACATTAGGGATTTTAGGACTGGGCAGGATTGGAAGCACGCTAGCTAAGAGAGCAAAGGCATTTGATATGAAAATAGTCTACCATAATAGAAAACATGTTTCAAAATCTAAAGAAAGATCACTGAATGCAAAGTTTGTTTCATTTGAAAAACTGATTACAGAAAGTGATTTTATTTCAATCAATGTCCCCCATACAAAAGAAACAGACAAGTTATTTGATATGAAAATTTTGAAGAAGATGAAAAAAACAGCATTTCTAATCAATACGTCAAGGGGAAAAGTGGTAAATGAAAAAGATCTTGCCATTGCTTTGAAGAAAAAAATTATTTCAGGTGCAGGATTAGATGTGTTTGAGTCAGAACCAATCAGTAAAAAACATCCTTTCGTAAAATTAACAAATATTGTACTTGCCCCCCACATAGGAAGCTCATCAATAGAGACAAGAGCCAAAATGGCAGAAATTACAGTAAAGAATTTGGATCTTGGAATTAAAGGAAAAAAGCCAATCTACTCTGTAGGGTATTGACTTTTACGCATAGATTAGTCTCTAGAAATATGTGCAGTTTTTATATCTAAATCGAGGCATAAAATTAGAATGAAAAAATTCAAGCATACGAATGAAGAATTAGAGTTAGCTAAACTACAAACTGAAAAAGATAAGAAAAAGAAAGAGTCTCAAGAATAAAAGATTTTTTCCTTGTCTTTTTCAGACAAGGTTTTTTTTTAAAATTGAATTTTAGAAGTAAATTTTTGTTTTAATTGTTCATAAATTATTTGTCTTTTAGGAATTAGATGTTTAGAATCATCATACATTTTTGTAAAAAATATGGCCATAATTCTGTCTCCATGTTCATCAAGAAAATGAACACTAAAGCTTTTACGTTCTGGTTTTTCTTCCTCTATAAACTCTGCAGATTTTATCAGTTCTGAATTAACATGAAGATGTGCAGGACCATCATTATCGCCAATAGTAATCCATTTTTCTTTTTGTCTGATGCTGAGTGGACTTCTAATCTCACTTACAGCCCCACTGTTTTTTACAATTAGCAGTACGTCATCGATATTGACTAAATCAGACAATAATTCTAAAAGCATCACAAAACATTGAAATTGAAATTATTTCAGTTTTTTGAGCGATTCATGTCAATTTGAACAAAATCATCGGAATCACCATGAACACAGTCAGTTCCCACTGCCTTTACAGGTGAAAAACTAACTTTTCCATCATGCATCTTACCTTCATTTTGTAAAATGCCTATTTTTCCAGATACAATTTGTTTATGCTTATGACAAGTCAAGCCTACCATATATTCATCATTTCCTGAAATGATTGATACAATAAATTCAGGAGGATTCACACATGCTTTTCCCTCTTCCTTTACTGAACATTTATCAGGCAACATAAGAGGAATTGAAATTTTATTGGATATTAATCTTGATTGTCACAGATTTGATTTATTATCAAGGAAAACCAACTAACAATGAAAAGTTGTGGTACATAATTTTGACATAGTAATTATCGGAGGAGGAATTTTAGGAACTTCATTATCATATTTTCTAACAGCGTTAAACAAATCAAAAAAAATTGCAGTAATTGAGCAAGCTCACAAAGTTGCATTTCATACTAGCGGAAGAAACACAGGAAAAGTTCACGCTCCATACCTGTACAATCCCGAAAAGAAGAAACTGTTTGCAAAATCTGCTTTTCATGGTTATGAAATGTGGGAAGAATATGCAAAATTAAGAGAATTGCCGTTTAAAAAAGATGGAGTAATCGAAGTTGCTGTAGATAAAAAAGGAACCAAAGTACTTGAGAAATATCTCAAATGGGGAAAGCAAAACGGACTGGAAGAAAAAGACATCAAGATAGTGGATAAAGATGAATTTAAAAAAATAGAACCTGAAATAAAATGTGAATCTGCACTCTGTGTATACAGAGATGCATCTGCAGATTATTCCATATTCACAGACGCAATAATGAAAGACAGTAAGAATGAAGGAACAAAGTTTCTTCTAGACACAAAAGTAACAAAAATAAAAAAAGAAAATGGCAAGTGGTCAATTACATTAAATGGGGAACATGAGATCAAAGCAAAATTTTTGATTAATGCTGCAGGAGGAGAGGCAGTAGACATTGCACACAATGTAGGCATAGCAAAAAATTTCACGGATGTTCATTTTAGAGGAGAGTACTGGAAAGCTCCAACTGAATACAACAATTTGACAAAATCAAGTGTGTATTCCGTACCTGAATTTCCAGATTATCCATTTTTGGATCCACATTGGATTATCAGAGTAGATGGCACTTGTGAGATTGGGCCAAACGCTGTACCTGTGTTTAGTCCTTATGGATATCATGCAGTAGAGAACATCAAGGGATTCATCCCAAAGATGCTGGAGATGTTAAATTCAGGTGCAAGAAAAGCGATTTTTGACAAACAGTTTCAGGAGCTGGCAATGAATGAAATTCAATCATCAATGTCAAAAACTGTAATGGTAAACAGAGTAAAAAAATTCTTGCCAAAAATCAATCCAGATAAAATTACTCAAAAGGGAACTGCAGGAATAAGATCATCTATAATTGATGAGAATGGGAAATTTGCACCAGATGTAATTCTAATAGATGATGAAGCATCATTTCATGTCTTAAATTATAATTCACCAGGAGCTACAGGAGCTTTGCCATTTTCAGCACATATTGTAAACCATCTAAACGAATCAGGGCTTTTCAATAATGAAGAACAAGATGCTACATGCGGGCCATGGAAATTTTCAAAAATCATAGAGAAATTGCAATAACATAACAATCTAAGAAAATTATCTGATTCTGTATCGGAGTATGGCTAAAACAGAATTATCAATGTCTAGTTTTTTTATTATTTTTGGAGAAACTGCAAATTCTATTTTACATGAGGTGTTTTTTGCAATCTCTATCATCCTCATAATTTTTTTAAATTGGGAATTGGTGTGATAATTTGCAGAAACGATTAGAGTATCTACTGCTCCAATTTCTAATGCCTTGGCAATTACATCATTTCTCTTAGCAGTTAGTCCTTCTTTGACTAGCTTTTCATATTTTTCAATCAATTCTGTAACATATTTTCTTCTATGCTGATACAAATGATGAATGATTTTTTTATTAATCTCATCCTGAGAGGTGGAAGAAGACAAGTTTTCTACAAACCGACATTTTTTTGCCAGATCTAAATTGAGTTCGTCATAAAATTCAGTTTTTGCAGTACCATTTCCACCCAACAAAATTAACAATGAATCAGAATCCATCTCTTTGACTTTGTTTGCCACCTTTTTGAAGAAAACATGAATTTTTGTTTGTCTCGCACGAAGGAATCTTCCCTGACTCTGTCCACCCTTCTTATGTCTGCCTTGCAAATCAATTCCAAGTTTAGATTCTTGAATTATTTGACTGCCATGATATTTTTGAATTTTTGCAGATTTTTGATCCAGAGTTATTAGTAAAACATCATAATTTGTCTCCAAAATATCATTAAAGGGTTTGATGAACGGTTTTTTGCTTGCCATGTAGAGGTATGGTAATTTTTTTGAGGTACCAATTACTTTGATGTCAACTTTGCCGTTTTTTATCCAACCAAAAATACACAAGGTTTTAGTAAACTTGCCTACAGAAACAGGATTCTTTTTCAGTTCAGCAATTTTGTTTTCAATTTTTAACTCTATTCTTTCAAGTGTCTCATTTCGCTTTGTTTCTTGCAATAGGGAAATAGTTTCCTGCCCTTTACCATATGGATAATATACAGACACACATTGAGAATTGATTTTTTTTACTTCATGAAGAAACTGGTTTAATGACATCCATTCAAGGGGAGCAATCTCCAAAGAACCAAGAGGCGTTTTCATTTTCTGTTTTTCCATTTAATCATAAACTCCAAACAGATCATTATTTTGTCAGATGTATACGAAATACTTCATGGAATTGTTCTTCAGTCAACATAGATAATAAAACCATCAAATCAGATGCAGAAATGATTCCTTGAATTTTTTCATCATCAATTACAGGTAGTTCATGAATTTTTTTCTCCAACATTAGTTCTATTGCGTTTAAAATTGAATAGTTAGATTTTACAGATATCACTGGGGAGGACATTACATCTTTAATTTTAGATTCAGGCTTTTTTCCATATACAGTCAAAGCAATTGCAATATCAGCATAAGAGATTATCCCAATCATTTTTTCATTCTCTTTTACCAATAAAGACGGAATATGATTTTCATACATTGTTTTTGCAGCCTCAGCAACACTGACAGTAGATGGTATTGATTTTATTTTACGAGTCATGAATTTATCAATTGGAATTGAAGAATGCGAATTGGACATGAAATTAATGGATTTTGTTTGTTTTTAACATTTTATTGAGACCAGAGTTACTTTGGTGGTAAAGTAATCTCTAAACAGATAATCTGAGATTATTGTCTTGCAGATGCAGAAGCTTCTGGTGGAGAGTTGACTGGGTCAACTGTAATAACTACAGTATCAGTACTTTCTCTTCCATGATCATCGAACACCTTAAGTTCAAATGTCAAAACTTTGATTTCATTATTGTTAACAATTGGACTGGTAAATGATGGACTCATACTAGTCTTGGAGGATAGTTTGACTTTTTCTCCAGATAATTGTGTCCATTGGAAGTATAATTCTTGATTTTCAGGATCATGACTCTTGCTTCCATCTAAGGATACTTTGATATTTTCATTTACTATTCTATCTAGTCCTGCATTAGATACAATATCGGCACTGAATACATTTCTAACCAAAATATTCATGCTATCTGAATCAGAATAAGTTCCATCAGATACTGAACAAGTAAATGTCATTGTAGAATCACGTACAACGCTTGGGATTTTAACCATAGTTTTAGCATTTGCAGGTTGTTCTATTGCTGCTTTTGATGTAGTACTCCATGAATAGTAAAGTGCTCCTCTATCAGGATCAGTTCCAACACAGTTGATATTGGCAACAGTGTTTTCATCTACAGTAATATCAGCACCAGCATTAGCTTTTGGGGCACTATTTTCAGGAGATACAAAGATTACAACTTGATCAGAATCAGATAATCCTTGAGGATCAGTGACTGTTAGTTCAAAGGCCAATCTTTTGGAATCTGATGGACCAACTTCAGGAGCAGTAAAGGAAAATTTCAACTTTGATTTATCAAATGATACAGATTCACCAAAGATTTGTTTCCATTGAATTGTTAGAGATTCGCTATTCAAATCAAATGCAGTGCCAGAAATTGAAACATTATCACCGCCGTAAACTCTTTGATCAGTACCAGCATATGCTCGAGGAGGACTGTTCAGAGTAGTTACAGTAACTTTTACATCATCAGTATCAGAATTTCCTTGTGGATCAGTGGCTGTTAGTTCAAACACTAGTGGTTCAGATAAAGATGTAGTTGTTGGGGTGAAAATGTATGCAAATGGTTGTGTTTTTTCATAAATTTCAATTGGAATACCTGATTTTTGTGTCCACAAATATCTTAGATTGTCATTGTCAGGATCTGTTGCACTTCCTTCAAAGCCCACATAGGTTCTCTGAGGAACATTTCTATCATCACCTGCATCAACTATTGGTGCATGGTTAGATGGCAGTACTTTGACTATTGCCATATCATTTGCATATCCATTTCCTTGAGAATATCCAGTTACATGAAATGACATGATTTCTTCAATGTCACCTACATTAGGAGCTGTAAATTCAATATGGTCTCCACTAAAAGAGCTTAATGTAACAGGAGTTCCAAGAACTTGAATCCAAGTATATCGAATAGGCTTGTCATTTAATGTCTTTCCTGTAACATCAAGAGAAACAGTTTGACCTTCAGTTACAGTTTGCATAGGTCCTGCCTCAATTGTAATTGCAGCATTTCGAATTTGGCTAGTATATAATATCACATTTACAGTGTCACTTGCAACTCCACCGAATCCATCATCAACTGTAATTCTAAATGTTAGTGGGTCAGTTTGAGAATAATCAAACATAACAGGTTGAAGTGTAAGATGTTTTTTTGTAGAAGAAGGCAGATAAACCTCTTGTCCAGATAGTTGTTCCCATTTGTAAGTTAAAGCATCTCCGTCTTTGTCAACGACTTGAGGAATTATACTAATTGCATTAATAGATTGGATGGCATAAAGATCATGTCCAGCATTTACAATTGGAGGATTATTTACAGAGTTTACAATAACTTCAACAATATCAGAACTACTTTCTCCTTGAGGATCAGTTACTATTAATTCAAAAGTTAGAACTTTGATTTCGCCATTTTTGACATCAGGTGCCATGAATGTAGGTTCAGGAACAGTTGTAGAGGATAATTTTACAGGGTCGCCATAAATCTGAGCCCATTTGAAAGAAAGATCAGATGTATCAGCATCATAGCCTTCACCAATCAAAGTTACTAGTTTATTTTCATCAACATCTACAGATTCAATTTCTGCAAAAGAATTAGAAAAACTACCAATTGCAATTACACCTAAAATTAAAGGTAATAGAAAATAAAGATTCACAGATGATAGTCCAAAATAGGCACTATTAATCATTGTGATTCTTTGTGCGATCTAGCAAAATATGGATTTTAAGGAAAAATAAAATGGAAAAACTACTCAATCTAATCTGGCTTTGATTTTTTTGATCTCTCTTATTTCTTCAGCTAGATGTTTTTTGAGCAATCTTTCATGATCTTTTTTGTGCATACTGTATGCTTTGTTTAAGGCCTGCTTTGTCTTTGCCTTTTTCAATGCATTGGTAAATTTTTTGTGAATGATATTCACTTGTGTTGCATAACTTGCCATAAGATGATTAGAAAAGAATAGTAAATTAAGGTTCATAATTTCAATGAATCATCTAATTTTCTAAAAACTTGCTCATAGATCTCATTTTGATATGATCATAGAGATTTTCGAAGTGTATCATTTACAACTTTTGAGAAACTAACAGACTTTGATGAATTTTTAATCTCTGAAGATTGTTTTGTATATAGTTTTTTTAAATTATCATCATCAATTGTCACAGTAACTCTTCTAGCCATCATTTTTTACCTCTTGATTTTGTTCTCAAAAGTACACTACAGCAGGGACAGCGAAATCCCGACACGGTCATAAAAATACTGCACAGAGTACATCTCTTTTGTCCATAGATGTATTTAGATCCATTTGGGATTTTTTTCCCTTGAGAGTATCACATACACCTTTGCAGACATAGACCATTATGACATGCCCCCCTCAAAAGATTTGTGACAACAAGGACAATTGGAATATTTTGAGATTAAGTCCAAATCACAGACTGGACAATATTTTCTAAAGGTGTTGTTTCCTGGATTTCTGAATTCAGCATTTGCATCATAATACCCACAGACACTTCTGCAAGAATGCTCACTCATCATTGTTTTTCTCCACATCAAAAAACGATCCGCAATCCTTGCAAAAGATACCATGATTTTGTATTTTGATGGCTATATTGCCACAGTTAACACAAATTCTTACTGCATTATTTACAGTCTTTTTGTTTGACTCTTGATTGTTTTGAAATGATTGTATTTGCATACTATTATTAGGAATGATTCCTAATTAAGTGTTATTATTAATTAGGAATAATTCCTAATTAGGAATAGATATTAAATAGGATGATGTGGGGATTATAGTATGCAGCAGATGGAAGAGATCGTCGCATCATTAAGGGATGAAGGGTTCAGAATCACTCCTCAGAGGATGGCAATAGTAGATTATCTATTAAAAACAGAAGACCATCCAAGCGCAGATCACATTCACAAGGTTGTAAGAAAGCGATACCCAATGGTCAGTCTATCTACAGTATACAAAACACTGGATTTACTCAAGGAAAAAAAACTAGTCAATGAAATAGAAGTTGAAGGAGAATCCAGGTTTGATGCACATACAAATGATCACATCAACATAGTTTGTATAAAATGTGGAAGAATCGATGATGTTGATGAAGAAACTCTAAAAGACATTCAGGTAAAGGCAGCTAAAAAATCAAAATATCTAATTTTGAAAAGTAATTTTGAATTGCACGGTTATTGCAATAGTTGCAAATCAAAGATGAAATAAATCTAAAAACCAGCAAAGACCATTTTTGAATTTAAGAGAAAACATCTTTCCTTTTATCTAGTAAACGCGTAAGTATAGTGAGAGAAAATGTTAGCAAAACAAACAGAAAAAAGATTGTCACGACGTATGCTAATGTCCATAATGATAACAGGCATAGCTGTGATTACATTATTCACAGTTACACCATGGAATATCATTCCAACTCAAATTACTGAAGACGTAACAGTACTGGCAGTTACAGAAGATGGTTGTGTTGGAGAATCTCAATATGGCGTCAGTGTGGTCGTATCTGAGTGTAATGCTCAAGTTGGAGATATAGTATCTGCTACATTTTATGTTCCTTCGATGGAAGTTAATGGATACTATGACAGACTAAACGATAGAGTCGAAATGGTTCAGCCATAGACTCTATTATTTTTTGATTATTTTAGATGAAAATCCTTTGTGTAAATACGGTGTGAATTCCTACTGCTGAAAATCCAAATGTAATTCCAGATAAAAATATGTACACATAGTGTGTTTTCTTACCTACTTTTTCGTTTAGTTGCGGAATGGCCAATAGAGGTATTACAACTACCAAAAGAGAATAGTATAACAATCGAACATAAGGTCCTGTAAAAGAGATAGTATACCACAAATATTCCTCAGGATCATCAGGCAATTCTTCTAATTCAAATACTTCTGAGAAGGATATCAGAAACGACATACTCAGGCCTATAAAGAAGAATTTAAGGGATTTTCGCATAGAGTTTCAGGATTGTGAAATTGGCATATAATCATAATCAACAAAAGAATTCATTCAAAGATATACAAATTTTACAGAGAAATCTTCATTTAACGCTATCAATTATTTTGATTAATTTTGATTCAATCTCTTTTCCCATAGATTCCAATTCGGCATTAGATGCAACAGAAAGTAGTTCTGTCGGCTTTGCCAAGCTGATGTGATTTTCTCCATCTTTCTCAAAGACTGCAATAGTGCATGGAAGTAAAAGACCAATGTTTGGATCCGAATCTAATGCTTGTTTTGCAGCATGTGGGTTGCAAACCTCTAACAGTTTGTAATCGTGTGGATAATCTACTCCTTTTTTTGCAAGGATTTCCTTAAAATCCAAAATACCAAGTACACCAAACTTTATCTCTGAAAGTTTATCAATAATTTCTTCAATTACTTTATCGAGATTTTTTTTAGTTTTTACAGTGTAATTAAATGTCATTCCAATCACTGATTTATTGGTAAACGGACTGTAAATTTTGTAGGATTGTTTTGCACAGATATTGTCCCTTTGTGGTCTTCCACAATTCGTTTACAACTAACCAAACCCAAACCAGTACCTTCTTGCTTTGTGGTAAATAGAGGATCAAATAGTTTCGGAAGTATTTTTTCAGGTATAGAAGGTCCAGAATTTTCAAAAGAGATTAGAACATAATCATCCATGTCTCGAGTTATCTGTAAATTGATTTTTCCAGAATTATTCATTGCCTGGATAGCATTAAGAAGAATATTGATAAAAACAACACGTATGGATTCAAAATCGCAGTAAATAGAAACATTGTTTTGAGATTTGTTTATAGAGACTTTTTTTGGAATTTCTATTCCTTGCAGAGCAGAGTTTAAAATTTCAGATAGATCATTTAATGCGAAATCCAGTTGCCTAGTATTTACAAATCCCAACACATCAGTTATCTGATGATTGATTCTGCTTATTGCAGAACGGATAGAGTCAAATTTGATTACTTCTTTTCATGTATTTCAGGATATTTTGATTGTAAAATATCAACAGAGGATTGAATGACGCTTAGAGGGTTTCTGATATCATGTGCAATTCGAGAAGACAGTTCCCCAATTGATTTTAATTTTTCATCTTTGATATTTTTATCAGTCATTATTTGATCAATTGGAAAAATTTTGTCACATTTTACGTTAAATTTTGCATGATGTTTTTGTATAGATTCAATGTCAGGAGCAGAACAAATGCAATGCAAAAAGTCTTCCTTTTCATTAAATACCATTTGATGGACTATCACACCAAACTCATCAGATTCATTTTCTAGTCCTGGAATTAGCTGTTCTTTAGAATAACTACCTAGAGCATGCATGTCTAAGAAAATAGGCATACAATTCCAAGAATAAGGAGATTAAAAAAGGCAGTGAAAATAGAGAGAGATTACTTGAATTCCTCAAGTAGATCTTGATCTTTTTTGAAGATCCATGTAAGACCGACCATATCTAGTGCAGTTATTCTGGATGAACCAGTGTTTTCAGTCTCGTGTTTCAGAGAAGTGTTTAGGTCAGAATCATGTTTGTATTGAATTATAGTTGACATGATATAGATATACAAAATTTGCTTAAAACGTTAACGAACAAATCATCCATATTTTTGAAAATGTAAATCAGAGATTAGTGAAAATCAAATTAATTTAAGATTGAGAATTAATGCGTCACTAGGCTATGCTGTCTGGATACGAGGGTATCACTATGACATGCTGTGCCTATGGCGCACAAGGTAAACATATTGTAAATTGAATATTAAAGATATTTTATTTTGATTTGATTCAGAATGAAATCAACTAATTTAGGAAATGGCGCCGGGAGGGAGATTTGAACTCCCGTTCCCTTGCGAGAACGCGCTTTATGGTTAAACAATTTCCAGGCGCGCGCCCTACCAGGCTAGGCGACCCCGGCACAAGTCTTGCGACAAATGTATTCGGTAAAATGTGATTATATATTGTGTTATTTTGGAATTGTAAAACTACTTCCAGATTGTAATTGTAGTTGATTTTTCTACATTATTTTTCTGATCATCTGTGCCTTTTGCAGTAATTTTGTACAGGCCTTCCAATGCAGTATCTCCATCATTTTTTATTTGATCCCATGAAAATTCCACTTCATCTCCAGGTTCTAAATGAGATATCATTTGTGCAGATGTAGGAGAATACATCAGAATTCCAGAAAGTCCTGTAATTCTTAGCCCATAAGACGAATCAGAGAATATCAGGGGAACAGTTCCAGAATTTACAATGCGAATTTTTATTTCTTCACCTATTTTGAAATCAGATTTTTCAGTAACTACTGAAACCGATGGGCCATCAACAAAAACTAGCTGGCTGGTATTTTTGACATCCATTAGATATATGCCAAATCCGAGTCCTGCAATCACGCCAACTCCGATAAAAAGTACAAGACTTTTTGCTAACAATTCTTTTAAAATAATTTCTTTATTTTTTAATCCTTTGGAGCAGTCGGTTTTGTTCTCCATTTTTTAGGATATGTGTTAGGGGCCATGATGATCCTCTTTGTTTCAAATGCATATCCTTTTGTCGCATCCTTGATTTCTTCTTCAGACATTGTGGATTCTGCTAATGCAACTGCTTCTCCTTTTTGGGTATAAATTCCAACAATATCACCTTTCTTCAAATTTGGAGATATTTTCAGAATTCCAGGAATTGCAAGCTGTGCACCATGGCACATTGCATCTACTGCAGAATCTCTAATCACTACAGACTTTAGCTCACTGAGTGCCAATTCAACTGGTTTGATCATTTTTTTCAATTTGGTGTCATCTTTTTTCTCCTCCCACATGGCAAATGCATCGGCAAGTTCATGCAGTGTAACCAAACCGTCTTTTTCATGGAACTGATCAACTCTGCTTCTTCGTAGTTCAACCATAGTGGCACCAGGACCGAGGATTTCCCCAATGTCATAGTATAGTTTTCTAATGTAAGTTCCAGCTTCGCAAAGAATTCTCGTCAAGAGAAGTCTTTCTTTTTGCTCTATTATTTCAAACTCGTAAATTGTTCTTGTCCTAGTTTGTCTAAGAACTGCTGAACGTTGTGGAGGTTTTTGGAAAATTTCACCCTGGAACATTTCCACAATTTCTTTTAGTTTTTCTTTTGACGGAAGTGAATGTACTCGTCCCAGTGCATGATATTCTTTTGGACCATAAAGTAAAACGCCTAATGCTTTAGTTGCCTCACCTAATCCCAATGGTAAGACTCCAGAAACCTGAGGATCCAGCGTACCACTGTGACCAATCTTTGGAATTTTCAGTAAACGTTTGGTCCATGCCACTGTCTCATGACTAGTAGGGCCTGGGGGTTTGTCTAAAAGAATTATTCCATAGTTTAGTAACTGCTCAATAGTTCTCTTGTCATAATATGTTCCGTATGCATCATCGGTGATATCCTGATCAATTTCAATTAGATTTTCCAGTTGTTTTAGAGTCATAGTAGTTTTCTCACAGTCTCCTTTGCTACATCAATTACCTGCTGTGCTGTTAAATGATCTGTGTTTATAATTACATCAAAGACGGATTTGTCCTCTCCAAAATCAAAATTGTATATTTTTTTGTACAATGCCTTGTTTTTGTCAAATCTCTCTTTAGTAATTTCATATGCATCCTCAGAACTCATACTGTCTCGAGATTGCATTCTTTTTGTGCTGCTCTCATGAGAGCCTTCAAGCCAAATCCTAATCCCGTCTTTGATTAGCCATGGCAATGTGTAGCTTGTAATTACCATCCCACCTTTTTCAAAAAGAGCAATCAGTTTCTTGTCAAGTTTTTTATCAAATTCAGAATTCTGTTCACGCTGATTGAGGAATTTCATTCCGTCTTCAGTATCCCACCAATCATCACCACTGGAATCAAATCCATGTTCGCTTGCCATCTCTTTTAGGACATCACCGCCACTGAGATATTGTAATTGAAATTCTTCTGCCAATCCTTTGGCAACAGTTGTCTTTCCCACTGCGGGAGGACCAGATATTACGATAGATTTGGTCAACTGAGATCCATGGAGGTTTTTGTTAGTCTCATGATAATCCCACTAAATGCAATTGATGAAAGGAAATACCATGCCCAAAGATACAATGCGTTTTCCACAGTACATACATGTTCAGGATCAGCTGCTTGCTCTGCAGTACATGTCAATTGGAACATATCTCCAGGAATTACATTTAGGGGAATTGGGGAAATAGCAACAGTATAAGCAAACAGTTGTGGCAAGACAAGATAAAATATCAAGATCAAAGGAACAAAGGTAATCATCATAGGTCGCATGTTCATCTGCATCATCTCCATTGACATTTTGTTCATGTAAGATGATTTTTTTCCAAGCTCTGCAATCTTTGCTTGGTCTTTTGCCCTCATCGCAGCCATTCTTTCTTTTTGCCATGCTCTGGTTTCTTTCATAATTCTTTTCAGTTTCACTTGATCAACCATCTTCTTTCTCACTCCAGAGTTGAACAGATTTAGCAATATACCAAATCCAGTTACTGCAAACATAGAGTAAATCAATCCTTTGATAATAGGATCATCACTGCCCAAAGTCGTTTGTCCACCCCCAAAGAAATCAAACTGTAGAGGGATAGATTCGATAAAGAGTAGAATAAAGTTAAAATCCATTTTTTACAGTCCTAATGATTGGATTATCTTCTCTGCCGCTTCATCAACCTTTCCCTCACGATTAAGGACAAGCTTGAGTGGCGAGCCTGTTAAAACAGCACATGCAGAAATCATACCTGATTGAATATCCAATTCTTTTTTAACATTTGCAAGAGTGTTTTTGTCCCTGTTGCGTGTCACATCAGTCATTCGTCTGCTGTAGATTTCTTCAGGTTTTGCTGAAACTGAAATAAAGTTTGACGGTTTGATGATTTTGAGGACATGTTCTGGCAATCCAGGATAATATCCTTCAGGGGAACTAATGAATGCATGAGTGTCAATAATTACAATATCTTCTGTATGAACTGCAATCTTTTCAGCTGCAATCTTTTGTAGTTCTTGTTGTTTTGAGATGGGCAATTTTCGTAAATCATCTCGGTCTTTTAGGCCATTTTCTTTTGCCACCTCAAACATCAGCGTTCCCATGCTAATTACACTGATGTTTTTTTGATGGCCTTTGAGATGCTCTACAATCTTAGATAATAACGTAGTTTTCCCAACTCCTGGGATTCCTACCATGATGATTTTTTTACTTTCTGCCAAGTAGAGCACCCAAACGTGGCATTACAACTTCTACTTGTTCTCTAACAAGTTGTGTGTAATAGTTGATGAGAATATCTACCATAAGTAAAATTCCGATTCCAGAACCAAAAACACCAAGAACATCAGATACACCAGCTAACAACCCTAAGATCATTGAACCGATAATTGTGACAGATGGGATGTATTTGTTTAGTAAAGCTTCAACAGGTTTATTTGATCTTCTAAATCCAGGAATTTGTACATCTGCATCAAGCAAGTTTTGAGCTGCACTCTTTGGGGACAAACCACCTAGTTCAACCCACAGTCTACCAAATACAACTACAATTCCAATCATAAATAGTACATAACCTACTGCACGCATTGGATCCAATGCTGCAACATCTAGACCTCTAGGAGGAGTGATGTAGTAGATGATACCACCAATCGGAGTGTTTGGACTTGTAGGATCAAATTGTGCGATAAAATTCATGAAGAAATTATTGTTACGCGGATTCATGTTGGCCCACAACATTTGGAAAATGAAAACAGCATTTGCTGTAAGTGCTGATGCTAAAATTACAGGGATGTTTGAGACATACATCAATTTGATTGGATAGACAGCAGAGAAACCCCTGTATTTTGTAGATACGATTGGGATTTCAATTTTCATTCCTTGTGTGAATACCAAGATTAGCAGAATTCCTGCAGTCAAGAATAATCCAAAGATGCTAGGTAGTTGATTAGAACGGAATAGAACATTTGTGATATCCCCACTTCCAGTAAGAGATTGTGCAATGTATGGAATAATACCAATCATACCTCCATCTCCAGCAGGCAAAGGACTAAACATGCTCCAAAGAATCTGCTGGGCAAC
Organism: Candidatus Nitrosopumilus sp. bin_6a; assembly: GCF_054095695.1. Lineage (NCBI taxonomy): Archaea > Thermoproteati > Nitrososphaerota > Nitrososphaeria > Nitrosopumilales > Nitrosopumilaceae > Nitrosopumilus > Candidatus Nitrosopumilus sp. bin_6a. Next base: position 246,142 of record NZ_JBSWSR010000001.1, read on the forward strand.
ACCTGCCATAATGAACAAACTGATTCCACTGCCAAGACCCCAACCCTTCTGAATCAGCTCATCTAAGAACATGATAATAATAGACGCCGCCATCAGTTGGCCAATCAGAACATACAGTACGTAGGGTTCGGTAACTCCAGGACCATAAACAGCCATAGCATATACAATAGATTCAGCTACAATTACGATGTATGTTACCATTTTAGTTGCAGTCTGGAAGATTCCTCTTTCTTCAGGCTTTTTGAAATCAAATTTTAGAATGTCTGAACCTCTGAGCAATTGCATCAAGAGTCCAGCTGTGACTATCGGCCCTATGCCCAGTTCAACTAAGGTACCTTGTTGAGATGCAAAAATTACTCTAGCAAATGCTAGAAAATCAAATTGAGGTGCAGTTGCTCCAAACAGAGGAGTCTGTCCCATTATCATATAGATGAGTAATGCGATTCCACACCAAAGCAATCTGACTTGGAGAGGAATTTTCTTTTTAGGTTTTGGAACTTGTGGTAGATATGGTTCTGCTTTGAAAACTGCTTTTCGAATAATGTTAGTGATTGTACCTTCAGCCATTATCAGATAACACTTCTCCCCCAACAGCTTTTAGTTTCTCTTCGGCAGATGCTGTAAATTGTTTAACTTTGACGGAATATGGATTTGTAGGTTTTCCGCCACCAAGGAGTTTATCGTATCCTGCACTTACTAGGTCTACGATTTTTTTGCCCCCCTCTTCTTTACCGAACTTTGTGAACAAGTCATCTAGGTCTCTAAGGCTGGTCCATTTTTTTATAATATTTGGGTGAGGTGTTTTAGGAATATCATGGCCATAATGATCTGGTTCTTCTTTCATCATAGTACTTCTATGATGTTTTTTCATACCAGTAACTCCAAGACCACCTTTGTGACCACTAGCACGGTGTTGACCTACTTGTCCCCATCCCATGTGTCGTCCGCCTCTAAGTCGTCTTGTTTTTCTTAATCTAGATGCCATGTTAAATCATTCTCCTTACAATAGTGTCAAGTTCTTTGTTTGATCCAAGAATTCCTTTTTGTCCGTAAAGTTTCTTCGTACTCTTTTTGAATCCATGTACTGGTGGTGCTAGAGCAAACCAAGGTTTTAGAGGTTTTAATTTTGATAGTATTGCTTTTCCATCAGCTAGTGCTGTTGCCAGTTCATCAGTACTTGCAAATCCAAGTGCCTTAAGATCTTCAGCAGTAATTTTTTGATAGCCAGATTTTCTTGCTTTTTTGTCCAACAATTCTTTTGCCAACGATGCATCAAGTTCAATCCAAGAAACATAATGCTGTACTTTTCTAAGCATTCCCAAAGTATTTTCTCTTGCAGGAAGAATTGTTGCACGATATTTTTTATCTAATTGTAATAGCATCATTGTGTGAGTTGCCCAGTATGGACAGTCTGCTTGGCCTTTAATTCTAACAACGAGATATGCGTTTGCCATTTTCATCAACCTTGACTAAATGTCTGTCTTAGACAATCCAATACTGCTTTTGAAGTGGAGTTCATTGTAGGAGTAGAACCTTTTGCTGTAGTCCATGCATCCTTTAGTCCTGCCAATTCCAATAATCGTTTAATTTTACCTCCTGCTACAAGACCTAATCCACGAGGTGCAGGAATAATTTCAATTGTTACACTTCCACCTTTTCCTCTAACTTTGAATGGAACAGAATGTTTTTGATCACATCTGCATTCCCAACTGCCACATCCCATCTTGATTGGCTGTACGTTAATGAAAGCTTGACTAGTTGCTTTCTCAATTGCAATTCTCATCTGTTTTGATTTTCCTTGGCCAATACCCAAGTATCCATTCTCGTTTCCAGTAGCTACAATAGCTTTGAATCTAGTTGATTGACCGTTTGAAGTCATCTTCTGAATCATTCCGACATCTACGACTTCACTTTTCAAGTCAGGCAATAGTTTCTTGATAATTCCAGATTCTTGAATTCTTAATCCTGATTCGATAATCTCCTCTAAAGAAGTAATTTCTCCAGATGCAACTTTTTGTCCCAAGATAGTTTTTGGAACCCATGCTTCTTCTTCAGGTTCTCTTCTTGGTCTTCTTGGACGATCTCCTTCTTTAGCTCCACCAGGAGGACCTCTTCCATATACTGGTGCACCCTTTCCACGTTGACCTTGTCCGCCTTTTGATTGTGCAGCTTGACTCATTTCTATTTGACCTCACTGTCAATGGCAGATTTTATTTTAGAAATTTCATTTTTTACTTTAAGGTGTTCGCCGTTAATTCTTTCTTCGGCTGGAAATGTTTCTGCATCTGCAGGGACTTTAAGGCCAGCATCAACTACTCCTTTGAGAGCTGCTGCCATTCTTTGTGTGTATCGTCTAGTTCCAGTATACAATATAGCATCCTTTGCACCTTTTCCTAGTGCTTTCTTTCCTGCAAGATAGCCAGTAAGATATGCTGCCGGTACACTTTTTCTAGAACCTTTCCATCCTTTCTCAAGTAGATATCTAGAATGAGCAGAGGCTACGACTTTGTCTCCAGTCATGCCAGGTGTGAGAATTTGGACTTGGGTATTTTCATTAGTAATATTTACAGTGATAAAATCGCGTTTACCCATCAACATGGTTCCACGTTTACGATAATTGGTCTTTTCTTCCCTTAATCTTCTCAATATTTTTGAATAGGCCATCTATAGAAACCGAGTTTGAATCTGCTCTTATATACGTTAAGCGCGAATCAGAGCAGCTAGCAAAGCTTTCTGAGTATGTAAACGATTTTCTGCTTCATCCCAAACAACAGACTGTGGTCCGTCAATTACAGATGATGTAACTTCTTGCTCCCTTTTTGCCGGAAGACAATGTAAAAAGATCGCATCTTTTTTTGCAGACTTCATTAGTTTGTCATTTACCTGATATTTTGGCAAGAATTTTTGCAATCTTTTCTTGTCAAGATTGTGAATTGATGAAAAAGTATCAGAGACCACAACATCTGCGTTTTTGACAGCAGTGAATGGATCTGTTGTCAACTCTATCTTTGTTTTTTTCTGGGCCTCTTTGACTGCATTCTTGTCAGGCTCAAAACCCTTTGGAGTTGCAATAGACATGTCAACTCCAGATAATGCTGCACCGTAAATCATGGAATTGCAGACATTGTTGCCATCTCCAATCCATACAATCTTTAGTCCCCGGAGTTTTTTCTTTTTTTCCTTTATCGTCATAAAGTCTGCCAATATTTGGCAGGGATGAAAACTATCAGAGAGCCCATTGATTACTGGGATTGTTGCGTGCTTTGCCAAATCCTCAAGCAAGTCATGTTCATAGACTCGTGCCATTATACAATTAGAATAACGTGAGAGAGTTTTTGCAGTATCCTCAATTGATTCACCACGAGATATCTGCATGTCATTGGAGGATAGATTGATTGCATGTCCGCCCAACTGATACATGCCGGTTTCAAAACTAACACGCGTTCGAGTGGATGGTTTTTGGAATATCATCGTCAGTGTTTTATTTTTTAGAATCGGTTTGTTGCCACCTTTTTTGAGTTCCTTTTTTAGCTTGATTGAATCATCGATTAATCCTGCAAACTCTTTTGGTGCAAGTTCCGCCAAAGTGAGTAAATTTTTTGTTTTTAGTTTCATTTTCTAAAGAATCCGAATCTCCTTTTCTTTTTAGGCTCCTCTTCTTTATCTTGTTTTGGTATTTCCTCATCTGCATTAGTTTTTGATTCACCAGGTTTTGGTCTGCCATCTTTAATCCACTGACGAATTTTGTTAGCTAGAGCATTTGCCTCCTTGTCATTTTCTGGAGGAGGAATATCAAACAAGTCAGAATACTTTGCAATGTCATCATCTTTGATTCCATCAAAGGGATCATCAGATGTTGGTTCTGGTGTTGGTTCAGGTTCTGGTGTTGGTTCAGGTTCTGGTGTTGGTTCAGGTTCTGGTGTTGGTTCAGGTTCTGGTGTTGGTTCAGGTTCTGGTGTTGGTTCAGATGTTGACTTTTCAGTTTTTGTGATTGTTACATCACCTAATGAACCGAAAACAGTTTCAAGGAAAAGTTTCTTATCAAATGGTTTTAAATCAGGATATTCTTGTCCGACTCCAACGTAAAGAACAGGAGTAGATGTTACTTTGACAATGGACAATGCAGCACCGCCTCTTGCATCTGCATCACTTTTGGTTAAAATCGAACCATCAAATTTTACATGTTCATAAAACTCTCTTGCTTGATTAACAGTGTCATTTCCAGCTAGAGAATCACCAACAAAAATTTTCATATCAGGATTTACGACTTTGGTAATTTTTGCAATTTGCTGCATCAAGTTTTCACTAGTTTGCATTCTTCCTGCAGTATCAATTAGAACAACATCTGTTTTGTGAGACTTTGCATACAACACTGCATCTCGTGCAACAGCTGCAGGATCAGAATTATAATTTTGTGCAACTAGTTTGAGATTTAGACGATTTGCATGTTCTCGCAACTGCTCAATTGCACCTGCTCTAAAAGTATCAGCTGCTGCAATAACTACAGAATATTTTGCTTCCTTTAACATGTGAGCTACTTTAGCTAATGAAGTTGTTTTTCCAGTGCCATTAATTCCTACAAACAAAACCAAAAATGGTTGTCCTTGTTTTTTCTTTTCGTTAATTTTTTCAAAGAGATCATACTCTCCTGCCTCATCAAACAAAGTAGAGATAATTGAAATCAGACTATCTTTTACAAATTTTTCAATTTCTTTTTTATCAACTTTAGATCCGATTAATTTTTCTTTAAGATCAGATTTAATTGAATCAATTACTTCAGTTGCAACATCAGACTCTAAGAGAGAAATTTCTAATTCAAAAAGAATGTCTTCAATGTCTTTTTCATTTAGTTCTTTTTCACCAAGACTTTTCGCTGCATTAGAAAATGCACTACGAAGTTTATCAAACATAGCCTATCCTGAAGATGAAGGATTTTGCATAGCTTGCATCATTTGATTCATCTGTGCTTTTCCTTGCTCTAGTCTAGCTGTAGCATCTTGTTTTTTTGCAGCCGTATCTTGTAAAGCAACTTCGACCTCTTTTATTCGGGCTTCAAGATAATTGATTGCAGATGGGAAATCTTTCTCAACTGCAACTCCTGCACCGATGTTCATTACAATTTTGGAATTAGATGAAACTTTTGTTGGAACATATGAGCCCATTCCAATTGGAATCAGAGTTTCAGATTCAGGATTTTTGCCAAGTGATTGAATTGATTCTATTGAAGCAGTTGCCTCTCTTAAAATATTCATAAAAGTATTTTCTCTTTGGGCCAAATCAGAAAAATATGTTTCAAGCATTTGCATGTGTTGCATTAATTGTTCGGCCTGTTCTTCACTCATTTACAGCAAATCTTTCTCTTATGGTTATAAATTCATTCATGGACACTTGAAAAATTTAAAATAAATAGATAAAAAATAAAGAATTAACTTTATTTTGCTTTAGAGAATCTAGATTCTACTTCATCCCAATTAACTACATTCCACCAGGCCGCAATATAGTCTGGTCTCTTGTTTTGGTAGTTGAGATAGTATGCATGTTCCCACACATCACAGCCTAACAATGGAACCAGTCCTTCAGTTCTTGGACTGGTTTGATTTGGCATTGATTTGTATTCAACCTTTGATGTAGAAGGATTGTATACTAACCATCCCCAACCACTGCCTTGAATTACAGCTGTAGTAGATGAGAATTTCTCTTTAAAGTCAGAGAAGCTTCCAAAGGAAGTATTAATTGCATCTGCAATTGATCCTCCAGGTTCTCCGCCTCCATTTGCTTTCATGTTATTCCAGAATAACCTGTGGTTATCATAACCACCACCGTTGAAATTAATTGCACCTCTTTTGTCTTCTGGTACTGAATTGATATCAGATAAGATATCAATGATATCTTTACCTTGAATTTCAGCTGGACAAGTTTCAAGAGCTGCATTTAGTTTGTCAGTGTATGTTTGATGATGTTTTGTATGATGAATCTCCATTGTTCTTGCGTCAATGTGAGGTTCCAATGCATCATAAGCATATGGCATTTCAGGAAGTGTGTATTTTCCCATGAGAGGTTTTAGGATTTATTCCATTTATTGCTTTACTAAGCAATTCATTTTTACTTGTTAAAACGGATAGGAAATCTGTGAAATCATTACTAGTTTTTTCAGTGATTCTGGTATTTGCAGGGATTCTGATCATATCTAATTTAGAAATGCAAAACGAGTCAGAACTGTATTTGGATAGAAGTGTACCATACATCGGAACAGACATTCCAAGAATGGAAGGGATTGAGGGCAAGGGGGTAAAAATTGCAGTAATCGATACGGGGGTGGATTTTAACCATCCAGACTTGTTTGGATGGGGACCTGACGGCAAAGTGATTGGAGGGTATAATTTCATACAAGAAAACGAGCCGCCTCTTGACACAAATGGTCATGGAACCCATGTTGCAGGAGTTATTGCAGCAGACGGGGAAAAGTCAGGAGTTGCACCAAAGGCCAAAATTCTAGCTTACAAAGTTTCAGAAGACGGGGAAGGAGTATCATCAGATCTGATCATCAGAGCAATTCAAAAAGCAATCGAAGATGAAGCAGACATTATCAATATCAGTTTGGGAGTAAACAGGACAAATGCAAAGATTGATCGTGTAGTAAATGAAGCATTGGAAAAAGAAATTTTTGTAGTAACTGCAGCTGGAAATGACGGGCCGGGATTGGAAACAATTGGTAGTCCTGGAAGGAATTTCGGTTCAGTTACAGTCGGTGCAACATACAACAATCTCACGTCAAGCTTGGTTGCAACATTAGAGGTAGATGAAAAATCATTTACTGTAATTCCAATGGTCGGCTCTACAAAACTAGAAGAGCCAATCATTTCTAAAATAGTTACTGCAGGTTATGGAAAAATTTCAGACTTCGAGAATTTGGATGTAAAGGACGCAATAGTAATTGTCGAGAGAGGAAGTGATGTCGAAGGAGAGATGTTATATTTTTCAATCAAAGAAAAAAATGCAGCAAATGCAGGAGCCAAGGCATTAATTGTATACAACAACATTCCAGGAATTTTTTTGGGAGAGTTGATTCATGAATTTATTGAGCCGGGATATACGCCACAAATTCCAGTAGTATCAATAGACAGAGAGGAAGGACTAGAAATCAAAGAATCAATCACAGATGAAAGCAGAGGAATCTTACAATTATTTTACAATCCAGACTTTGTTACACATTTTAGTTCCAGAGGACCGGTATCTCCATTTTACATCAAACCAGAAATCGTAGCACCTGGCGCATACATCAACACAACTCAAAATAATGCAGGATACAACTTTACCAGCGGGACAAGCTATGCAGCCCCTCACGTAAGCGGTGCGGCCGCCCTTTTACTTGAAAAAAACCCGGAACTTCACCACCACGAAATCAAATCATTGTTGCTTACCACAGCCATGCCTGTATCTGATGCATATGAGCAACAATTCTCCATTCATGAGGCAGGTGCTGGAAGGCTAGACATTGCAAATGCGTTTAAAGCAAAACTGATCATAGAGCCACCAAACTTTGTTGCAATTACATCACCAGATAACAGAATTGTTGAAAAGCAATTCCAGCTAAAATCAATGGATGGGACATGGGATGGATTTGATGTAACGTTTGATGGGCCAGAGTTCATAAAATTCGGAGGGATTTTGGATGGAAGTATTTTGAATATCAGAATGAATGTAGTTGAAGATAATTTCGGTGAACATGAAGGAACAATGCTAATCAGCCATAGCGGAATACAGTACAGAGTTCCATTTTTGCTGCATTACACACCAGGTTCAATTTCAATAGAACAGCAAAATGGAAAACTGTTCTTTGATATTCACCACCCAGACAAATGGAGTTTTGCAAAGATTTCAGCGATTAACAGCAAAGATGGAAGCTTCCAAACAACAACTACAACACCAGAGAAAAAAGCATCAGTCGAAGTTTTTGAGAATTCACAGTATTGGATTGATGCCAAAATCAGAATCAATGGAACAACATCAAATGCATATAATGTAATTGAAGTGGATTCACTAGATGAGAATCAGCAGAGATTAGGCATTGACATTCCAGAAAGACAAATTCTCATAATCAGTAGCATTGTAATTGTAATTGCAGTGTTTGGAGTAATTAAAAGAAAATAATCTATTGCGGTAGTTTTGGACCAGCTTCAATTATCTCAGGTGAGACATTATCAAATTTCTTAAAGTTCTCTACAAACATTTGAGCTAGTTTTTTTGCAGAAAGATCATACGAATCTTTGTCAATCCAAGTATTCTTAGGATCCAAAATCTCAGAAGGCACTCCCTCAACTTCAGTCGGAATATCTAGATTAAACAAATCATCATGTCGGTACTTTACAATATCAAGTGCACCTGAAAGTGCAGCAGTAACCATTGCTCTGCTGTATTTTATTTTGATTCTTTTTCCTACTCCGTATGGACCGCCAGACCAGCCGGTATTGACAAGATAAACTACAGTATTGTGTTTGTTAATTTTTTCTCCAAGTAATTTTGCGTAAACCGAGGCAGGTCTAGGCATGAATGGGGCTCCAAAACACTGAGAAAATACAGATTTTGGCTCTTTAATTCCTCTTTCAGTTCCTGCCAATTTGCTGGTATATCCGGACATAAAGTGATACATTGCTCCTTCTTTTGTTAGCCTGGAAACAGGTGGCAATACACCCAATGCATCTGCAGTCAAAAATACAATGACTCTAGGATTTCCACCAACACTTGGGATTACAGCTCCTGGAATGAAATCCAATGGATATCCAACACGTGTGTTCTCAGTTAGTGTATTATCATCATAATCTGGTACATTGTTGTTTAGTACAACATTTTCTAATAGTGCACCTGGCTTGATTGCATTCCAAATTTCAGGCTCTGCTTCTTGACTTAGGTTGATGCATTTTGCATAACAACCACCTTCGAAATTAAATGTACCATTATCAGACCAACCATGTTCATCATCACCAATCAATCTCCGGTTAGGATCTGCAGAGAGAGTTGTTTTACCAGTGCCAGACAAACCAAAGAACAAAGCAGTGTCACCTTTTTCGCCAATGTTTGCAGAACAGTGCATTGGGAAGATACCGCGTTCAGGTAACAAAAAGTTCATTACACCAAACATGGATTTTTTCATCTCGCCGGCGTATTCTGTTCCGCCAATCAAAACAATTTTTCTTGTAAGATCAATTAGGATAAAGACATCAGTTCGTGTTCCGTCAACTTCAGGTACTGCAAAAAAGTCGTTTATACACAAGATAGTAAATTCAGGTTCGTGTTTTTCTAATTCTTCAGGAGTTGGCTTGATAAACAAATTACTTGAGAACATGCTCTGCCAGACATGATCATTTATCACCCTTATTGGTAAACGGGTTTCAGGATCAGCACCTACAAAACCGTCAAAAACAAAGAGTTCCTTATTATCAACAAAGTTTTTCATTTTTTCAAATAATTTTTCAAATTTGCCACTTGGGAATTGATGGTTGATTTTTCCCCAATCAATGGTGTCATGTGTCTTATCATCATACACGATAAATCTGTCATCAGGAGATCTGCCGGTATATTTTCCGGTGTTCACAGACAATGAGCCTGTTGAATTTACAACGCCTTCCTTTCTCTCAACTGCCAGTTTGACCATATCATCTACGCTGAGATTTCTGTGGACTTTGGAGGGTTTGATTCCAAATGCAGTTAATTGTGCGGAAAATTTCTCAGTTGCAGCTGTACCTAGTACTTGGGTCAGAGGTACATGCCTCCAAAAATACTAAGATCAATCCCAGGCTGGTTCATGAGATATTCGATCCGCCCAAAGTTTCCTTATTATCTTTTTCTTAAGAAATTTTTTTTCTGGCCTAGGAACGTATTTATTCCAAAATTCAAGACTCAATTTAATGACGATCAACAAAGATCTACTTGCAAAGAGAGAAGAGGCAAAGCAGAACAAGCCAGACTTTGTAAGACCAGAGAGTTGGCGTTATGTTAGACTTCAAACCAATTGGAGAAAACCAAAAGGTATTGATCATCACCAAAGAAAACAAAAAAGCAGAGGTCGTCCAGGTCTTGTCAAAGTAGGATATGGCGGACCAAAAGATGCAAGAGGATTACACCCATCAGGATTTACAGATAACCTAGTTTTCAACTTGAGCGATTTAGAAAAATTAGACCCAAAGAAAGATGGGGTAAGATTCGGACACGGGGTAGGTACTAGAAAGAGAAAAGAAATTATCGTAAAAGCAGTTGAACAAAAATTCAAAATATTTAACGCAAGAGTGAGTGCAAGTGGTAGTAAATCTTAAAGCTAAAAAAAGACTCGCCGCCAGAGTTACTGGTGTCGGAGTTCACAGAATCAAATTTGATACTGACCACCTAGATGATGTTGCAGATGCAATCACTAGAGAAAACATTCGCAGTCTCATTACAGCTAACACTATCCAAATCAAACCATTTACCGGTACTTCAAGAGGCAGAGCCCATGAAAAGAAAGCTCAGAAGAACAAGAGAGGTACAACTCAAGGTTCCAAACAAGGAAGAAAAGGAGCTAGAGTCGGTAAGAAAGAAGTCTATGTTGCAAAGGTTCGCTCATTGAGACGATTGCTAAAGATTGCAAAAGACAGAAAAGACTTGACAAATCCAGAATTCTGGGCCCTCTACAAAAAGGTCGGCGGTAACACAGTTAGAAACAAAGCCCATCTCAGACTATTGATGGACGAAATCAGAGAAAAACGAAAAGATTAGAATCGATAAATTTTATTTTCTAGTTTTACAATCTTGCCATTTTGAATTTCTATGCCTTCATCATTTAGCATCTTTATTTTGACATGTTCTCCATATGCATATCCCCCAATTTTTCCAGTAGACATTACAACTCTATGACAAGGAATAATCACAGGGTATGGATTTTTGTTCATTATTTTTCCAACAGCTCTTTGACCATTTTTTAGTCCAACGGCTTTTGCCAATTCGCCATAAGTTGTGATTTGTCCTCTAGGTACTTCAAGCAATTTTTTGTAAATCTTTTCTGAAAGATTCAAAGCTTGATTACCTCAAGATCTGTTGATTCTAAAAGATCTAAAACTTTTTGTTTGTTAGGACCCAATCCTCTCCAATCCAAAAGGGCAGTTCTTGCCATGCTGTTTTGCTGTAAAATATGAGAAAATAATTTTTCATCCAAATTATCCAAAGCATGTTTTGGAATTACAGTTCCAAGTGCAAATTTTCCATGTAGTAATTCATCAGTGAATTTTGATGGATAGTGAGTTCCACCAAAACAAATTGCAACAGGATGTTCTTTGATCGGTTGTGACATTACCTGATGGACTAGTGATGCAACAGAACTGCACAGCAACTCATCAGTCCATTGTTTTTCAGTAGTTCCAATTTCAACAAAAATAGATGGTTTACTCAATGCAGTAGGTCCGTGATGAGTTGCCTCTATAGTAATTTGAAAATTAGAAAACTTTGATTGATTTTTCTTTAATGTCTGAAGATATACTTTTTGAAAATCAGGTTTTGGGATTGCGACCTGATTGTCATTTCCGCCAAACTTTGCAGTTGAGAAATTTCCAGTACTATGACAAGTCAAAGCAAGTTCCCCTGATTCGGCTGCATGCTTTGAGAGAAAAACAAATCCATCGTAATCATATTTTTCTTCAAGCCAATCAGCAGAAATTGCAGGAGTTGGAATTATTATAAGATCATAATATTTCCCATGAAAAATATCATCTTTCAAAGTCATTTCTTTTGAAAGAAATTTTGCCATATTATGGCCGGCGGGGTCATCTTGATACGCAACCAACAGTTCCATGAGATAAGAGATATAAGGACACCTTATTAATTTCAGGCAATGAACCCTAAGCAGACTGTCAAGAACATGGCCAACACTATGAAAATGGCCAAGAAACCAGACAGGGATGAGTATTCACAGCATCTTAGACTTGTTTTGTTAGGAATAGCAGGAGTAGGAGCTATTGGTTTTACAATTCAGTTTGTCTTTTCGGTAATTACATTTGGTAGGTAACATGTCTGAAGAAATCAAATCACATTTGTTTGCAATTAGAACCACTGGTGGACAAGAAAAAGTGGTAATGAGATTATTAGAAGCTAAAGCCAATGCAAATCAGATTAACATTCAATCAGTATTTTGGGTAAGTGATTTGAAAGGCTATGTCGTCATTGAAGCAATCAATCCAAGTGATGCATACTTGGCAGTAGAAGGCGTAAGACACATCAGAGGTCAGTTAAGAGGAGAATTAGAATTCAAAGATATTGAAGGATATCTAGTAAAGAAATCAACAGTTTCGCAATTAACAGTAGATAATATCGTAGAAATTACAGGAGGTCCATTCAAGGGAATGAAGGCAACAATTACAAGAATTGATGTTGACAAAGAAGAGGCAACCGTAGTTTTACTTGATGCATCATACCAATTACCAGTCACAGTAGACGCAAACTACCTAAAGCTATCCAGTGAGGCTTAGGAAGGATTAAATTTTCATTTAGAGTCTGATTTAACATGGGAGAACAAAAAGTATCATCACTTGTAACCGGCGGAGCAGCATCAGCAGGTCCACCTTTAGGTCCAGCACTAGGTCCACTGGGAGTCAACATCATGGAAGTCATTAATGCAATTAATGAAAAGACCAAAGACTTTGAAGGAATGAAAGTTCCAGTTACAGTAGTTGTTGATAGCGATACAAAAAAGTATGAAATTGAAATCGGAATCCCATCAGCTGCTGCATTAATCATGAAAGAAGCAGGAATCCAGAAAGGCTCTGGCGCATCAGGTACAGAATGGGCAGGAGACGTTACAATGGATGCAATACTCAAAGTTGCAAACACAAAACTAGAGAAATCTTATGCTTCATCAATTAAATCAGTTGCAAAGACAGTCATTGGAACATGTCTTGCATTAGGAGTCAAAGTAGAAGGAAAGACTCCAAAAGAAATCACTGCCGAAATTAACGAAGGCAAGTGGGATGAGAAATTCAAATAATTATTGAATTAGATAGACCGGATCTTTATCGGTTTTTTGTAACTCTACAAAGGTCTCAGTACTTTGTATGCCTTCAATTTTTCCAATTTTTTCAATTACAATAGAGTGAAGGGCTTCAAGGTTCTTGGCATATACCTGAACCATGATGTCAAATCTGCCAGTGACCTCTGAAATAGATACGACTTCGGCAGTCTCTAGAAATTTTTTGTGAATAGAGTCCTTGAGTTTAGGATCTCGGTTTATCCCAACATTTGCTTTGACTCCTATTCCCAAGAGAGAGTCATCGATTTCAATGGTGAATTTTTTGATTAGTTTCTTTTTCATCAGTCTCTTAATCCTGCTATACAAAACAGAGGCGTTAATTCCCAGTTTTTTTGATAGTGTGGGAACGGAAATAGAACCATCACGAGTCAATTCATAAAGTAATTTCATATCTAATTCATCAAAACGATGCAACGTATTCAAAAAACAGGGTTCTGAATTAATATATGTAGGTTTTCAGCAACATTTTTGCCTTATTTGTAAGAATATTGCTAAAAATATGTAATTTTTTAAAATAAATGATTGGCAAAAAACCCAAACCTCTAAACGATTTTAAGTAGGTTTTCTAGGAATTGATTCGTAATGATTACAGATGCTCAGCTAGTTGATCTTGTAAAAGATGCAAAAGCTGCCACAAAAGAGAGAAAATTCACACAAGCCGTAGAGCTAATCATTACTTTCAAAGATATTGATGTGAAGAAAGGATTTGCAATTAACGAAGTTGTTCAATTACCAAAAACCAGCTCTCCTGCAAGAGTATGCATTATTGCAACAGGAGATATGAATCAAAAAGCAAAAGCTGCAAAAGCAGATTCTGTAATTGGAACAGAAGAACTAGAAAAATTTGGAACTAACAAAAGAGAATCTAGAAAATTCATCAACAAATATGATTTCTTCTTAGCAGATACCAAAGTAATGCCAACTGTTGGTAAAACTTTGGGTCAACTTTTAGGTCCAAGAGGAAAAATGCCAACACCAGTTCCTTTTGATGCATCTATTGACGCATTCTTGCAAAGATTCAGATCATGTATCAAGGTAAGAACAAGAGCATCACTTTCAATCTCAGCTAAGATTGGAGATGTAACTATGGAAGACGCAGATTTGGCAATCAATGCACATGCAGTTCTTAATGCAGTTGAAAAGAAATTGCCAAACGGTGAGAAAAATCTTAGAAAAATTTTAATCAAAACTACAATGGGTAAACCAGTAAAGCAAGCACCAGAGGTTAAGAAGAAGTATGCATGAAAATAGAACCACTTATCCTAAAAGAAAAACCCAGATGTATCAACAATTACAAGAGTTACCAAAAAAATACAAAGTTGTATCAATTATTCAAATGCAAAAAGTTCGTTCAACTCAAATCTTACCATTAAGAAAAACACTCAAGGGCGAAGTAGAGTTTGTCTGTGTCAAAGATAAAGTGGCAGCTAAAGCACTTGAGACACTAGACATTCCAGGAATCAAAGATATTATCGATGATTTGAAAGGACAAATCATGTTCATATTTACAAACATGTCACCATTCAAGCTAAACGTTCTTCTTGCCAAAAACAAAATCATGATGGCAGCAAGAGGCGGAGATGTTGCAAGCATCGACATTGTAGTCCCTGCCAAAAATACAGGAATTGCACCAGGTCCAATGCTTACTGAATTCAAAGAGGCAGGAATTCCAACAAAGATTGATCAAGGAACAATTTGGATTGCCAAAGACAGTACTCCAGTAGAAAAAGGAGGAATAATCAATGAAAAATTAGCATCAATTCTAGGTAAATTAGATATCAAACCAGTAGAGGCAGGAATTTCACTTTACTCAGCATTAGAAGAAGGTCAAAGATATGCAGAAGCAGAAATGGTCATCGATGTTGAGAAGATAAGAAATGCATTTGCACAATTCCACCAAGAGGCAGTATCACTATCTATCGAGGCAGGATACATTACTGCAGACAATATCTCACAAATTCTTGCAAAGGCATCACAGCATGCACGCTCTTTGTCAGTAGAATCTGGATTTATGACAGATGAGACAAAAGAGCAAATCTTACAAAAAGCAGATGCACAAGCAAGAGCAGTTGCAGGCCAAGCAAAAGATTACACCCCTGCATAATTATTCATTTTACAAAGTGGTAATCAGAAAAAAATAAGAATCCTTTATGAACATTAAGAGATTTTCTCAGATTATTGACAATTGAGATTAAACAAAGATCAAAGGCTCTAATTCCATCAATCATTTTCCTAATTACATTAATTGGAACAACTATTGCAATGTGGGGTGCAAGTTGGGACATCTCATCTCATTTGCAGAGAATACCAGATTCCTTTTTCACACCATCCCATACTATGCTGTACTCTGGTGTCGGAATCAATGTCATCGGGGCAATCGCAGCTGTTATTGTATACATAAAAAGAAAAGACATCAGATCAGAATCATTTGCAACAGGTCTAAAACTAATCATCATTGGTGTAAGTGTTCAAGTAATCGCAGGTCCTGGAGACTTTTTGTGGCATGAGGCATTTGGGTTAGACGGACTGCTTAGTCCAACCCACATGATTCTTGCACTTGGAATGCTCAGTGTGCTTACAGGAACTGTGATTGGATTTTCAAGAATTAGTTTTCATATGGAAAAAAAGAGTCTATTCATCAATACAGCATTATCATTGACCTTTGGAATTTTCTGGTTTAGTGCAATGTGGTTGATCTTCTTTTTTGTTTTACCAGTATCAGAAGGTGAGACTCATGACTTTAATCCAGATCCTCATGTTGCAATTGTTTTGAGTTTTTTATTCATCCCATTTGCATTGACACTTGTCTTTTGGTGTGCATCAAAAGTGATGAATAGATTTGGGTTGGTCAGTATTTCAGGACTGGTATTTTTTGTAATGAGCATATCATCTACAATATTTACAGGAGAAAACCTAACACAGTTTCTTCCTTGGTATTTAGCGCCTATGACAAGCATTATTGCAGCAGATTACATTTTCAATACAAAATTCAAATCAAAAACTCTCAACAGGCATTCAGGAAAGATTGCAGGTGCCATGATTGGTTCTATGTTTTTTGTTTTTGGTTTCCCAATGCTTTCAATGACATTTTTGGAGGTAATTCTGTACAACGGAGTGTTTCCATATGATGTATTGCCAACATCAGGGGATGTTGTATTCAATCATTGGATGACGAGTATTCCAGGAGGGATAATTTCCGGAGTAGTAGGAATGATGACAGCACCTAAAATACTAAGATTTTCTTCAGAATAATATGGACCAAAAAGATATCGACGAGATATTAGAGCACATAAAGCAAAAGTTCGACGACGAAGTCCCAGGAATTGTAAAGATGGTGATACGAAAAAAGATGATCAGTAGATTTCGGGAATACGATGCACATACCATGCCAGAGTCGATGAGAAATTGTACTGTGGAGAATTTGATTAACATTATTCAAGAAGGAATAGAGTCAGGCAAACTCAAATTATAAGACTAAAATCAAGACTCTCGAACCTTTGGAAGATTCCAATTAAACTTCATTGCAAGCAATCTGATTCCAGTTGCCACAGCAATTCCAAGTATAGATGACACTTGGGTATCAATACCAGAAGAGAGCATTGCATAAAATATCACAATTCCAATGATACTTGCAATAGCATAGACTTCTTTTACAAATACAATTGGCATCTCTCGCACAAACACATCTCGGAGTATTCCACCGCCAATTGCAGTAATCATTCCGCCAAAGAGCATTGGTAAAAATTCCAAGCCAATTACTTGGTGTGCAATTGATGCGCCCAAGATTGAAAATACCCCCAACCCAACTGCATCAAAGACTAACCAGACGTTCATCTGTTTTTGGAGTCGTCTAAACAAAAAGAACATCACAACTCCAACTAGAACAGTTAAGGATACATAGATAGGATCAGAAAATGCAGTTGGAAATCTTCCAAAAATAACATCACGTGTTACACCACCGCCAACACCGACCACAGTAGCCAATACAATAATTCCAAAAATATCTGCCTTGTGTGCAATTGCTTTTGAAGCTCCAGTTACTGCAAATGCTATCGTACCCAAGTAATCAAGGATGCTAATGAAACCATCTATTGGAAAAGAGAAATCAACCAACCAATAGAGACTGCGAGCTAGAAGTAATTAAAATTAACAAAATTAAATTTGTAAAAGAAAAGTTGTTTAGCCAAATAAGGAAGACAATCCTTCCATGGCTGCTTCTTCGTTTTTAGGTTCTTCTTTCTTCTCCTCTTTTGCCGGTGCATCTGCTGCTGCGGCTGCTGGTGCGGCTGCTGCAACTGCTACTGGTACGGCTTTAACTGCCTCATCGATGTTCACATCGGCTAAGGCTGCGACTAGAGATTTAACTTGGGCTTCGTTAACTTCAGCACCAGATGCTTTGACAACTGATGTGAGGTTTGCCTCGTTAACTTCTTTGTCTAGTTTATGAAGAAGTAAAGCAGCGTAAACATATTCCATTGTATCGAGATTCTCTTACTGGATAATATAAAACTATGGAGAACTCACGCCTGAAAACTAGTTCAGAATTTTGAGACTTCTGCAAACAGAATAAACCGTACGTTTCAGATTAGGATCAGTCAAAGTATCCTTTCTGTGTCTTAAAACTCGTTTTGCCTCTTCCCTTTCAGGGCCTTCTGGTAGTGACAAGACAGTATTGAAAAATTCAGGTAATGATTCACGAACCCAACCATCTAGCATTGCATAGACTTTGGGTGGAAGAATATCACACTTGTCAACATCAAGATCTAACACTTCGGCATAATTTTCATGCTCGACTCTATGCACCAATGCCAAAATTATATTGTCAGGGTTTGGATGCTCAAGGATTTCTCTAGAACGCTCACCTGTCTTTCCTTGGGCAATCTTGTTTTTGAGTCCAATAGGATTTACTATCACACCGTTGATTCCCACTTTTCTTCCCTCAACACCAGTAACTACACCAAAAATAAAGTCATTAAACTCGCCATTTTTTTTAACTGAGAAAATCTGAGTTCCTTCTTTTAGCTGAGGTTTTCTTCCAAACATGAATAGAGTTGTATGTGTAGTGTATTTAATGTATTATTAATCGACAATTCTTAATATCGGTCTCAAGCAGGCTTTTCGTTGGATAAAAGTCAGATTCTAAAAGAGTTTTCAGCAGATCCTGAGAAATACTATAATGTAAAATTATTTGCAGAGCAAGGATTTGTAAGAAAGTCTTGCAGTAAATGTGGCAGATTCTTTTGGACACTAAATGCAGATAGGAACTTGTGTCCGGATGATGGATTGGACACATACTCATTCATCGGCGAGCCTCCAACTTCAAAAAGATTTGATTATACACAATCATGGAAGCAGGTAGAAGAATTTTTTGTAAAGAATAATCACACATCAGTGAGCAGATACCCAGTAGTGTGTAGATGGCGAGATGACTTGTTTTTTACAATTGCATCAGTTGTTGATTTTCAGAGAATTATGGGAAGCAAGGTAGTCTTTGAGTTTCCTGCAAATCCTCTTGTAGTACCACAAACATGTCTGCGTTTCAAAGACTTGGAAAATGTCGGAGTCACAGGAAGACACTTTTCTAGCTTTTGTATGATAGGACAACACAGTGTTCCTGATTTGGGTGGATACTGGAAAGACGAATGTGTTGACTTGGACTTTAGATTATTGACTGACCAGTTTGGAATTAAAAAAGAAGAAGTCGTCTTTGTTGAAGACGTATGGGCAGGTGGCGGTTCGTTTGGTCCATCACTTGAATACTTTGTGCGAGGACTGGAACTTGGAAATGCAGTGTTTACTGAATTCCAAGGTGAACTAGGGAAACACACAACACTTGACCAGAGAGTAATTGACATGGGTGCAGGCCTTGAGAGATTTGCATGGATTACCATGGGAACTCCCACTGCATATGACTGCTGCTTTGGTCCAATCAATCAAAAACTGTTTGAAAAAATTGGAATTGATTCAGATTCTGATGTTTTGAAAAAATACTTTACAGAGATTGCAAAAGAGATTGATCATTTTGATGATTTGAATCAAGTAAGACGTCTTGCAGTAAAAAATGCAGGAATTACAGATACACAACTAAACAAAATGATTACACCGCTTGAAGGAGTTTATCTTATTGCAGATCATTTGAGAACTTTAATCTTTGCAATTACAGATGGTGCACTGCCAAGCAATGTTGGCGGAGGATATAACTTGAGAATGATGTTGCGAAGAATTAATGGAACAATCAACAGATTGAATCTAAAACTAGACATTGATGATTTGATTGATACTCATATTGACTATCTCAAAGATACGTATCCAGAACTTGATGAGAAAAGAGAAGATGTCAAGACAATACTGAAACTAGAGTCTGCAAGATATGAGGAATCCAAAGTTCACATGAAGAAAAAAGCAGAAAAGATTCGCGAGAGAGGAGTGCCAACAGTTGATGAACTAATAACATTGTACGAATCAGACGGAATAACGCCCGAATACCTCAAGGAAGTGGATGCGATTACAGAGATTCCTTCGCAATTTTACTCGAAACTATCTGATTTGCACCAGTCTGAAAAGAAAAAGGCAATAGCAGAACTTCCACTAGAGGATTTGCCTGAAACTGAGACTCTGTTTTACAAGGATGACCCAATGGAGTTTGATGCCAAAGTGATCAAGGTCTTTGATGATCAAGTCGTATTAGATAGAACTTCATTTTATGCTAGAGGTGGAGGACAAGAGCCAGACTATGGAACTATTGCAGGATTCAAGGTGATTAATGTAGACAAACATGCAGACATTATTGTTCACCAATTAGAAGGCGGAGTACCAAAAGAAGGAAAAACTGTATCTTGTAAAGTTGATGAGACTCGTCGTGCAAACATTACAAAGAATCACACCAGTACTCACATCATCAACGCATCATCAAGGGGAGTGTTAGGTTCTTGGATTTGGCAGCACTCTGCATTCAAAGACGCAGATCATGCCAGACTAGACATCACACATCATTCATCACTAACTGAGCAACAAGTAAAACAAATCGAAGATGCGGCAAACCAAATGGTAAAAGAGAACCATCCAGTAAGCATCAACTATTACGACAGAGGAACTGCAGAACAAAAGTATGGATTTAGAATTTATCAGGGCGGAGTAGTTCCAGTAAAATCAGTACGAATTGTATCAATTGAGGATAAAGACATTGAAGCTTGTGGTGGAACACATGTAAAGAAAACTGGAGACATTGAACTAATCAAAATTACAAAGACCAAACGAATTCAAGACGGTGTTGTTAGAATAGAGTTTGTCTCAGGTCCCACTGCATTCCAATATGTCAAAGACCAAGAAGAAGAATCAAAGAAACAAGAGCAAGAACAAATTGCAAAAGCACAACTAGAGAAAAAGAGAGAAGAAAACAAAAACAAAGCCAGAGAACAGATTCCAGTATTATTAGAGAAAATATTATCTGGAGAATCTGGAGACCTTGATGGCATTACAGTTAACAACAAAATTTGCTTTACATCTAGTGAGAATTATGATGATTATTTCCATCAAAACTTTGGCAAAAAACTAGTTGCCAAAGATAGCAAAGCTGCATTTTGCGGTATTTTCGAATCAGGGCCAACTGTTAGAATTATGGTGTTTGCAGGAGCTGATTCAGGCGTGAATTCAGGTGAAATAGCCAAGGAAATAGCCTCAATTTTGGGCGGTTCAGGAGGGGGAGACGCTAAATTTGCTCAAGGTGGAGGAAAAGACACATCTAAAAAAGAGCAGGCAATAGCCAAAGCAAAATCAATGATTTTAGGATGAAACAATGACGATTAACTGGAATGAAATAGAAACAAAATGGCGCAAAACATGGGCAGAATCTAAAGACTTTGAGACAAACCCAAATGAGAAACCAAAAAAATTCATTACCGTAGCATATCCATATCCCAACTCTCCGCAACACATTGGACATGGAAGAACATACACACTAGCTGATGTTCATGCAAGATTCTATCGAATGCAAGGATACAATGTATTGTTCCCAATGGGATTTCATTATACTGGTACTCCGGTACTTGGAATGGCAAAAAGAATTGAAGCTGGAGAAAAAGAGATTCTTGACGGATTGAGAAACATTTACCATGTTCCTGAAGAAGATATCAAAACATTTGTAGAGCCAATAAAGATTGCAGATTATTTCCATGAAGAGATAAAGTCGGGCATGATAGAGATGGGCTATTCAATTGATTGGAGACGAGAGTTTACAACTATCGTTCCAGGTTATCAGAAATTTATCGAATGGCAAATTACAACTCTTAAAGAAAATGGTAGAATCATTCAAGGGAGTCATCCAGTTGGATGGTGTCCTAAAGATCAAAACCCAGTATCACAACATGACACAATGGGAGATGTTGAGCCAAAAATTGATGATAAAAATTTCCTGGTGAAGTTTGCATTTGGTGAATTTGTATTTCCTATTACAACACTACGACCTGAAACAATTTTTGGTGTAACTAATCTTTGGGTCAATCCAAATGTTATCTACAAAAAAGTTTCAGTAGATAATGAAACATGGATAGTTTCAGAAGAATGTGCACACAAACTAGAATTCTTTGAAAAAGAGGTCAAAGTAATTGGAGATATTTCTGGAAAGGACATTGTAGGAAAAACAGCTGTATCTCCAACCAATGGAAGTGAGGTTCCAATTTTGCCTGCAGAATTTGTAGAGCCTGGAATGGGGACTGGATTAGTAATGTCAGTACCTGCCCATGCACCAAAAGACTACCAAGCCTTGATGGATTTGAAGGCTAGAAATGATAATCTAGCCTCAAAAATTGAGCCCATACCAATCATAGTTACTGAAGGATACGATGAATATCCTGCAAAACAGATTTGTGAAAAACTAGGAGTGTCAGACCAAACTGATTCTAAGCTTGAAGAGGCCACCAAAGAATTGTACCTCAAAGAGTTTACAGATGGAAAATTAAATGATAAGTGTGGAGATTTTAACGGAGAGAAGGTACAGTTTGGCCGTGATAAAATCAGGGCATGGCTTCAAGAGAATAAACATTTAGAAAAATTCCCAGTGCTAGAGAATGCTCCAGTGCATTGCAGATGCGGAGCTGAATGTGTTGTCAAAGTATTGAACAATCAATGGTTTTTGAATTATGGAGATGAAGAATGGAAGAAACTAGCTCGCAATTGTTTTGATGAGATGAACATTCTTCCCAGTAACATCAAGACAGAGTTTGTTGAAGTAATTGATTGGTTGCATGAACGAGCTTGTGCAAGACAGCAGGGATTGGGAACTAAACTGCCATGGGATCATGATTGGATTGTAGAATCATTATCAGACAGTGTAATTTACATGGCATACTATACCATTTCACAATTTGTAAATGATGGAACAGTAACTCCAGAGAATTTAACTCAAGAATTCTTTGATTATGTTATGCTAGATAAGGGAGATGTAAAACTAGCTGCAAGTACATCGAAGCTTAGTGAGGACGTAATCGAAACAATGAAAAAAGAATTTACATATTTTTATCCAGTTGATTCAAGACATTCTGGTAGAGATTTAGTGCAGAACCACTTGTCATTCTTTGTGTTAAATCATGTTGCAATATTTGATAAAAAATTCTGGCCACAAGAAATTGTAGTTAACGGTAGTGTCATGATGGATGGTGCTAAGATGTCAAAAAGTATGGGAAACATCATTCCATTACGTACTGCAATTAGAGACCATGGTGCAGACCCAATTAGATTAGCTATCATTTCATCAGCTGAATTATTGCAGGATGCTGATTTTAACATGGAATCAGTTTACGGTATTCAAAACAAGCTTGCAGCCCTGTTAGAGGAGTGTTCTAGGCTCAAAAATGCTCCAATTGGAGAACTACAAGCCGAAGATAAATGGATTTTATCAAAAACCCAGAACAAGATTTCTCAAATTACAGAAGCTGTAGAGAAGATGAGATTGCGTGAAGCACTACATGACATTTTGTTTACTTTTGAAACGGATTTAGGATGGTATCAAAAAAGAATCCAAGCTAAAGAAAGAAAAGATGTTTCAGGAATATTACACCAGATAAACTCTGTACGAGTTGCAATGTTGTCTCCATTTGCACCACACATATCTGAGGAAATGTGGAGTAATCTTGGAAACGGTGGATTGGTATCAAAATCAACATGGCCTGAATTCTCTAAAGAAAAGGTAGATGCAACATCAATTCAATCAGAAGAATTACTAAAAGCAACTATTGATGATATTTCAAACATTCTCAAAGTTACAAAGATTACTCCAAAGAAAATTGTAATCTATGTAAATTCTGATTCTATGAAATCAAAAGTTTATCATAAAATTTTGAGCATAATGGTAGGTGGACAAAATAACATGGGAGTTATAATGAAAGAACTCATTGCAGATCCTGAAACTACAGAGGCCAAAAAGATGCCAGACTATATCCAAAAAGTAATCAAGGATTTACATTCTGAATCGGAGGAGATAAAGCAAATGAAACTTGAATCAGAGTCATTTGATGAAAAGGAATTCTTATCATCGGAATTATCCAGTATTGGAAAGAAAGAGTTTGGTGTAGAGATACAAGTGTATTCAGAATCAGATAGTGACATTTATGATCCTAAGGGAAAATCAAGACACGCAAGACCATTTAAACCTGCAATTTTAATTGAATAAGTTTGGGTTTGACGGAATGGGATATGCCCACTAACATGGGTATAATTTTGGACGCAGTTAATCGAATTCGACCGGACCAGTAGAGCAAGTTAGAACCAAAAGTCACAAATCATTTCAAGATTCGAGAATTTCTAACTTGTGAATTTAGAATTCTAAAACAGTAGAAAACGTGTATAGTGTTATTCCTACTAATAGTGCTAGACTTACAGCTACTGCTTTTTTGTCTTTCTTGGTTAGTTGCATACGATTCAGAATATCTTGGTAACTTAAGCGTGTCTATTCTTTATCAGATTCCCTGTCTTCTATCTTTTTGATCTCTTTTTCTATTTTCTCGATATTCTTTTTCCAGATGGCAATGTATTTTTCGAGTTTTTCAATCTCTTTTTTGTTATCTGAATTTGCAATAGACTCTCTTTTCTCCAGATGCTGGTTTAGTCTCTTTTTGGAATCATAAAGTTTCTTGTACTGCATCTCAAGGACCTTTCTTGTGATGAAATTCATAGGTATACAATTGAAAATTGGAAACTTAAGGGTATTGTATCAGAGAAACGGATTTTTAATTATTCCAGATAACATGGTAATAAAATAATCATAGGAGGTTTTTACCACTAATTTCAATTAGTTACCACTAGATGAGAAATAATAGGGACAATAAATATTAGAAAATACAAATTCAGTTTATGGACATAATTTGGGGAAACGTAGGAAATGTTTTGTCGGGTCAGATTTTTGAGCTTAGTGTGACACACAAAAAAGATGGAAACAAGGGCGACTATTCAGAAATTGAGAAAATAAAGATTCTTCAAACTGACATAATGAGTCTCCCTGCAGATCCCAACGAGTGTACAAAAGAGCAAATACAAGAAAATTTAGCTGGATCATTTGTAAAATGTGAAATTAAAGACAAAGAAAATGATGGAACTCTAGCATCTGTTGTTTCACATTCAGGTCAAGGTGGATATTAGATGAATTTACAGTGGAATCCAATAGAAATAGACTGTAAAGAGATATGTCAAAATGAAAATATCATAGAGAAGATCATTACGGGAGAATCACCTGCACTAATAATTAGGAATTTTTACAAAAATGATTCATGTAAAACAATATCCAAAAGGATTGAGACAAAAACTTTTGAAAATAATGAAAAAATGAAAAAGATTGGCATCTCCCTTGTATCATTTATTTCTAGAAAAGGGGAATATTTTGTTCAAGCAGATGCATTAAGAAAAACAGTACGTCAAGTTTTTTCAGGCTTGGAGGATCCAAGGAAAAAAATTCACAAAACATTACAAGTGCTATTTCCTGAAAAACAGGTCACTATTGCAGTAGAAGATGGAAAAAAATATGCATGTGGAGTAATCAGACTGCATGAATTAGGAGATTTTGCTCCAATACACAGAGACAATGCAAGTTATGAAGCAAAGGGTTTTGATATTTCCAAATTTCCAATTCAACTATCCACAGTATTGTATATTCAGCAATCTGAAAAAGGGGGAGAATTGGTATTGTACAAAAAATCATGGGAAAAATCAGATGAAAAGTTTCGTAACATAGATTTTGGTTATTCAAAAGGTGTGATTTCAGATTGTAATGAATCTGTAAAGATAAAGCCAAATCAAGGGGATTTGGTGATAATCAATCCAATTTACTATCATGAGATACTTCCAGTGAGGGCAAATAAGCGCATTACATTAGGATTGTTTTTAGCTTTTTCTAAACATGGAAAAAAAGTTGTGACTTGGTCTTAGATAGAAAAATCATCTTGTAAAATCTAGTCACAAATACATCAAACAAATATGAAACTAGAAGGTTTGATTAGAATTTTTATGAAGAGTAAAGATACCATAACAGTTGATGATTCAGACAAATTCGAAACAATCTCAATTGAATCCAAAGTCAGAGAGGGACGATTCCCATAAATCAAGGGTAGTCTAATCTCTGCTCCCACTGAGTCTTTTGATAATCAGTTCCAAAGACCTCAAGTGATTTTGTAATACAATCATCTTGTTTCATTCCTTGAGAGAACAGATTCTTGCAATCAGCAACTGAGGCTTGCAAGTTTCTCTGGTCTCGCTCCACCACATACTGCCCATAGTTTGAGTTGGCTAAAATCCCAATACCAATTGCAACTGCAAACACAATAACAACAATTATCAGGTTATTCAATCAGACCACTTCGCCTCAGAGCTTGAACATAGTTTTGGGTTTGAACTTGGGATTTTTCAGAATTATTGTTTTGTTCTAGCCAGTTTTTCAAAGTTTCAAATTTGAATTTCAGAGTCGTCCCAAGCATTGACTTGCGAGTAATTTGCCAATCATCATCTCGGACGGACTGCAGTCGGATTACCTTTGGAATCCAATCAAAGAATGAAAATTCGGACCAATCCAAATCAAATTCAGAATCTAGCATAAAACTTCCTTGCATTGTGGAATCAAAAATGTAGTAATGATAAATCCACCAAAAATTGTTATCAACAATGTAATTCCCAGCCCTGCAATCAATGTCTTTTTGCTATCTAATTTCATAACCATAGTTTCAGATGTGTTTTTTTAGTATATCAAAAATATCAAACTAAATTGCTAGTGGTAATTTTAGAATCTAAAGAGATTGAGGACAAACTAGGTAAGTTTTTCCCAGCAGCTTTTTCCACCACAAAGACTACAAGTTGTTTTCTCATTCCATTTCTCAAATGATTTTCCAGATGGAATTCTAACTACGGTTATTCTCTCACACCCAGTGCATTGTACTTTGATTGAGACATTTCCAGTATTATCACCTACAAACTTGTCCTTGAATCCCATTATTTTTTACACCAAACCCCCATCTTTATTTGCATTCTTATCAGGCGCAACGCAAACAAACTCTGCAGATGCAATTCCTACAATGAAATTTTTCATGCTAGTTTCTTTTGGGCAAAAACGGAATTATTGCTCGAACAAACTCCATAATATTCTTGGTCTGTAAATAGACAGTTCCGGGTCCTACGACCTCAATTACCAAGGCATCCCCACCAAATAACGTAGTCTTCATGCTTCCATGTTTAGTTACACGGTATCCAGCAGTAGAACTTAGTGCCACTAGCTGATAGTTATCAAGTATCATCTTCTCACCAGATGCCAGTTCCTGTTTTAGTATGCCACCCCATCCATTGACAAACATTTTTCCATTGCCAACTGTCTTTAGCATAAACAGATTGCTTCCAAAGATGCCTTTGGTGAATCCCTGCCATTGTGTGTCAAGTGTTACATCAGTTGTAGAGCCGACAAAAGAGCCGGACTGGACGATAAACTCTTCATTTACATCAATTACCTCAATGTCCCCTAGCATGTTGCCAGAAATGCCTAGCTTGCAGTTATCCTCTTCTGCGATAAACTCGTTGACAAAAAACGATTCGCCTCCAAGAGCGGCAGCTTTGAGCGACTTGAAGAATCCGCCCTTTCTCATCCTAGTCTCTGTAACGATGTTTCCTTTCATGTAAACCATGGCAGCAGCCTCTGCAGTAATTTTCTCGCCCTTGTTTAATGTAAACTCGATTAACCCCATCGGGTTTTTCACAATTTCATATTCCAATGAGTTAATTCTAAAAATACTAAAAATTAAGAGTTGTGTATTATCTAGAGAGTTTTTGGAGCACATCCTCATATGATGCAAACTCTTCCAACCCTTCAATTTTCATGATCCGAATGAGGTTAACAGCCTCGTCAATTAGCTTGTTTAGTCGTCTGAGGGACTGGTCATACTCTTTGTCCTCTTTATTCTCCCATTCTTCCAATCTGCCCTTAAAGAATTCAATGCGTCCAAGCTTGTAATCTATCTCACCAATCAAAATTTTTACTGATTCAGGCTTCATTCCAGTCCTTTCTCCTGTTTTATTTTTGATAT
Source organism: Candidatus Nitrosopumilus sp. bin_6a (assembly GCF_054095695.1). NCBI lineage: Archaea > Thermoproteati > Nitrososphaerota > Nitrososphaeria > Nitrosopumilales > Nitrosopumilaceae > Nitrosopumilus > Candidatus Nitrosopumilus sp. bin_6a. The sequence goes on from NZ_JBSWSR010000001.1 coordinate 273,739, forward strand.
CACGTCCTTTACCAGAGCCTCGTCTTTTAGAACTAGATCATATAGTTGATTCTTGTATTCTTCATCTCCCCATTTGTTTTGCTTGAACATATCTTTTACTAGATTGACAATTTCAGATTTATTTCTCTGATGATCACGTCTTGCAAGATCTGCACCGTCCATAATTTGTTTCAAAGAATTATCAACTTAAAGATATTGGGATCTAAAACTCGGAAAAAAAGTGTTTAAAATAATACCTCATTAGTGTATTTTTTTTAATTTCACGAATAGAAATCCATGTAAAATTACCATTTGAGTTATGGCAACAGCTAAAAAACCAGCAGCTAAAAAAGCAGCAACTAAAAAACCAGCAGCTAAAAAAGCAGCAACTAAAAAACCAGCAGCTAAAAAAGCAGCAACTAGAAAACCAGCAGCTAAAAAAGCAGCAACTAAAAAAACAACAAAGGCAGCTTCTAAAAAGAAATAATCTTTTGAAGCTTGTTTTTTTCTCTATACTGATTTTATCAAATATAGAATAAATCATTCATATTGTTTAAATCCAAGAATTCCAACCCACATTTGCCATGAGTTATAATCGTGAAGCACAAGATGAATACGATGATTTCGAAGACGATGATTCGGAATCAGACTATGACTTTGAGGATTAGAGAATCCTCGTTTTTTTCTTTTATCTAAGATTCGCTCTGACAGGAATAACACAGTTCGCCCTTTGTGTGCTTTGATAAAAGGCGGTTACATTTTGTACATCTTTTGTTGTCTCCAATGTACAAAGAGTTTCTAAATTTCTCAGATATCGGTTTGAACTTTAAGAATCCAAATTTAAAACCAAACACCATTACTTAATCAAAATCCTGTTCATCCATCTTTTCAAAAGTCATATCAACCTTTTGACAGGACTCGCATTTCTCATAAAGGCCAAACTGGTTTCGCAATTTTCCTTTGCCGTCACATCTAAAACAGGTCAATCAATTGTATATAATCAAGATAAGAGTTAAGGTTTCCTAGAGTAATTTTATTTCTTTAGCAATTCAAGGATTTCATTGTTGCTTTTCATCCAGGTTTTAAGATAGGCATAAAACAATGTCTCCAAGTCATCGACCATCCCTGAGAGTTTGGGGTCTGAACGGATTGCTTTTAGCTGCTCATCAAGGTTATCTAAAATTACTTGCAGACCCTGGTTTGAGGTCTCTAATTTCTTGATTGCCTCTTCTGCACCCATGAGACATCTACCACATTATCATAATAAAAGATATTCAAAAAATCTAGAAACTATTCTCAAAGGCTACCTGATCCAAAGGCAACTGACCGCCACGAGCTGTAGCATCCTCTGTTCTTTTGCCAACTACCACCATCATTACTATGAGATGGTCCTCAGGTAATTTTATCAACTCTGCTAGTTCGTCGTATTCAAATCCTACCATAGGACAAGAATCCAATCCCATTTGTCTTGCTGCAAGCATTATTGTTTGAGCTGCCATTCCACAAGAACGGATTGCCTCGTCTCGTTGATTTTGAGGATTGCCATCATATTTTCTCTCAAGAGCTGCCTTTATTGTCTCTTGTTTTTCTGCAGGATGATTCTTCCAGTATCGCAGAGGTTCAGTCTTCCATGCATTCATGTCACCACACAATATCACTACCAAAGATCCATCTTTTGGTTGGGCTTGACCTCTGGCTGCCACTGAAATCTTTTCTTTTACATCCTGATCAGTTACATATACAAATCTCCAGTTCTGCTGATTGTAGCTAGTCGGAGCCAAAATTACATGCTCCATTAATTTCTGAACATCATCACTACTCATCTTGTATGTGCTGTCAAATTTTTTGATTGCACGACGAGTCTCTATTGCCTCAAAGACATCCATGATAGAATTAAAAAAATTATGTAAAATAAATGAAACGAAAAGGCAGTTGAGCTTAAGATCAACACCAAAGGTGCAGATGACAGCTCTTCACTTAAGATCAGTAACCGTTGGTTTTCTGATGACAGCGATTTGTCTTAAGGTCTGAAACGATTGTTCTCAGACGACAGACTCACCTTTTCTTATATTGTATAATGTGAATTTGATATTTAACCGACACTATCTTTTCCTACTATTGAGAATTTACCTGAACAAAAACAGATAGTGTATTTATTAGGCCCAAGCCGACGGCAAACATCTTGAAGATCGCAGTGATGGGAATGGGAGTGGCAGGCTCTTATCTTATGGCCAGACTAAAAAATTCAGGACATGATGTTACCGGATATGAGAGAAACAGAGAAGAAAACCATGATTCAATTTGTGCATGGGGTACAATCAAGCCAGTACTGACAGAATTTTGCAAAAAGGTAGACAGAGATTTTAATGATTTTCTAATTCATGATGGAAAAAATATGCATGTCAAAATGAACAATGACGTAAAATTCGATATCGGACTGCACGGAATGTGCACATATGACAAACTAGCACTAATCAAGGATTTCATAAAAGATTCAAAAATTATCTACGGAGATGCACCAAAGCTTGAGGAATTGGAAAAAGAATACGACATGATAGTTGACTGTACTGGTTTTAGTAGAGCATATTTGCCAAAAATGAAAGAGGACTTTTTCTTGCCAACATACGAATACAAAGTAGAATATGAAAACGGCGTACCATATGATGACTTTTACATTGAACCATTTCCTGGAATGTCAGGATATTTCTGGTATTTCCCACTGGGTGAGAAATGGGCCCACATTGGAGCAGGAGATTACAATAAACAGCACATCAAGGCAACTGATGATTTCCTAAAAAAGCACGGTGGCAAGGTTCTCAAAACAAAGGGAAGGCCAATCAGACTAGCAACTCCAGACAGATGCAAGCCATACTATTCGGGCAAAGTTGTCGGAGTCGGGGAATCAATTGGTACTGTTTATGCATTGTTAGGAGAGGGAATCATTCCATCGATGCAGTGTGTAGATATTTTTGTTGAAAACATGAATGACTTTGCAGCATATGAGAAGGCAGTTGAAAAACACTACAAGGTCTATGCCAAAGTGTTTAATTTTGTTCGAGCAAAAATTCACAAGGACTTTAGCTTTATCAAGGCATTGCCAGACTTTTTGGCAATCTTTTTCTATATGAAAAAGAACGAGGCAAGATTTGGAATGGATATTAAAATTTCAGATTTGCTCAAAGTTGCCAAAGCCTAAGTAAAATTTAGATAATTATTTTGTGTAGTTGTTATCAGGAGTAGTTCCATCCCAGATCAAACCACTTGCAGAAAGATTGGTTACTGTTGTAGTGTATGTTCCAGATGGAGCATTTTTCAAAGTAAACCCTATGCTTCCAGTATCGCTAGTTGTTCCAGTTGCAGTCCAAGAACTAGATCCGTTTGTGAGGGAAATAGATACAGTTGCACCACTGACATTATTTTCAGAATCATCAGACACGTGAACGAATACGGTCAAATGTCTATCATTGTCTTTGCCACCAGAACCAGAATAAGTTATAGAATCAACACCAACTGTTGTTCCAGAAACTGGAGGAGTTCCAACAGTTACTGTGATAGAATCACTATTACTTTTTCCACCAGCATCTGTAACTTGGGCAGTTATGGTATGAGTTCCATCAGTCAAAATATTTGAAAATGAGCTACCAGCACCAATAGAACCATCAATGTCAGACACCCAGGACAAATTAGCAGAAAGATCTCCATCTTCAATATCACTTGCAGAGCCAGCAAATGAAATTACAGTTGCAGAATCAAAGGAGGAATTATCAAAAGGACCAGATATAGAAACAACAGGAGAATTATTTGTAACAGATATTCCAGGATATAGGGTGCTTATTGCATCAATGTCATCTTGCTCCAAAATGCGATTTACATTTTGATAAGAAGGATACATTATAGCAGAAATATCTTCAGAGTGTCCAATTCCAACAGCATGACCATTTTCATGCAAAAATACAGTTTCAACATCATAATGACTTACACCATCAGTTGACCAATTGAAATTGGTGTTCAAAGCCATATCAGATTCATCGATACTGGTTCCAGACCATGTAACTACAAGTACTCCAGGATCCCTTAATGCGAGCCATGCAACATCATTATTACCATCAAATGTTTGACGGCCTTTACATTCTTGAACTAGTGAAGGACATTTTCCTGTTTCTCCACCATATTCAAAAGTAAAACTAGATGTTGCAACATTATTCCAAGTAGTGTGAGTGTTAAGTAAAGCAGTTAGTCCGTTACCGCCAGTAGGATCATTTTGTGGGTTGTATCTCTGAATTACAGAATCATTTCCAGGATCAGAATCGGAGAATTGGTCCCAGACTAGTCCAGTCAAAGAATATTCTTCAGCAGTAAATGCTCGTGCACCTTGATTTGCAAGTGCTGCAAATGCTGCCTCATTTCTATCGGCTCCAGGAGGAACTTCTAATAGAATATGAACAATCAAATTCTTTCCAGGAACTATTCCAGAAACTGCAATTACATCAGGCTTGCCAGTATTATCAGGACCTTGTGCAAATGCAGATGATAATGCTGGAGTTAATTATAATGTAGCTGTAATTGTGAAAATAACTAGAAATGATAGTAGTTTAGAATATTGCACTGGCAATTTATTAAAAAATTAGCATTTAACCGTTACTCACAAATGAAACGTCTAAGAGAAACTAACAGAACCAAATCCTTGACGATTTGTTCTGTTTGATGCCATGTTGTAATCGTATATGGTTTTAGAATAGTTCTTGAATTCGTCTTTCATCGGATCAAGAGAATCAGCCAAGTAAAAACCAGGACAGTCACCTGTGAACTGATACGTTGCATGGACTCTGGCTTTACCCTGCTCGTTTTCAAGCCAGCTAGAAAAAGGATACAGATAACACACTCCAGGTCGGTCAGGATGCATAGAGCATCCCCCCTCATCGTCTAGGAATCTACAAGAGATATGAGTGCCATCATCAGATTCTGTCTCATCTGTTTTTCTTTTAAGATTAATTGTAGTCATTGTTGTCAATTGCCCTGACGGACCAGGTTCCTGATATGTCACAGTTAGAGTTTCATTTTTTATAAAATCTGAAGTTTTTTTGTATTTGAGTCCCTTGCCGATTGTGATTAGATCATCAGAGGATAAAGGCAATCTGCCTTGTCTATCACAGCAGTTGTGACAGTCAGGCCAGTAGCACTTCCACAAGATGTATTTTTTTTCTGAGTTAAGATAAGGGACATGAAAAATGACATCTTTGATTTTGATTGAATAGTCAGAGACATCAGTAATTTTCCCTAACATAAAATTGCGTAATATCGGGTCAACATCCCAATCTTTTTGTAGTAAATCTAGTGATTCTTCAATTTCTTTTTGAGACAACTGATAAATTATAACATATGTTGCAGATGTTATTAATGTTGAGTGAAAAAGGAAAATATGCTTCTGCAACAGAGAACAGAAGATTTGTTTGGGCAGAAATTGTTTGGCCGTTAATTTTAGAAATCAATGACGTTTCATTTTCTCTAAAACAATTTCAAGAAAAAAGAGAAAAAGTATGTAGAGAAAAGAACATTTCGATTACAATTCCATCAAGAGGATTAGCATCATTATTGCAAAAAGGAATTCTGTTAAAAGAAGACAATATCTATTCAATTCATTACAAGTTAATTCCTTACATGCGATTAAAAGCAGACTGTGATTACGCAACTGTAATTCATGAAGTCAGACTAAAGTAATTACAACAAATGATTATATGCTAAATCATTCGGGTTTATTTTAGTAGCCCGATAGTCTAGTGGTCAAGGATTCTGCCCTCTGGATCTCAAGAGTGGATAGGCGGAGACGGCAGTTCGAATCTGCCTCGGGCTACTGGGAAAACTTCTAAAAAGACTATCTTGATGCTTGTGCTATTCTTTCTAACTCGTGTTTCTTTTTTACAGAAGGTGCTGCAGGATCATTTGCTGCTGCAAGCATGAGTTGTTCTGCCATGTGCTCTTCAATAGGTTTTGGATTAGAGAATGTTGATTCTTTGATAGCATCTGCGATAAACTTTAGAGCCAAATCTACCCTTCTGATTGGAGCAACATCTACGGATACATGATAAACAGTACCACCATATACGATTCTTGTAGTATCTTCATTTGGAGCAGAAAATTCAATTGCTCGAACTAGAACTTCAACTGGATTTTGGCCAGTTTTTAGTGCAATGATATCAAAAGCTGTTTTTACAGTATTGAGTAGTTTAGTTTTCTTTCCAGTCATTCTACCGGTGTTCTTTGCATATTTCTTTCCAAAGTGCATTGTTTTATTGATTAATCTTTCAACAATGTTAACATCTGCTTTGTTGAATCTCTTTAATGCAGAACGACCATAAGTGTAAGGAAGAATTTGCTTTCTCAAAGAGATTGCAGTTTTTAATCCAGGATCCTTTATTTCGATATCAGATAAATCCCATTTTCTAAATAATAACAAGTTTTTAGTTTGTGCCATTTCTCTATCTCCTTGGTTTCTCCTTCTTTCCAATAACTAATTCGTGCAATGCAGTACCGTTAACTTTGAAAACTTTGAATCTAACACCAGGAATATCTCCCATTGCACCGCCTTGTGTTGCACCCATACCTTGAATGTGTACTTCATCGTGTTCATCAATAAAGTTCATGGCTCCGTCTCGTGGCAAAAATGCTGTAACAGTTTTTCCATTTTTAATTAATTGTACACGAACACATTTTCTAATAGCAGAGTTTGGCTGTTTTGCAGCAATACCTACTTTTTCTAAAACAATACCACGTGCTTGAGGTGCCCCTCCTAGTGGATCAGCCTTTTTATCAATACCAAGTTTTCTTCTCTTGAACGTAGAGATTGCCCATCTTTGTTTTTTCTTTTTAGTTGTTAGAACTCTTCCAGCAAATAATCCAAGTGGTGATTTTCTCATCTATTACATCTCCAGAGTTGCCCGTTCAGGACTGTTAATCAATACACTGCTAATATCAAAATATCGTTTTGCAAGAAGTCTTGCTTTCTCTGCGTTTCTTCCCTCTCTTCCAACTACAATTCCTTTCTTTCTTGCGTCTACCATAACTATTGCCTGCTTTGTTCCATCAGGACGTTTATTTATTTTTACTTCAGAAATTAGTTTTGAATTAAGCAAATTAGACAGAAATTTTGCTGGATCATCATCAAATTCTACCAATTCGACATTTCTTTTAACAATATTCTGTAATGACTTGATATGGATACCACCCTTGCCAATTGCAAGTCCCATTTTACCAGTATTAACTACAAAAATCACTCTATCTTGTTTTTCATCTTCAACACAATCACGTGCTGTTGCACCAGTTACATTTTGGAAAAGTGACATCATTCGCATTTGATCAGTTGTGAGTTTAATTGATTGTGTCATTATAATTCCTATTTATCTCCGAACAAAAAATGTCTCATTTAAACTTACATTCAAGGAATTACAATTAATCATTTTTTTCCTCAGCTTGTGTATCTTTTAAAATTGATTTGATGCTAGCATCATCTATGGATGTAAATGAAATTGTTGAAATTCTAAATTGTAAGCCACATAATCTTCCTAATGCGACTGATGTTCCTTGAAAGTTTACTAGAGGTATTTTTTCTTTTTTTGCATCTGATTCAATTTGCTCAAACATTTCTTTTTTCATTGATTGAGACAATACAATTAGCTTGGAACTTTTTATTGAGTTTAAAACTTGTTTGGTACCCATGGTTAGTTTATCTTCTTTACGGGCATCTCTCAATGATTTCTCAAGTATCTTACTCATTTGTTTTCCTTAAGACGATCGTCATGTCAGGGCTTTATAGGTTTATTGAAAAATCAAGCGTGTAATATTAGGAAATTAGTTTAGAAAACCAAATAATGAACCTAAAGTTGAAAATGCAATACTTACTTCATCAAAAAAATCATTTGGTTTTTGTTTTTCAGAACCAGCAGCATTACTATTTTCAGAAAAAGATTCAGAATAATCGATTTTCTCTATATCTGAACCAAATGAATTATTTGTCAAATCAGGAAGGATAGACATTGCAATGTGAAGATTTTTTGCAGCTGTGAAATAATTTGGATTTTTGTTCAAAACTTGATTGTACAATAAAATGGCATCATCTAATTGCCCCAAGTTAGCGAGAGCATTTGCTTTATTGTTTTTGGCAGGAAGGAAATTTGGATCAATTCGGAGGGCATGATCATAGAATATTATAGCCTCAGAGAAATAGCCTAATTTCCCTAATGCCGAGCCTTTGTTAACAAGGATTTCAACATTATCGGGATCATTGATCAATGATTCATTAAAAAAATTCAACGAACTATCAAACTTGCACAATCGATACAATGCAGGGCCCATCCCATCATAGTATGAAATCGTATCAGCATAGGTACTAGAATCACATTCTAATTGGATTTGATTTAGTAATTTTCCCAACTCGATATCTTCTACAGACAAATTATTTTCTTTTTTTATTTTATTTTGTGTTGGAAGTTTTTCTTGGATAGTTGTGGTTACTTTATTTTCTGAATCATTTGTTTTTTTAATAGGAATTTCTTTTTGTGTAGTTTTAATCTGAGTGTTATCATTTGTAGTTTTTTGTGGTGTTTTGATTATAGTAGAGTCATCAATGGATTTGGAATTATTTTGTGATCCATTAGTTGTTTGTGTATTGTCAGTTGTTTGTGTATTGTCAGTTGTTTGTGTATTGTCAGTTGTTTGTGTTTTGTCATCGAGTTTGGAATTACTTGATTGATCATCTAAAGAATTTTCAATTGTTTGCGGTGTTTTGTAATAATCAAAAGAATATACTGCTTCTGATTCAGCATAATGCGCTTTTACAGAATATGTTCCATCCACTCTAAAATTTACACCATCTTTTACAAGAAAGCTTGTAGCAAATTCCAAGTTAGTGTCAATTGCCCCAAAATAAAATCCAGCAGGCATTCCAAACGGATCATAGATTCCTATCAAGGCAGTTGGCGAATCCATTGCTGAAACTTGACCAGTAATTTTTATCACATCATTGTTGGTGTATTGTTTTTGTTCGGTGTAAAGTAGAATAATTTCAGGTTTTGTGTTTTCATTAATTATAATTTCAGGCTCTGAGGATTCACCTTGAACATCAAAATAATGGCTTTGTGAAGCTTGCCCATAGTCTAGTTTCACCTTATACTTGCCAGTTTTTTCATAAAATGGAGAGTCAAGAAGTATTGTTTTAGAAAATATTTGCTCTGATGAAATTTCTAAATTATTTGCAGACAGAATTTTTCCATCTGGGTCATATATGCTCATTGCAATTACAGGCATTCCAAGTTCAAGAATTTTACCTGAAACGGTTATGGAATCACCGAGATGATAGAGTTCCTTATCAAAATTTACGCTAAATGAATCCGCAAAGACATCTATGAAAATCATAGGAGACAGTACGGTTAGCACTAATGATAGTCCTAAAACATATCCTAACACAAAGGTAAGAACGTAATTTTGTATTTAATAATCACGCAGAAATTATACTTTTCATTTAACATCAATTTGGGTAAACATTGATGATGCAAGAGCTGTTGGATTACCAATAGAGTTCCAGACAAAAGTTTCAACTTGATATTGTCCAGAGTCCCTAGGGGTCCAAGATTGCGAAACATCTAGAATTTGATTGGGAGATATTTCCCCTTGAACCCATGATAATGATTCAACATAGTTTTGATCATTTTTTACTTGAAAGAGATAAACAAATTTTTGTTTAAACTCTTGATCATTTCTAATTGTTCCAACTATTTGCATCTGAGTATTCTGTGAAAAAGAATTCAGTGGATTTCCCAGACCAGTAGAAAAAGTAATGGGTAAATTTTCAATCCTGTCTATAGGAGGAATTGACGAATCAACTATTGTCATAGTTTTGATTTCTAAATTATCTGATTTTGTATATGGTTTTGGAAGAGTGTGATCGTCGTATTTTGCAAATATAGCATCACCAGAAAGGGAATAAAGTCTGTTTCCACTCGAAGGAGAGTTCTGAGATAATGAGACTGTTGCAACAAATGCACCTGAACTTTCAGATGTTTCAATTGCGTTAACTTTGATTCCTGCAACATCAGAATCTGAAAAAACATGAATCGGTAAATCATCTAGAGATTCAGGGTTTAGATTCATGTCATAATCCACAACACGGATAACTGCAGAATTTTCAAGATAAAGAAGATCCTCAACAAAATCGATTGTTCCAAGATTCCAGCTTACAGGCACTGATTCAACCAGCACGACACCGTCTGCAAATTCAAAGGATATTGTGATTGCAGAGTCCCGGTCTACTTGTAAAAATCCACTTGTAGGCCCATTGCCAATTGTTCTAGGGTTTGTATCAAAAACACCGTCGCCATCAGCATCATGAGTAAAACCTGTAAGAATCACTTCGGCAGTAAAAATTCCAGAATTTACATCAGTCTCTGTAAATCTATATGGTTCAAGTGAATGCTCAGATGTAGAAATTTTGATTGGATGACTATTAGTGTCCCCAATTGAATCAATCAAATGTCTATCAGAATTCCAGCTAGGTGCAATGATTGTCATTTTCACTTTATCAGTCCAAGAGTAAACTGGCTTGTCAGTAAAAATTGGAGAGTACGGATCATTATAATCAGGAGCAGATTGTCCAAATGCAAGTAGAATTAAAAACAGAAAAACATGTAGCATGTTAAAAATTATTATTTATAGGATTTAATGTTTGATTGGTTAGTTTCTAAGATTCTTCTTCGGGCAAAGATACTGCCAAAATATTATCCCCACGGAGTAAAATTTTTCCTAGTTTTTCATGTTTTTCTTCAGTTACATCTTCAGCACCCTCTAGTGTCAAATTCATGTGAATATCAAAATCTCTGAGTATGCCTTGAACGGTTCTGGTGTTTCTTAATCGAAGTAAAACAATTTTGCCTTTGCTGTTAGTCATGAGTGTAGAAATTTCATCGGCCATATCTATCACTTGTTTCTATTTTTTCTTGCTGACTTGCATGTACAAGTCAACAGTGCCACTGCCAATTGGAATGTTGCTACCAACAATTACGTTTTCAGTGATGCCTTTGAGTTGTTCAACTTCACCACCAAGTGCAGCATGTGCAATTGTTGGAACAGTAATTTCAAATGCTGCTCTTGCAAGAACACTATCTTTAGTTCCAGCAATTCCGTGTCTACCAATTTGTTGCATGTAACCTCTAGAACACATCAAATCAGATACTAACATGATGTATCTATTATCGACTTCTAATCCTTGGTCACCCAAAGTATGATTGAGTTCATCGATTAATGAATTTCGAGCAGCTTCAATACCTAATGTTCCTGCAATTTCAAAGACATTGTTTGTTCGGACATTCTTCTTATCAATTCCCTTTACTTCCAATACTTTGGCGATGTTAGAACCAGTTGTCTGGATTACCCAATCATCATCCTTTTGAACTAATGTAACTCGCTCAATATCAGGAACTCCTTTAACAGTAGTATTGAGAACTTTATTTCTAATTGCAATAGCAGTTGCAGTATCAGCCTCATCAACTAAATTCAAAGTGATTAGTTCTCCTGTAACTTCCATCTTGAATTTTTTATTTGATGAGAGTGCTGCTTCCACTTCTGCAACAGAGCATCCTCTTTCTTGGAGTCTATTTGGACTCAAGATTAATTTGATATTTGTAGAATAGTCAGTCTCGGTATTAGCAATCAATGCACTGACTTTGGTTTGTAACACATTTCTGGCTACTTCAATTGCTTTTTCTCTAGATTTCTTTGATTCATTATCAAGGTAAATATCCATAGTTGGAGTCACAGGTTTCTTTCTTGCATCAACAAGTTCAATCAATCTTGGAAGACCCAGTGTAACGTTTCTTTCTTTAATTCCTGCAAAGTGGAATGTTCTCAAAGTCATCTGAGTACCTGGCTCACCAATTGATTGTGCAGTGACAATTCCTACTGCTTGACCAGGTTCAACTTTGGCTTTGTTGTATAATGAAAGACCCTTTTTACAGACAGCTTCAACACCGTCTTTACTTAGATTTGATTTGTGTAAAGCATCAGTTACAAGTTCAGTTAATCTTGGATTAAATGTCTTGGTGTATTTCTTGGCAAGAACGTCAATTTCATCTTTAGTTGCTTTCTTTCCAGAATCAACGATAGTTTGTGATTCAGCCAGTCTACTTGCATTAAATGCCTCACCATGATCACTTTTCTGGACATCAATACCATCCTCACCATATAGGAATTGAACAATATGTCCATGTGGATCTCTCACTGTTCCATCATATTCTAATCGGATATGTTCTAAAGCGTTAATCAATCTACGTTGCATGTAACCACTCTGTTGTGTTCTAACTGCAGTATCCACAAGGCCTTCACGACCTCCCATTGCATGGAAGAAGAATTCTAATGCAGTAAGACCTGTTCTATAATTTGATTTTACAAATCCATGTGCGTCTGGATTGCTGTCATGTTCTTGATAATGTGTTAAAGCTCGATTACTGTAACCGTCATTCATTCTATTACCTCTTCTTGATTGTTGTCCTAATGCACCTGCCATTTGACCTACGTTAAGTGCTGAACCTCTGGCACCAGTGGTAGCCATAATTTTTCCAGCGTTATTATCATCTAAGGAATCATTAGCAGTATCTCCTGCTTTTACCCTGGCTTTACCTAGTTCATTAACAATGTAAGCCTCTAGTGCCTCTTCAGCCTTCATACCTCTAGTAAGTTTGAGAGTTCCTTTCTTGTATTGATCAGTCAAATCAGCTACAATGTCATATGTTTCTTGAATGTCTTCTAGAATTTTTGTCACATTCTTTTCAGGAACTTCAAGATCACCATATCCATAACTAAAACCATAGTGAGTGATGAATTGTTTTACCATAATGAGAATAGAGTTTAAGAAGTTCTTGCCAACTGCATTGCCATAGTCTTTGGTAATTCTATGCAAGATACTTTCTGGTTCTTCAGCGCCGATTGAAGTTTTGTCAATTACACCACTAATGAGTTCACCATTTTTAATTACAACATCTTTTTCTGGACCTTTTGTTCCCTTGGACCATTTTGATGTAAGAACATAGTTGAAATCTTTTGGAAGGAATAATGAGAATAGTTGTTTTCCTGTATATGCAGGTCCGTCTTTTGTTTTAGTTGCAGGTTTAGGAAGTGCATCTGTGTAACCTCCAAGCATTGCATAGTTTGAAAATTCTTGAATAGACAGAGTGGTATCATCTTTAGTTAGAAGGTATGCACCAGTTACAAAGTCTCTTAGTGCCCCGATAATTGGACCACCGTATCTTGGAGAAATCAATTGATCTTGAACTCTCATCAAGAGAATTGCTTCTGCTCTTGCTTCCTCACTTTGAGGAACATGAAGATTCATTTCATCACCATCAAAGTCTGCGTTGTATGGTGGACAGACAGAAGGATGTAATCTGAAAGTCTTACCAGGAAGTACTCTAACATAGTGAGCCATAATAGACATTTGGTGAAGTGATGGTTGTCTGTTGAACATTACAATGTCGCCATCTGCAAGATGTCTTTCAATAAGATAGCCAATCTCCAGAGTTTCTGCAATTGTAGAACGGTCTTCTACGAAATCTAATCTGATCTTTACACCGTCTGGTCTGACAATATAGTTTACACCTGGGAATTTCTCAGGTCCGTTAATTACGAGTTTTCTCATTCTTTCAATATTCCACTCTGTAACAATTTCAGGAATTGTTAGCTTCATGGCTACTTGTTCAGGAACTCCAACTTCAGACAAATCCAGGTTAGGATCTGGTGAAATAACAGTTCTACTTGAAAAGTCAACTCTCTTTCCAGAAAGTGAACCTCTGAATCTTCCCTCTTTTCCTTTAAGTCTTTGAGTCAATGTTTTGAGAGGACGTCCAGAACGATGATGAGCTTGTGGAATTCCAGATACCTCATTATCGAAATATGTTGTAGAGTGATACTGTAACAAATCAACTAGGTCTTGTACAATTAGTGGAGGTGTTCCTGCTTCCTTACTTTCTTTTAGTCTTTGATTAACTCTGATGATATCTACCATTTTGTGTGTCAAGTCATCTTCAGATCTAATTCCAGTTTCAAGAATGATTGAAGGTCTAACAGTTACAGGTGGTACAGGTAATGCTTGAAGAATAAACCACTCAGGTCTTGCAGTAATTGGATCATAAGATAATAGTTCTAAATCTTCATCAATAATTTGTGAAAATCTTTCTCTAATTGTAATTGGTAATAATCTGTGTTCACCGATTTCAGTTTTCTCTACAAAGATAGTTGGTTTTGTAAATACTAGTTCATATTGTGTTTTTCCACAATGAGGACATTCTTTTGCTTTTTTTGCTTTTTCGATAATTTGTTCTGGAATGCGTTTTTGTGAAACTACAGTGTAAGCAGCATGTTTGTCTTTGATTTTTTTGAATGCATTTAGATCATCTTGAGGGACTTTTAGTCTTGCACAAGAACGACATGTTGATTGTAATAGTTTGTAGATATTATCAATAAATGCAATGTGTAAAATTGGCTCTGCAAGTTCAATATGCCCAAAGTGTCCAGGACATCTTGCAGCAGTATTTCCACATGTTAGACATTTTTGTCCAGGCTCAAGTGTTCCTAATCTTCCATCCATAAGACCGCCTTGAACTGGCATTCCGTCTTCATCATATGTTTCAGGAGCAGTGATTTCAGCTACAGAGTATTTTCTGATTTCGGTTGGAGACCATACAGAGAAACGAATTCCATCAATTGCTTTAATTGCTTGAACAGACATTCTAGATTTTCTCCTTGATTAACAATCTGGGTGCAACATTAAGACTTTGCATTTCCTGTAATAGTAATTTGAATGCATAAGCTACAGATACAGAAGATACTTTGGCCTTGTCGCCACAGACTCTGCAGACGTATTTTCTTTGTTTAACATCATGATATGCAACCAGTCCACATCTCTCACAGACAAAAATATCAGATTTATCAGATTCATCTAGCAATCTATCTTTAAGAATCATAGAAGCACCATAAGCAATCAAACAATCTCGTTCCATTTCACCAAATCTTAAACCACCACCTCTTGCTCTTCCTTCAGTTGGTTGTTTAGTCAACATCTGAACTTGTCCACGAGCTCTTGCATGGATTTTGTCTGCAACCATGTGATGTAGTTTTTGATAATATACAACTCCAATGAAAACTTCTACTGGGAATGATTTACCAGTTCTTCCATCATACATTATTTCTTTACCAGAATATTCAAAACCATGTGCATCCATTACTTCCTTGACTTCAGGCATTTTCTCACCAACAAATGCAGAACCATCAAATCTTTTTCCACGTAATGCTGCAGCTTTACCACAGATAGATTCCATCATCATTCCAACAGTCATTCTTGAAGGGAATGCATGAGGATTAATCAAAACATCGGGAGACATTCCATTTGCAGTGTATGGTAAATCTTCTGCTTTAGCTAAAATTCCTAACACACCTTTTTGTCCATGTCTTGATGCAAATTTGTCACCAATTTCAGGAATTCTCATATCTCTTGCTCTAATCTTGTACATTTTTCCACCTTCATTTGATTGAGTCATAACTACGGTGTCAATTACTCCGGCTTCTGATGGTCTTACACCAACTGAAGTATCTCGTCTGTATGGACCAGAAGATTCGAATTCTCTATACTCTTCCATAAATCTTGGAGGACTTGTTTTTCCAATCAAAATATCGCCACCTTTAACTGGAGATTCGGATGCAACTACACCATCATCTTCAAGTAATCTGTATGCACGTTCTCCTTTGTATCCTCGGATATTATCTTCGGCATTTGGAATTTCAAATGTATCACGCATTCCACCAGGATATTGTTTTGCTTCAGCATCATAAATTCTAAAGAAGAAAGTTCTACCAAGACCTCTATCAACTGAGGCTTTGCTCAGTACAATGGCATCTTCAATGTTGTAACCATCAAATGGCAATACTGCAACAATACAGTTCTGACCTGCGGGTCTATCTTCTAATCCTAAAAGCTTCATTGCTTTTGTATTGACAATTGGGACTTGAGGATATAGCATAAAGTGTTGTCTAACGTATGTACTAGTATTCATCATAGGTGTTGAAAATCCTAAACTTTGTTTTGCCATTGCAGATTCGTATGTATTTCTTGGAGATTGATTATGTTCAGGATATGGAATGATAGAAGCTCCTGCCCCAAGAATTGCTGGTGGGAATACTTCCAAGTGAGTATGTTTCTTTGCATCTTTTTCATCCAAAGTAACATAGCAGTTTTCTTCTTCATTTGCGTCAATCATTTCCAAGACACCCATTCTCAAAAGGTCAGTCCAAGAAAGTAATTTCTTTGAAATTTTATCTAACAACTCTGCAGTTAGCAATGGCTTGTTATCTTTGATAATAATTAGTGGACGTAAAACTCGACCGGCGTTACAATTTACATATAATCTTCTTGTAGAGCCTTCGATTTCAGATTTGTGAAATGAAATCCCAACGTGTGGATGAATTTTTGAGTTTCTTCTTAGTTCTCTTAAAGACAATGCTAATTCTTCACCGTCTTTGTAATATCCAATTAAGCGACCATCAACAAATATTCTGGTTCCATCTTTCTTCAAATCTTCTTTTGCATCAAAGAAATGAACAGTTCCAAGATCATAGAGTTTTTCTACAATTTCTTCAGATGGCACATTTACCGAGATGATTCCAGATAATGCTAAGTTTTTGACCAAACCACAGTTTGAGCCTTCAGGTGTTTCACTTGGGCAAATTCTTCCAAAGTGAGTTGCATGCAAATCTCTTGCTTCAAAGTTTGGTTGAGTTCTACTTAGCGGAGATTGGATTCTTCTTAGATGACTAATTGTTGAAAGATAGTTTGTTCTGTCAAGGAGTTGAGTAACACCTACTCTGCCTCTACCCCAGTTTCCTGTAGCAATTGCATTGTTAAGTTTATCAGTAATAATTCCAGGGCGGATTGCTGCAGCGACTGCATTAATTCCACGTTTTTGACCTGAACGCTCTAGTTGGTATTTCATATCTCTGACCAAATTTCTAAATGCAGTTCTGAATAAATCAGCCAACATTTGCCCTGCAAATTTGATGACTTTGTTTCCATAATGATCTTTATCATCAGGAGTAATCCAACCAAGTTTTAGTTCTAATAATTTACAAGCAGCTTCACCCAAGAATTGTGCTTTTTCTTTTCTGTTTTCAGGATGTTTGCCCAAGTGTGGTAAGAGTCCCCAATCAAGTAATGTCTCAGCACGTTTTATCTGGAATTCTTCTAACATTCCAGGGGCAATTCTTTTACTGATATAGACAATAGCATCTTTTGAAGTAGGTACATCGCCTGCTTTTTCAAAAGAGCCTTCAAGTTCATCTTGAATATCATCTACTAGAGAAACTACAGATGCGATTTCTCTATCTGATTCTAATCCAAGTGCCCTCATCAATGTAACAACAGGAATATCAACTGGAGAACCAGGAATTCGGGCAACTATCAATCCATCATTTTTCATGACAAGTTCTAATTTTGCACGATAACCAACAATGGAAGAATAGACTTTAGCTTTGAAAACAATGTTACCGCCCACAGTTTCTCTATCGACAATAATTTTGTTGTAAGAAAGATCTTCTAGTCCAACAATAACACGTTCTGAACCATTGATGATAAAGTATCCACCAGGATCATTTGGATCTTCACCATGTTCAATTAATTTTTGAGAAGAAAAATTATGTAAAATACATGCATTTGATTTTGCCATTACTGGTACATCCCCAATATGGACAAATCTAGATTCTAAAATTTTTCCATCTTCCACAACACTTGCCTCCATCATCACTGGTGCAGAATAAGAAACATTTCTCAATCTTGCCTCAGCTGGAGTAATGTGTGTGATTGAACCATCAAGCTCCATCATTCTTGGTTGTTGTAATTTTACTTTACCTAGTTGAATCTTGTAAGGATATTCAGCATTTTCAATATCGATTTGTCCAACCTCATTAATGATACTTTGAAGTCCTCTTTCTAAGAATTCATCAAATGAGTTTAGATGTTGACGTGCAATACCTTCACGTTTCAAAATATCTTGAATTACTGGCCAACGTTTGGTTGAAGGATCTGCCATCTAGATTTCCACCACGTATCGATAATAGAGACTTTCACCAGCAGTTGGACTTTTTCGAGTTATCTTGATCATATCTCCAGGTTTTACACCAAGTCCTAAAATTGCAGGATCGTTTACAAAGATTAATGGTAATTCAGTTGGTTTACAATTATATTTTTTTAAAACTTCTTCAGCTTCTTGTTTGGTAATGATTTCATGTTTTGGAACATAAACATGATCAGGGACTAGTACTTGATTTTTCTTAGTTGCCATTTAGAAACCCCCACGACGAACATTACATGTAACAGTAAATAATACACACAAACTGTCAAAAATTCACGCTCGGGTTAATATATATGTAATTTGAAATTTGCCAAAAATCAGTCTTTTTTCTATTTAGTCAACAAATTTTTTCACAACCTTAAATAGTCCAAATTCAGGCGTAAAACTATGAAAGCTCATCTAGCAGTGTTTGCCTTATCTGCAATCTTGGTTGCAAGTATTGGCATGGCACCAGCATTTGGACAAATACAAAGCTCGATTGTTGTTACTACAGACAAATCTTCCTATTCAGAAGGTGAAACTATTCTAGTAACAGGAGAAGTGAAAGATCTGTATTCTGGAACCCCAGTAAGTTTGATTGTTAAGAATGATAATGCAATTGTCGCTCTTGCTCAATTAACTGTAGGTGCTGATAAAAAATTCAGTACTGAAATTACTGCTGGAGGAACAATGAGAACAGCTGGAACTTATACAATTGAAGTAACATATGGAACCCAAAATCGCGTAGCTACAACATCATTTGAATTTGGAGGATCTACAGGTACACCAATTCAGAAACCTTCCAAAGTAACCGCAACAACAGTTGCAATTGAAGGCACTGATCATTTGATTGGATATAAAATCACAGGTGGAAAACTACTTAGTATTATGCCTGATGTGGATGCAAATTCATTGATTGTATCTATAGATGCTACAAGTGACGGATCGCTTACCTTGACAATCCCTAGATCTGTCTTGGATGCAACAATTAATGGTGAAGATGATGACTTTTTCGTCTTAATTGACGGAGAAGAAGTAGACTTTGAAGAGACTACATCATCAAAAGACAGAACGATCACCATAGCATTCCCAGCAGGCGCCGAAGAGATTGAAATAATCGGTACCTATGTGATTCCAGAATTTGGTACAATAGCAGCTATGATTCTAGCAGTAGCAATTATCTCAATAATTGCAATATCTGCAAAATCAAGACTTAGTATTATTCCAAGATACTAAATTTCATCTTTTTTCTATTTTTAAAGAATTAGCTAACTCATATGGGTTAGAACACAAAATTTTATTTTTGAATATACATAAATAGCAATAATGTTGGGTGGAAATAGGATGAATTTTAAACGTTCTACAACATCAATGGCAATAGCCCTTATGGCACTGTCATTAGTTTCAATGACCTCTATTCAGCAAGATGCTTTTGCTCAAACTCAAGGAATGTCAATTACAGCTACAGCCGATAAAGGCTCAGATACAATTACTGTAACAGGCCAAACAGTTTCAAAAATTAGTGATGTTACATTTACAGTGACATCCCCAAGTGGAAGCAACGTTGTTGCAATTGATCAAATATCACCAGACAACAATGGTAATTTTGTGAAAGTATTCAAAGTAGGACCAACATGGACTGAAAATGGATTTTACAAGATCAAAGCAATGCAAGGCATAGGAGCAAATTCATTGTACACTTTGAATGTATTTGTTGAAGTAGCAGATGGTATGACTAAAAGAACTTCTGTAACTGAATCTAATTTAGAGACAGGGATTTTCACACCAAACACAACAAATGTTGCAAAAGACAGAGGACTTTTCCTTGATAAAATAATTATCGAGAATGGTTCTACAATGTTTGAGGTTACAGGAAATACAGATAGAGTAAGTCAAGACATCACATTGAAGGTAATTGCACCAAATGGAAATGTGGTTAAAGTGACTCAAATATCACCAATGCTTGATGGAGAGTTTGCTGCTAAAATTACAGTAGGCGGACCATTATGGAAACAAGATGGTTTTTACACTGTGAAAGTACAACAATTTGACGATCCAAAATATACTGCTTCAACTGAAGTAGATATCAAAGATGGAGTTGTAGTACCAGAATTTGGTACAATAGCAGCTATGATTCTAGCAGTAGCAATTATCTCAATAATTGCAATATCTGCAAAATCAAGACTTAGCATTATACCAAGATACTAAGTTCACAATTTTTTTCTCTTTTTAAATATACATAAATAGAGACGGGTCCAAATCGCAACAAGATGAACAACCGTACGACGTTCGCACTACTAGCCTTAATGACTGCAGTCGGTACACTAACTATGTCAACAGCATATGCCGCAGGAGACATTCCTGAAGCATGTGTAGGATGTTCCATGGAAGATGCTAGAACAACAGCAAGCAAAATGCTGCAAAAAGCAATTCCAGTATCTGTTTGGACAGACAAAACAGAATATGGTCATAGCGACATGATTATGGTAAAAGGCCAAGTAGCAAATACATCTGGATTTCCAGTCACAATTACTGTGATTAGTCCTCTAAACTCCATTATTACAGTAGACCAGATCACTGTAGCAGAAGATGGTACTTTTGAGACAATACTAAACACAGGAGGTGCAATGTGGAAATACGACGGTACCTACACCATTAAAGCAAACTATGGCAGTGCAGAAAAAAGCAATAGTGCCAAGATTGAAATAAGTGGTGGAGTTGCATACAATACACCAACAACAACAGACAAGAAATGTGCTGTTAATCAGTTATCTGCAAGTGGTCAATGTATACCATTTAGCATTTCAGGTGGAGTTGTAACAAGTGCAATGATCAATACAAATGATAATTCAATTGTCATTGAAATTGACGCCAAGAATGATGGAACATTAACAATAACCCCATCAACAGAAGTCCAAAAAGGTATATTCATGGTACTAGTGGATGGACAAGAATGGGATGATGTTGAAATTGTTGCAAACAAAGTAACAGTCAAGTTCCTAGCAGGCGCTGAAACAATTGAAATAATCGGTACCTATGTGATTCCAGAATTTGGTACAATAGCAGCTATGATTCTAGCAGTAGCAATTATCTCAATAATTGCAATATCTGCAAAATCAAGACTGAGCATTATACCAAGATACTAAAAGTCACACAACTTTTTTCATTTTTTCATTTTTTAATAGTAAAGGAAATATACAAACGAGTATTTTGAAATTCGTGGATTTAAGAATTTGTTATGGATTAATTGTTTTATTGATAATTTCTACAGGTACAGCATTTGCACAAGAGTCATTGATTTCAATTCAAACAGATGATAATAATTATGATGAAGGAGATGCAATTGTAGTTTCAGGAAAGGTAAGTACAGTCATTGGTGAAACACCAATAATATTACAATTATTTAATCAAGGCAATTTGATAGATATTGCACAGCTTACAGTGGCACAAGATGGAAGTTTCACAAAAACATTCCTAGCAGAAGGAAAATTATGGAAAAAAACTGGAGACTATACAATCATAGCATCATATCAAGAGCATCAAATTGAAACTGGATTTTCATATACTTCAAAATCAGAAGCTGTTGCAATAACAGAACCTTATGAAGTAGATGCAGGAAGTCATGGAACATTTGATGTGAAATATACCATAAAAGGAGGTACAGTTAAAAAAATGGTTGTCGAT
Organism: Candidatus Nitrosopumilus sp. bin_6a; assembly: GCF_054095695.1. Classification (NCBI taxonomy): domain Archaea; kingdom Thermoproteati; phylum Nitrososphaerota; class Nitrososphaeria; order Nitrosopumilales; family Nitrosopumilaceae; genus Nitrosopumilus; species Candidatus Nitrosopumilus sp. bin_6a. Next base: position 295,539 of record NZ_JBSWSR010000001.1, read on the forward strand.
TCAAATATTTTTGCAGTAATAGTACAAATTGATGCTACAGATGAAGGATCAATAACATTAGATCTTCCAAGAGAATTCATAGGGGCAGAAAAACAAGATGGCAAGGACGATACTTTCATTATTTTGATTGATGGTATAGAAGTACCTTATCAAGAACCAGCTGTCCATTCAGAATCCAGAGTGATAACAATTGAATTTGAACAGGGAGATTCAGATATTGAGATTATTGGAACCTATGTTGTGCCAGAATTTGGAACAGTTGTGATGATGATTTTAGTTGTAGGAATTATGATGACTATTTTATTTGCTAGAAACAGATTTCAAATCAACATCTAGTCTTTTGAAACAAAAGAATATTTTTCTTTGAAGGGGGAAAATGATCTTAGTTCTTGAACAATTTTTTTCAGAGAGGTTACTGTCTGTTCAATTTCTTTTTCATCATTGAATATACCAACAGTTAATCTTAGAGATCCGGTGATTTGTTCATGTGAAAAACCCATTGCCTGTAAAACATGTGAAGCTCTTTGAGTGTTTACAGAACATGCAGAACCAGTGGAAGCCGCAATTCCATATTCGTCAAGTTTAATGATGAGATCTTCACCATTAACACCAAGAAATGTAAAATGGGCATTAGTTGGCAATCTAAAGTGAGGATCACCATTGAGAGTCACTTCAGGGATTTCATGTAGTACCTTATCAATTAGTAAATCTCTGAGTTTTTTCACATACAATATGTTTTCATCTAAATTATTTTTTGCAATTTCACATGCTTTGCCAAACCCTACAATATTTGCAACATTTTCAGTTCCAGAGCGCAATCCATGTTCCTGACCACCACCTAAAATTATGGGATCTATTTTTATACCATTTTTTATGTATAGTGCACCAATTCCTTTTGGTCCGTGAAGTTTATGAGAAGAAATAGACAGTAAATCTATGCCTAATTCTTTGACATCAATGGGGACTTTTCCAACTGCCTGAACAGCATCTGAATGAAATGGGATTTTTCTTTCATGGCATATTTTAGCAATTTCGGAAATTTTTTGGACAGTACCAACTTCATTATTTCCAAACATTATTGAAACAAGGCAAGTGTTATCAGATAGATTATTTTTTAATTCAGAAGGATCAATTGTCCCAAATTTATCAACAGGAAGGTAATCAACAATTAATCCATTTTTTTCTAGTTGCTTGCAGGGCTCCAAAATAGCATCATGTTCAATTGATGATGTGACAATATGATTGTAAGAATTATTCATAGATATGCCCCTTAGAACAGCATTATTGGATTCAGTGCCTCCAGAGGTAAACAAAATTTCAGAAGGATCTGCATTGATTAGCAATGCAATTTGTTTTCTAGCTTTTTCAATTGCTTTACGAGCCATTCTTCCATATCTATGAATTGAAGATGCATTACCATATTGCTCTTTAAGATATGGCAACATGGAATTTAAAACATCTTCATGGATTTGAGTTGATGCAGCATTGTCCAGATAAATCAATCTGCAATCACATTAATTTTTCCCGGTTTATATCCTTCTTGATCAATTTCAACAAAATCAAACCCAATCATCTTTAATTTCTCAGTTAGTTGTTTTAGGATGATCTCATCAAATCTAGATATCATTTGTTTCTCTACTTCAATTTTTGCAGAACCATTTATGTCACGTACTCTAACTTGTTTTATGCCAGTAAGTTGTTTGACGATAGTTTCTCCAAGCTCAATTCGAATTAATTTTTCTGCAGTAACTCTTTGTCCCCAAGGAATTCTTGATGCCAGACATGAATTTGATGGTTTATCAAATACAGACAATCCTATCATCCTTGCAGTTTCTCTAATGTTTGATTTTGTAAAATTTGTCTCGACAAGAGGACTTCGAATTCCATTTTGTTTTAATGCTTTAATTCCAGGCCTAAAATCACCTAAATCATCAATATTTGTCCCATCTACAATCACATCAACATTATGTTCATTTGCCAATTTGATTAAATGATCACCTAATTCCATCCTACAATGAAAACATCGATTAGAATCATTTTTTATAAAATCATCATTTTCAAGTTCATTGTAATCCAAAAGGAGTTGTTGTATTCCAATTTCTGAGCAAATTTGCTTGGCAGTATCAAGTTCTTCTGCAGATAATGTTTTGTAATCAGCAGTCACAGCAATTGCTGATTTTCCGAGTTTTTGAAATGCAGCATATGCAACTAATGCACTGTCAACTCCACCTGAGAGGGCGATCATTACTTTATTTTTATCCCCAAACCAATTTTCAAGATTTTCAAGATTTGTCATTATTAATCTCCAATTTTTCAATTTCTTTTCTTATCAATGCTTCAGTTTCTTTAATTGGCTTATCAATAATATTAGAAATTTTCTTTAGATCATCAAATTCAATTTTAAAATTAATTTTTCCCTTGAATAAAGATTTTTTATAATTTATTTGAAAAGTGTGGCCGTTCAAAAATAAAGAAACATCATAATTCATTCTAGGAACTATGAATCTATTTGAATCAGAAATTCTAATTCCAAGAGTTCCAGTTTCCAAAACAAGGGTATCAACTATTTCATCAAGAGTGTCATTACTACAAATTACAGATACCAGATTTGTTGGTCTTCCTTTCTTTGTAATCCCACTGTAAATAGAGACATCTAGTGCTCCTTTAGTCATGATTTTCTCAATTAGATTTCCCAATATTTCTCCTGAAACATCATCTACATTTGTTTCAAGTATTTTTACAGAGTCAATTTCAAGATTATTTTCAGAGCCTCTAATAATTTTTAGAGCATTTGAAAAATTTTCAAAGTCTTTTTGCCCTGCTCCATACCCAATGGAGGTTACTTTCATTGGAGGGTAATATTTTACAGACTCATGGGCCAAATTTACTAAAATGCAGGCCCCTGTAGGGGTTGTGAGTTCATCATTTGCGTCATTTCCTTTAATTATCAAGTTAGAATTTTTAAAAATCTCCAATATAGCACTAGCAGGATTTGACATAGTTCCATGGGAAAATGATACAGAGCCTCCACCAACTGAAACAGGCAAACAAAGAATTTTTTCATCAAATAACCCTAAATCTTCTAAAGCAATTGTGATTCCGATTATGTCTACCAAAGTGTCAATACTTGATGCCTCATGAAAATGAACTGATTCTTCAGGAATTCCATGAATTTTAGATTCTGATGAGATCAAAGTATCAATGCAGGATTTAGCAAAAGAAGATGCTTTTTCAGAAAGACGAATTTGTTTTGAAGAATTTATTATTGCAGATTTAATTTCAGAACCCTTTCTTTCATGAACATCTTCATTAATTTCTAAAATTAGTTGTAACGATTCAATTCCATGTTTTTGAATTTTTTTAAAATCAATTTTTTTTATTGTGGAGCCTGAGAGGAATTTTTCAGATTCTCTTATTCCATTTATGATTTTATCCTTGTCAGCTCCTAAATCTACCAATGAGCATAGAAGCATATCACCAGATATGCCAGCAATTTGCGGATCTATTACAACAACCATAATTCAAAAATATCAAAAATGCTTATAAATTCGACTAATATTTCAAGAATTTCATTAGATTTAATTATTCAAAATTTACATCAATTTTCATGATTACTATTATCGGTTCAGGCAAAGTAGGCGGAGATGCTGCATTATTTTCAGCATTAAAACGATTAGATGATCAAATATTATTGCTAGATGTAGCAGAAGGACTTCCTCAAGGCGAAGCAATGGATATCAACCATATGTTATCAGAGCAAGGAATCGATGTTGAAGTGAAAGGATCAAATAATTTTGAAGATATGAAAGGATCAAATGTCGTAGTTGTAGTGGCAGGTTCTGGAAGAAAACCAGGGATGACTAGAATGGATCTTTTGAAAATTAATGCAACAATTGTAAAAAGTGTGGTTGAAAATGTAAAAAAATATGCAGATGACTCTATGATTATTCCAGTAACTAATCCACTTGATCCAATGGCTTACATTACTTACAAAGTATCAGGATTTGACAGAAGCAGAGTGTTTGGAATGGGAGGAATGCTTGATTTATCAAGATTTAGACAATTCATTCATGAAGCAACAGGTCATTCTCGAGATTCTATCAGAGCATTAGTAATTGGAGAACATGGGGAAAACATGTTGCCATTGCCAAGATTTTCATCAGTATCAGGAATTCCATTATCATCTTTTCTTCCAAAAGAAAAACTAGACGAATTAATTGTCAATACAAAACAAGTAGCTGCCAAGGTCATCGAGTTAAAAGGCGCCACAGTTCATGCTCCAGGAAATGCAATTTCTGCAATCATAGAATCTGTTGTAAGAGATAGAAAACAAGTCATCCCAGTTGCAACATATCTTGATGGAGAATATGGTCATTCAGATGTAACAATAGGAGTTCCAGCAATAATAGGCAAAAGAGGAGTTGAGAAAATCATAGAGTTGGATCTAAATGATGAAGAAAAACAAGCATTTGATAAAGCAGTTGATAACGTAAAAAGTGCCATCTCAGGTATTGAGATCTAAGCCTTTTTTTATACTAACAAATAAAACCCATCATTGGAAATTCATGAAATTTTAGAATCAGTAAAAGAAGGAAAAATTTCAGTAAATAATGCAAAAAAATTATTGTCACTTTATTCAATTGAAGAAGTAGAAGGATTTGTAAAAATAGACATCAACAGAAGAAAAAGAAGAGGCATTCCAGAAGTAGTTTTTGCAGAAACAAAGGAATTAGATGAGATTAAAAAAATTATTAAAAAAACTCTAGAAAAAACAAATTCAGTAATAGTATCTAGAATTAAGAAAGAAGACTATCCAAAAATTTTAGCATTTGTAAAGAGATTAAAAGTTAAAGTGAAAACAGGAAAAAATTCATCATCATTACTACTCTTTAAAAAACCAATTAAATTCCACGGAGGAAAAGTTGGAATAATGACTGCAGGTACTTCAGATATTGGAGTAGCAGAAGAATCAAGATTAATGTGCGAGGCGATGAATTGTAAATGCATTACAAGTTATGATGTAGGAGTTGCCGGAATCCAAAGAGTTTTTCCAATTTTAAAAAAAATGATTAACGAAGATGTAGATTGCATCATAGTTGCAGCAGGAATGGAAGGTGCTTTAGCTACTCTAGTATCCACCCTAGTAGACATTCCAATCATAGGAATTCCAACGTCAGTAGGGTATGGATATGGTGAAAAAGGGATTGCAGCACTTGCATCAATGCTTCAGAGTTGTTCATTAGGACTATCTGTTGTGAATATAGACAACGGAATAGCTGCAGGAGGGATTGCAGCAAACATTGCAAACAGAGCAATTAGAAAAAATAATTCAAGACAGAATTTTCAAGACTAGCATATCTCGTAAATCATATATAAGATACATAAAGGAAGTTTGGTAGTTGGCTGGCAAACGTGTTGTTCTTACTGCTGATCGTAGTTTAATGACAAATTATCGAGGAAATTTCCTTTATGGGTTTATTGCATGTGGACCATATGAGGTTCTGCCTGAATGGGTTTTTGATAAAGTATTTTGTCCCTCTGTAGAAACTGATCCAATCACAGGTGAAGTAAAAGTTGCTCAAGTAGGACTAAGAAGAATTGAAAGTTCTTTGATCCAGGGAGGATATAAAAGAGAAGATGTGTTTATGGCCCATCCAGAAATGCTTCAAAAATCAATTGGGCCAGATACTAAAGTAGTTGGAATCAATGTAATGGATCCATTAGGTATGGCACCAGTTACAACAACAATGTCTCCAGAAAAATTATCCTATGTTGCAATGAAATTTAAAAAAATGTGTGCAAGCATAATTCAACTCAAAAAGAAATATGATTTCAAAGTTGTCGTGGGAGGAAACGGTGCTTGGGAATTAGCTAAATCAGATAGAATGAAAATCCATGGGATTGATACAGTTGTCGTGGGAGAAGCTGATGAGTTAGCAGTAGACTTGTTTCAAGATTTAGAAAAAAATGATGCGCCAGAACTAATGCATTGTTTTGTAAGAAATCTTGAGAACATTCCAGTAATTGAAGGTCCTACAATTAATTCCCTAATTGAAGCAATGCGTGGTTGTGGAAGAGGGTGTGACTTTTGTGATGTGAATAAAAGATCAAAAAAAGATCTTCCACTGGAGAGATTACAGCATGAGGCAAAGACTAATTTAGATTATGGATTTGATTCAGTTTGGTTACATTCAGATGAAATGTTGCTCTATGGATGTGACAATAGAGACTTTGTTCCAAACAGAGACGCCATAGTTGATTTATGGAAAGGACTCAAAGGATTGGGTGCAAACTTTATCGGTACAACACATATGACATTTTCTGCAGTAGCAGCAGATCCATTATTGATGCAGCAGATTTCACATGTTAACGAACAAGATAAAACTGGAAGATGGCTTGCAACTAATCTAGGAATAGAAACAGTTGCGCCAGACATGGTAAAAAAACACCTAGGTGTTAAAACAAAACCATTTGCACCTGAGGAGTGGGGAAGCGTGGTACGAGAAGGTGCAAAAATTCTAAATGAGAACCACTGGTTCCCAGCTGCAACAATTATCATTGGATGGCCTGATGAAACGCCTGATGATATTCAATATACTATAGATATGATGAGTGATTTTAGAGAAATGGACTTTAGAGGTTTGGTTGCACCATTGCTTTACCAAGACTTCAGTGAAAAGAATTCTATGCACTTTGGAAACCTGAATGAAGCACAATTTACACTATTTTGGAAATGTTGGGAGAATAACTTACGTGTAATTAATGACATCATTCCAATTATTCTTAGAAACAAGACATATGGTCCTCCAATGAAAGTATTCATGTATGGAATTCTCAAAGCTGGTACTTGGGCAATTATGAGATATCTCAGAGGGCTCTGCAAAGATCTATTCAATGGAAGAACACCAGATGAAATTATTGGTAAATACGCCAGAAGTAGATCAGTATCGGCACCTAAAATTCAAACAAAGAAATTATAGATTTTCAATTGCAATATCAGCTATAGTATTTCGTTTTGGAGTTATAGAGATAAAGTAAACTTTGTCTGCTCTCTCAACACTTTCAACTTTTTTGAAAGATTTTGATGAGACATCAAATTCATAAATTCCTGGCTCAAGTGAACCTTTTACATAAAGCATAAGATATGTTTCTCCAGTTGAAGGACTCAGCGGAATAAAAGACATCACAAACCCTTTGTAAGAATTAATAGGCATTGTATTTTTCATCGGAGGGGCAGCAGATGCCATATACATTAGAAGATCTTCAATTGTTTCAAATTCTTCATATTCGATATGCATGAATTATCACAAGTGTTTCAATATAATAACTTAGAGTGGAAAATAGATTACTTTCTAGATTTGATATGCTTGTGAACTTTGAATCCAATCAATGCAGGAGCTGCAATATACATTCCCAAGTTTAATGCAATTACAGAAATTCCCAGTCCTAAAACTTCAACTTCAGAGCCATTATCAGCTAATGTCATTATAGACAATGTTGAGATCATTGGAGTGATGAATGCACGTACTGCTTCTTGGAACATTGGATTTTCTCTTTCCATATCAGCAATGGTTGGTGAGAATGAATAGTATAATTGGTTGAATCCAGTCATGAAAGCAATTCCAGATGAAGTACTCATTACAGTGTTATCTCTAATTTCTCTAAGGAATTGAACTTGTGGTGCTAATTCAGTTCCATATGCTGCAGTTGCAATTAAACAACCGCCACCATCTGGTTCTTCAGTTTTAATTACTTGACAAATTCCATTTACTAATTCAGTACCAGCCCCACATGTTGGTTCTGGTTCTGGTGTTGGTTCTGGTGTTGGTTCAGGTTCTGGTGTTGGTTCAGGTTCAGGTGTTGGTTTTGGTTCAGGTGTTGGTTCAGGTGATACGTCAGGTTCTGGCTGACCAGAGATAACTTCTTCCCCACCAACATAATTTACTGAAACTTCTGAACTATCTGCGCCATAATTAAATTCAATAGTATAATCACCATTTAATTTCCAAAGAGGACCACCCACAACAATACTTTTTGAAAAAGTACCATCAGAATTTGGAGTTAATTGTCCAATTCTTACGATGTTATTGTCGGGAGATTTTACAATAAAAGTAAGTCCTTTTCCATCTGAAGAATCATAATCTTTGACATTACCAGATATTTTTACAGTTGAGCCATTTGCAACAATGTCCAAATCAGTAGATATTGGCAATGCAGGATTTGGATCACTAGTTGCAAAAGCAGCCCCACTGACACCGTAAGACAAAATTGAAATTGATAATAGAGCAAATGCTAAGAACCCAGTTAGCCTCATTTTCATTTTTTTCATGATTTGAGAGTATTTATATTTTCAACGAAACAAAAATTGACCAGATCATATTCTTATGATACCTTTTTTAATCAAGTATTGAATTGATTTAACATAGTCTTCGTCAGAGATTTGATTATTTACCCACCATTTTGCATTATTTTTGATCCAATCAGGGATTTTAGGATTAGAGACAGAAGAGTCTGGCTTGGTGATGAATCCATTATCAATAAAGTATTCAATTCCGTCAATAAATTCAGAATCAGAGGCATTATCAGAAGACCAAGATTGAGCATTATTTTTGATCCAATCAGGGATTTTAGGATTAGAGACGGTAAATGAAATTTCTTTTACAAAGGATTCATTATAAAATAAATTAATTTTGTAAACACCAGACAAAGAATGTTCATTGATTGAAATCATAGATTTGTAGCTACCATTATTGGACAGTGTCGCAGCAAAATTTTGTGTATGCCCATCAGGAGTGGTTATGATTACTTTAAGAGGAATTCCTCTTTTATGATTATCAATACTTCCAGAAAGAATAATTTCTTCAACTTTTCCGGAAATAGGTTTTACAATATCATATACGCTAAGTTTGGAAGAACTTTGAAATGAAGTTGATCTGTCTCTTAATGAACTGAAAATATTGGGATTGCCAGAACTATCTCTTGAATCATAATATTTTGCATCAAGACTCCCACCTGCAGTAGAAATCAACTTGGTTCCAGATTTGTCACAAATTTGAGAAGGCATTTTGAACACACCTTCAAAAATTCCTGTGTTTGGTCCAGTTTCAATTAATGAGAATCCAGTAGAAGCTAAACCACCATGCTCAATCCCATTTATTGTACAACGTTTGTAGCGAATATCTTTAAGTTTAATTTCTAATAAAATTTCTCCATCTTTTCCCACTGTATCCACATTAGAAGAATTTGGATCATTGATAACATGATAGCTTTCTATTGTATCACTTTTTAGATTAAGATCAGAGTCTTTTAGAGTTAGAGTAACTGGTTGTCCAAATCTAAAAGTTGTAGACGATGTTGAAACAACACCAGAATTTGTAGCAATATCAGATTTTGTAGAAGTTGTAGTTGATACACCAACTTCATCCAAATCAGAGTAAGATATTGCAACTCCATTTTCATCAATCAATCTATTTGTTACAATGATTTTAATTTCGTCATCAATGGTTTGTATAGTTTGAATGAAATTGGGATCTTTTATGTTTAGTTGATTTGTAACAGCGTATTCAAAAGTACCTTCAAAAGTGGAAGAGTTATCCAAAGTTTCTTCCAACTCAAAACGATAAATTGCATTGTTTATGCTTTTATCATTTTTTAATCCAAAAGAAAAAAGATCAAATACGATTGGCTGTTGGTTTATTTCATTAGAGATAAACACCACACCAGAATCGTCATTAGAAGAATCAAAATCAATTACAAGATACACAGTACCGCTTTTATTCGAGATATCTGCCACATCAGAATCATCAATTTGTATAAATCCATTTGATGATGAAATATCACCGGCGTCAACTATAGTAACAGATGATCCAGTAAGAGTTCCAAAATAAAGAGAAAAAGATGTATCTGTAAAATCAGTAATGCCTAAATCATTTTCAATGGATCTTAAGTCATAATTAATCCAATTTGTTCCAACAATGTCAGATTTAGAAACATCAAGTAAAGAAGATGCTAAAGTTGAAGTAGAAATCCCCAAATTTATAGAAATGATTTCATAAGAACCATTAGATACATTTGAAGTATCAATATGGAGTCGGTCAGAATTAGAATCAGGTACAGAAGAATTTGCAGTATCACCTGTAGGTAAAGATGATGTATGAAATAGAACATTTTGAGCATTTTCAAGAGTTACAGGATTTCCAATCGTTATTGAAGGGATGAGTGCAGTTGCACGATAAACATCTAGATGATCTCTTGAGCCAGAGTTTATGTTTTGATCAGGATCAACAAGAACTACAGGATATTTAGTTCCAGGTTTTAATGATTGAGAGCCATCACCAATAGTCAAAATAGGATCATCAAATGAAACATTAGCTGATGAAGAACCAGTGAGGACAGAAATAGATTTTTTATTATAGGTTATAGAACCTGCTTGACCTCGCGGAGCATCATTTAGAATGCCTAAAACAGATTGATCACTGTTATCTCCAGTATCAAATATACCAGAATTTGGATTATCTTCAACCAGAGTAATAATTTCTGAATATGTCACAAGTCCATTAGATACACTAGTATTAGGTTGTTCATTATTAGACTGTAATTCAAGAACAGAGTTTTTGTTTATAGAGAGTTTTCCATTATCCTCAAAACCAATTTTTGATAGATATGGAACCAAGTCTACTAAACCAGAACCACCATTAGCAGAATTAGAGCCAGAACCATCATATGCTTGATAAAAAACAGATGGAGTAGAACCTACGTCAAAAGTCCAAGAATCTTCATCAGTAGGATCTTGATTTAATTGAAAATCATTTACTGACAAAAAAACTTCAGCATTTTTAGGATAAAGAGATCTATCAATATTCATGGAGACGTTTGGAATATCATCGTACTCTAGTAGAACTTTCTGTGATTGACCAGCAGGATTGTATTGAATTGTAACATCATCAAATGAAAATAATTGAATTAATGGCCATGCATTAGAATCTATTCCTATTTGTCCAGAAGGTACATTCGAATTTGTGTTGACTGACTTTGCATGCCTAACAACATTATTCCAAATTGCACCAGATGGAGAACCAGTACATGGTGTAAATGGAGAATTGCCATTAGTAGAACTAGAAGTAGAACGTGGAACTGCAAATCCATCAGTTTCTGAAAGAGAAATTCCAATTACAGAGGAAGGCGTATTTCTACTACAGAAAACTCCAAAATCCAATCCTTCACCATTTTTACCTACTGTGGAATCAGCTTCCTTGGCTTTGTCAACATTGGCAAAATATGCATACCAACTACCGTCAGTTGCTTGAACCATTCGTAATGATTTCCCATTAATAGTAACATCAGGCTCACCTTTCCCTTCGCCAGTATCACTCAGATTAGGATCAATTACTACCACTTCAATTACCATAGAGCCAGAAAAATGATTTTCAAATTGTGAATTTTCAGCAGAAACAAACAGATTCGGATTACTTGATGCATCAACCTCAACAATTGGAATTAATGATATGATTGAAAGAAGAGTAAATAGGCTCAGATATTTTGCATTCCACACATTCGTAAGGCAGGATTTAATGACAAATAATGTTGTCGCATCAATTCTCCTTAGAAAACTGTAATACATGATTCAAATTATCAAAAAGTATGGACATATTTGTTCAAAGGACCAGAATTTTACAAATTTCACTTTTGGCTATTTTTTCAGCATTTTTGGTAGAATTAATTTTTGGCTTAATTTCAAACAGCTTAGCATTAATTACAGATGGAATTCATGCTTTGTTAGATAGTGTAGTAACACTTGTTTTATTATTAGCAGCAAGACTGGCAATTAAACCTCCAGATGCAGAACATACCTACGGGCATGGAAAAATAGAATCACTTGGAGGATTAATTGGAGGAATAGCAATATTTTTGATTGCATGCTTTTTCATTTATGAATCTGTAAATAGATTACAGAGCCCCCCACCTAATATTTTGCCAGGACTATTTGCAATAATTGGAGGACTGTATACAATAGGAATTGATTTTTTTAGAATAATTCTTTTGAGAAAGTCCATTACAAAAATTGGGGGAGCTACTCTCAAAGCAGATTTTTATCATGCATTTATGGACCTAGGCTCCACATTAGTTGCAATAGGAGGTATTGTTTTAGTTACATATGGAATGTATTTTGGAGACTTCATTGCAGCATTAATTTTGGGAGTTTTATTAGCTGTACTAAGTGTTAAACTAGTATACAAAACAGCATTAGATTTGACTGATGTTATTTCTCCAGAACTTGTAAAAAAGGTCAGAGACATTTCAAATTCAACTGGAGGGGTCATCGATGCAGGTCCAATACTCATGAGAAGATCAGGTGATACGATTTTTGCAGATGTAACCATCTCATTGAGAGGGGATACAAGTTTTGATAAAGCTCATGAAATTAGTGATAGCGTAGAGAAAAATATCAAAAATAAAATTCCCAATGCATCAACTACAATTCATTTTGAGCCCAATTGGAGTAAAGTTCCACTAGATGGAAAAATTTTAGACATTGCAAGAAGTGTTGACGGGGTTAGAGGAGTTCACAATGTCAGCACACATAAAACAAAAGGAAAAACATATTCTAATCTGCACGTAATGGTAGATAGAGAAATTAATTTATCATCAGCTCATAAGATTTCAGAGATAATTGAACTAAAAATTCAAGAACAAATTCCAGAAATATCTCATGCCACAATCCATCTAGAGCCATTTGTTACTGTTCCAGAGAAATTCAACGTAGAAGATACTGAAACTGAAGAAAGAATTAAAAAAATATTGGAAAAATATCCAGACATCAAAAAAATTGGAAGAATACTATCACTAAAATTTGAAAATATTCTCAAAATAGATATCGATTGTTCATTTGACAGAGATTTGTCAATTGAAAAAGTTCATGATTTAACATCTAAAATTGAGCAGATTATCAGAGCAGAAATTAAAAATTCTGTAATTACAATACATCCTGAACCATTTTAGACAAGAATACTGGTCAGATACATTACTAGCATTCCAACTGCAAATCCAGATGCCACTGAAGCACTTGAGAGATTATGATCACCTTCATCTCGAATCCATTTCATTATTACAACTATTACCTGAAATATTGCTCCAGCACCAATTGAGAGGAAAATAACCGAAGTGAATGGAGAATATGAAAAACCACCAATCCATGCACCAAAAATTGCAGGTGCTCCTGCAATCATGCCCATCGCAGCCAATTTTCCAATCATTAGTTTTCCTCGCGACATTGGTGCGGCAATTGCTATACCCTCAGTTGTATTGTGCAAGGCAAATCCTACAATCAAAAACGTGCTAAATGCAACAGAGCCCAATCCAATTGCTGCACCAATTGCAAGACCTTCACCAAAGTTATGCAGGCCTATACCAATAGAAATCATTAATGCTATTGCAACAGGTTTTGTGAGTTTTGATGAACTAGCTCTTTCAACAAGTTTGTTTCCTGAATAGTATAATCCAAGAAAAGACAATATTGTCACAGTAGCAACTAGTAAAGAACCATTCAAGCTTCCTGCCAGGCTTTCATCAGAAACTTCTATTGCTTCTTCAATAGAATCAATTGCCAAGAAAAGCAACAATCCAGCAGTTAATGCTAAAAAGAAATGGAATTTTTGTTTACTTATCTTCTTGATAAAAGGAAGCCACAGCAATCCAATCATCACAGGGATAATTCCAACATAGGTTCCAATAATTGCAAAAAAGATAGCAAGATCTAGAGAAGGCTCTAATGCAGGAGCAGCAGCTTCAACTTCTTTTTCAAATCTCGTCCCATCTTCAATAGTTATCCCAATGATATAGGGTTCTGCTTCATTCCATTCAAAAGGAATTCTAACAAGAGTAGTTTCAAATCTTTCCAAAAAGCGGTCAGGCTCTACTGCCGCAGGTTGAATTCTGTCATTGACATCGGCCATTGCAACTTCAACGGGAATCGGACCAGTATTTCGGACGGTAGCATGAATTTCAGAACCAATAAAATCTACTTTTTCAATTGTCACTTCAGGTAAAGGAGTTCCAAAATCTAATAGATCGGCACCTGGACCAAAAATATAGACCATCATCAAAATTACAAATGCAAATGGAATAATTCCACTGGCAATTACTTTTCCTTTTGAAGAATTATGATTATTAACTTCCATAATCAGAGTCCTGAATATTTTCATCTTGGTTATCATTTACTAGAAATACTCCAACCCATCCTTTTTCTGAAAATTCAACTTTATGAGCATGGAATAGATATTTTCCAGGATAATCGTATTCAAATTCCATGATTCCACGCTCAGTTTGAGATAATGTTATCATATCAGTATAAGCCGAAGGTACAATATCTGTTCCAGTTGGATAGTAATTGTACAGATTACCATGCAAGTGAAGGTTGTTTATTGGATCAAATTCAACCATGTTCACGACATAAACTCGGATTAGTTCATTGGTATTGATTTGAATTGGGTGATGCTGATAATAAAATGGAATTGTATTTGCAGCATAAAAATTATTTTCTCCATCAAAGTCCATATCCAAACCATTTAAGACCATGACCATTTCGTCTGCTGGAGGACGTTCCTCTTTTGGATCAACTATGAAAACACCATATAGACCACGTACAATGTGTTCTTCAAGGGGCATAACATGACAATGGTATGGATGAACTCCTACAGGACCAGCTTCGAATTCATAGGTAAATCGTCCTCCACCGGAACCCACTATTTCAAACACGCCATCCATTTCTGCGGGATGAATTCCATGAAAATGCATAGTATGTTCTTTTGAACCATTGTTGATGAAGTTTATTCTGACAGTATCTCCTTCAGTAGCTCTGATTGTTGGACCTGGAACAGTACCATTGAATGTCCACACGTTAAAGAAGATTCCAGGAGATACTTCCATGATTTGATCATCATCAGCAATAATCGTAAATTCTCTTAAAGTAGAACCATCAGGCAATGTAGAGACATTTCCATAGTTAAACTCTCTCAAATATTCCATCGGATCAAATTCTATAGTTGACTCTGTATATTCAGGAACAGTTGTTGTGGTGTATACAGGATCAATAATTTCGCCAGATGTTTTAATTACAGCACCAGAATGAGTCACAAATGTTTTTGATTCAGATTGGGCATTGGAGAAAGTAGGAAATAGTGCAATTACAGAAAATCCAATGATCAATGATAATAACAAAATCATTACAGTAGAACGGTTACTTTTCAAGACATGTACAAAAAAGCAAATTCTTTATTTAAAGTTACCATAAGCTAACTTTTTTAGCCTAATCTAACTTTTTATCCACCAGTTACAAATTTAGAAAAAATTAGGTTTAAACTAAAGAAAATTAGCCTGAAACTGTGCAAAAAACAGGATTGATCACAGTAATATTCGGATTGTTGATAGTGGCAGGACTAGCAATATCAGTAGTTGAAAATCAAATAACGTTAGGAGGAATAAGCCAGGGAAATGGCAAAGTGGATTCAAAAGAGACAGTTACAGTTTTAGTAGATTTAGATAAAGAAAATACACCTGTTGGGATTTTTGCTGTTCAAATCATGGAATTTAGAGAAGATACAATATCTGCAAAAATATTAGATCCATCAAATATTGAAATTATTTCTCATGTAATAAATGATGAAACTCATGAAGAAGAATTTGATGTGTTTGAATCTGGAACTTATCAATTGATTATAGAGAGTACCAATGATGATGAGATTTATGTTGCAGGTGCAATTGGGCCACTTCCTGATGCAGTGAAAAAATCAATCCTTTCAACGATTTCCTTAGCTGTTCTTGTAATCGGAATGGCAGGATTAGCAGTAATTGGGATTTCGGGAATTAAAAATAGAAGAAAATCAGTTTAGATAACTATCCATTTTTTCTAATCCACTTATAGCTTCATCAAAATTATCTCCATTTTCAATAATGCTTGCTAATTTCTCAGAATTTGCCATCAAGACACATTTTCCATCATCAGAGTCTTTTGAGATAAATCCGTGTTCAATCAAATAGGATAATCTTTCGAGAACTTCAGATTCGGAAACAGATGTTTGCTTTGCCAAAAAGGAACATTCTTTTTTGCCATCCTCAAGTTCTGCTAAAATGGAAGAGGTTACAGGATCAAACATGCAATCTACAATTTTTTCACGATCAAATGAATTACTCATAATAAAATAAAAAAATCGAAAGTTATAACTTTTTGATTCCAATATTCCAATAGAATAATTAGGAAAAGGGCTTGACAAAAAACATGCAAAAGCTCTGCAGTAAGGATCCATCTGGAAAAGGAATTCATTGTTTTTGTGTAGACATTGATGCTCAAAGAGGAGTCAAAAAATGCTGTAAATGCAGTCAATGGAATGTACAAGGAAAAGACTGGACAAGTGACGAGGACTTTAAATAAAATAATTCAAAAACAAGCCAAAATAGGCATGAGTTATTAATTATAGTTATCATATATTTCAAAAATCATCTAATTTAGTGCCTAGCATGGTTTTTATCGGGGATTCTTTGAATTTTTGAATACTTGAGCGCACAAGAATATAGACACATTGTCAGAATTGTAGGAAACGATATCCGTGGTGAAAAGAAAATGGTGATCGGTTTGACTCAGATTAAGGGTCTTGGCTACAATTTTGCAACTGCAATTCTTGATACATTAAAAATTAATCCTAATTCCAACATTGGAAACCTTACTGAGGAAAATGTTCAAGCAATTGAGAAATTGATTACAGATCCAATTGCAAGCAATTTCCCATCATGGTTCCTTAACAGAAGAAAAGACATTGAAACAGGTAAAGACATGCATTTGTTGACATCAGATATTCCATTTACATTAAGAAATGATATTGAGAGAGAGAGAATTACTGCTAGTTGGAGAGGGTATCGTCATCTAAGTGGTCTTAAAGTCAGAGGTCAAAGAACAAGAACCTCAGGCAGAAAAGGCGGAGCAGTTGGTGTAGCAAAAGGTGGAATGGCAGCTCCAGTTAAGAAAGGTGGAGCAGGCGCACCAGCAGCCGCAGCAGCACCAGCAGGACCAGATGGAACACCTGCTGCAGCACCAGCCGCAGCAGCACCAGCAGCGGAGAAAAAAGAATAGGTGTTATGAATGGGAGATCCAAAATATCCACGTAAAGTATGGAGAAAACCAAAAAGACCTCTCAATTATGAATTAAAAATGGATGAGTTGAAAACCCTCGGAACATTTGGATTAAGAACTAAAAGAGAATTATGGAAAGCACATACTGAATTATCACGGGTAAGACATCAAGCTAGATCATTGCTTGCATTAAGACAAGAAGTCCGAGCAGAAAAAGAACCAATCTTGATGAACTCTCTTGCAAGAATAGGTTTGGTAAGTAGTGATGCAACATTAGATGACGTACTTAATCTAAATGCAACAGATTTGCTTTCACGAAGATTACAAACAATCGTTACAAAGAAACTAGGATTTAAAACACCATATCAAGCAAGACAAGCAGTGATTCATGGTCATATCATGATTGGCGAAAGAAAAGTCAACATCCCATCATATACTGTTACAGTTGATGAAGAGAATAGTGTTCATTTTGCCCCTGGATCAAAGATTCCAGAAATGTTAGAAAAAACAAAGAAAGAAGAGCCTACAATAGTAGTCACTGAAGAAGAAACAGACAGTGATGAAGAAACTGTAGAAGAAAAAACAACTGAAACTGCTGCTGAAACCTCAAAAGATGAAACTTCTTCAACAGAATAATTGAAAAAATAAGCTTATCAGTAAATAACCCCAATATCAAAGAGAATCATAATGTGTTCAATCATAGGATATTATGGAAATAAGACAGCATCGCCCATAATCGTCAAGGGCTTAAAAAGAATGGAATATCGTGGATACGATAGTGTTGGTGTTGCAACCGAGTCAAACCATCAAATTGAGTTAAAGAAAGGGATTGGAAAAGTAAACGAGGTGAACTCAAATGTCCACCTAGATTCACTTCCAGGTAAAATAGGCATAGGGCATACAAGGTGGGCAACACATGGAAAAGTCACTGATTTTAATGCACACCCACATTCAAGTAACTCAGGAAAAATTGCCATAGTGCATAATGGAATTATTGAAAACTTTGAAGAACTAAAGAAAGAACTGCAAGAAGAAGGATTTGATTTCAAAAGTGAAACAGATAGTGAAATAATTGCAAATCTTTTGCAAAAACATTATGAAAAAACAAAAGATGTCAAAGAAACAATTTTGAAAACAGTTTCAGAAATTAAAGGGCATTATGCATTTGTTGCAATGTTTGAAAATGGGCAACTTGCAGCAGCAAAATTTCACGAGCCGTTAATCATAGGAGTAGGACGTGATGATTTCTTTTTGTCCAGTGATGTTTTAGGATTTATTGAATTTACAGATAATGCAGTTTATTTAGAAAATGGGAATTTTGTAATTTTAGACGGAAGTAAATTACAGATCATGGATTTTCAAGGAAAATCTGTAAAATACGAAACAACAAAGGTATCTAAAGAATTTGGAGATGCATACAAAGGAGATTATGCACATTTTACATTAAAAGAAATTTACGAACAATCAGAAACTATCTTAAAAGCAGGAGAAAAAACCAGAGATGCAATTGAAAAAACAGCAGATTACATAAAGCACGCAAAGAATATCTATGTAACAGGAAGCGGAACCAGTTATAATTCGGCACTAATTGCTAAGCAAATTATGTCGAAATATGTCAAAATCAAGGCTGAGCCGATAATGTCAAGTGAATTACAATTTGCGCCAGACAGCATAGAAGAGAATTCCATCATTATTGCAATATCCCAAAGCGGAGAAAGTGCAGACGTATTAGAAGCAGTAAAAATAGGAAAACAGGCAAATTGCAAAATCATAGCAATTGTCAATTTAATGACATCATCACTAGCACGTGAAGCAGACGTAGTAATCGGTATGAATTGTGGACCTGAAATCGGAGTTGCAGCAACAAAAAGTTTTACATCACAACTAGTAATATTGTATAAAATTATTCAGAAGATAAGCGACAATAACATAACAATCAATTTTGAAAATTTTTCTAAATCAGTTTTAAAAATATTGGAGAATCCAATAAAAATTAAAAAAATTGCAAAAGAACTGAAAGATGTTTCAGACATTTACATTTTAGGCAGAGGAATAAACTATCCAATCGCCATTGAAACTGCATTAAAATTAAAAGAATTGACATACATTCATGCAGAAGGAATTGCAGGAGGAGAATTAAAACATGGCCCTCTTGCATTGATGGATACTAGTGTATTTGTAATAATCATAAATCCAAATGATTCAACATATTCAGATACACTAACTAGTGCAAGAGAAATTAAAGCTCGCGGTGCAAAAATTATTGGAGTTTCAGACATAGAAAGTGACGTTTATGATTATTGGATAGAAATGCCAAAGATTGACGAAGTGTTATATCCAATTTCAGAAATCATTCCAATTCAGCTATTATCATACTATGCGGCACTTGAAAAAGATACAGATCCTGATTATCCTAGAAATCTTGCAAAATCAGTCACAGTGAAGTAAATAATCGATGATATTCTTTTTCTGCAATTGCTAAGAATTTTGAAGAATCATTTCCAGTTTTTATCATCGATGAAATTATACTTCCTCCAGCTCCAACTCCTTCTTTTGCAAATCCTTTGGAAAATGCTTTCAAACCAGAATATTGGGAATTCTCCAAACCGGGATTCACAGCGATTGCAGGAATATCAGCAATTTGTTTTACAAGACTAGTGAAATTTGCACTGGTATCACCTGTAATGTAAGTAGTTGTTCCTATTGCAGTATTCTCAGGATTAAATCCAATTTTTGATGCAAATGCCAAAACTGCTGCCATTTGTGTGCCACCAGCCAACATTACATTTGATACGCTGGATGCAGAACTCAACATTCCAGCTACAAACGGAATCATAGGATCACCGACCTTTGCTACAATACTATATGGATGATCAGAATCTACTCGTTCTAGTGCAGAAGAAACTATTTGATTTTTTAATTCAACAGGATTGTTTGGAATACTGGAACTTACTTTAGCGTCATAACCTAATGCTCTCAATACTGCTAATGCAGTTGTAGTTCCACCAGGAATACTTTCACCGATTACTAAGCAGTCAGTAAGCGAAGCCATACTTCTACCAATAATTCTTCCATAGTCTACAGCATGGGATACTTGAGAATCAGTCATAGCATCTTGATTTAAAATATTTTTACCATAAGTCATACATGCATCAAAGAAAGGAAGCCGGGGTGGAATTTTACTACCAGCATTGATGGTAAAATGAGGAATGCTTGCAGATTCTAAAGCAGTTTTTGTCAGCAATCCAGGAGTAGGCTTTCCATCAGGAGTCATTGGGATTTTATCGATTGTTTTACAATATCCATAATGAAGATATTCTGCATCTGCAGGAGGAGTAAACTGTATTGAATCTTTATCAGCCCCTGCAAAAGTGATTCCTGGAATTTCACAAGTTTCAGTATATGAAATCACAAACGAGAAAAGAAACTGTCCATTTTTTATAGAGTCAAGAAAATTTTTTCCTTGTTCTATGTTTCCAAACAGTTCAAAATTTTCCATTAAGATCACTAACCCATCATATCAAGAAACTGCTCTTCAGTTCTTTTTTGCATTACATGGTTAGTGATTTTTTCCTGTCCAAGAGTAGATATAGCAGAAGAACCATAATTATGACCTGAATACATGACTAAATTCTCATCTAGATTATACAAAATATCAAAAAGGCTGTGATAGAGATCTTTTGCAGAGCCTCCAGGCAAATCAATTCTACCACAATTTCCAACAAAAAGAGTATCACCTGAAAAAATTTTCCCATCACCAACAAGACAAATGCTATCTTGAGAATGGCCAGGAGTATGAAATACTTTTAATTTTGAATTTCCAAATTCAATAAAATCTCCATCTTTGACAGTAATATCGTGTTTTAATTCTGAATTTTCATGTTGAATAATCGGAGCTTTAGTGGATTCCACCATTGCTTCATTTCCTAACGTATGATCAAAATGATGATGAGTATTAACAATGTATTTTATTTTCAAATTATTTTTTTTAATTATCATTTCTAGTTCAATTAAATCCCAAGAAGGATCAATGATTATGGATTCGCCAGTATCTTCATCCTCAACAATATATGAGAAATTCTGCATATTTCCTACTTGAATTTGATGAACTTTCATAGTATGCCCTCTTCAGCTTCAGGAGGAATTCCAATTTTCTCAGCAAACAATTCACCTGTAAGATCTTTTCTTTTAGGAATCCCTTGCTTCATTTTGTGAAATGTTACAGTCATATCACACTTTGTGAAAATATTTGCAGTATCTCCAGTTTGTGGATCTAGACCAGATGGAACATCAACTGCAAATTTGAAACAATCTGTTTCGTTAATGTAGTTTATTGCTGACGCATATGGTTCTCTAATTTCACCAGAAATTCCCGTTCCAAGAATTCCATCGACTATTACATCAGGTTTAAAATCAAAATCCAAAGAATTTCCAGACATTAATTTTACAGAAGGCATTTTTTGTAAAATTGACCAATTCCAATTACTTTCTTCAGTTTTTATTTTATCAGGACTGCCTAGAAGCATTACTGTCACCTTGGCACCATAACCTGCCAAGTGTCTTGCCATCACCAAGCCATCACCCCCATTATTTCCCAATCCCACAAAAATTAGAATATTTTTTGATTCAACATTTCCTATTTTTTCTAGCAATCGTCTTACTGCTGCAGCTCCAGCATTTTCCATCATGAATTTTTTCAAAAATCCCATTTCATGGCCTTTATTTTCAATATTATACATTTGATCAACAGTAATTTCCATATTATTTGTAAAATTATATCCAAAATAAGAGCTTTGAAAATACAAAATATGGCTAAAAATGATAGAAAATACAAAACTAGTTGATTTGAATCACCATAAAATCAACTAGATCATATCTTAATTATTCGAAAATACAACTTGATGTAAGTGAATTCGTGATAAGACAGCTGGCTCTTAATTGTTGTTTTACATCATTTTCGAAAGCAGGTCTGCCTTCATTGAATTCACTTTGTAGAATGTTGGAAATTCAATAAAAAATTGTTTGGCAGTATCTTAAAATGACAAATAATTAATTTTTGCATAATCATTATGGAGTTAATTTTCAATTTTTTGTTCATAGGAGTAGGATTAACCATGCTATACTTTGGAGCAGAGTGGTTAGTAAGAGGATCAATAGCAATATCAAACAAACTTGGAGTTAGTCAATTAGTTATTGGTCTAACTGTTGTTGCTTTTGGAACTTCAACACCAGAACTTGCAGTAAGTATTTCATCTGCAATGCAGGGATTGTCGGATGTTGCTTTAGGAAATGTAGTAGGAAGTAATATTGTCAATATAGGAGTAATTCTAGGAATTTCTGCCATAATTAGTCCAATCATTGTCTCAAAATCTGCAATACGAAAAGAAGTCCCAATCATGGTAGGCATTTCTATACTTTTACTTGGAATTATTCTGGATGGTAAAATTGATTTTATTGATGGAGCATTGTTTGTAATTGGGATTATTGTTTTTACAGGATATAGTTATCGTATCTCAAAAAAAGATACAGATACACAAGTGATACCGGCATCACAAATAGTCCAAAAAAATATTTTTTCCAAATCCATCATTTTAATAATGATTGGATTATTACTCCTGACTGGAGGATCATTTCTTACAGTAGATAATGCTGTAATCATTGGTGCAAATTTTGGAATATCAGAATTATTCATGGGATTGACAGTTGTTGCGATAGGAACTTCACTCCCAGAGCTAATAACATCAGTAGTTGCTGCAAGAAAAGGTCATGCTGATCTTAGTGTTGGAAATATAATTGGCAGTAACATATTCAATATTTTAGCAATATTAGGCATTTCATCATTAATTTCAGGCATTACAGTTAGTGAACAAGTATTAGTTGATGTTGGGATAATGCTGGCGTTTAGTCTTGTATTAATTCCAATTATGCGTAGTGGGTTTGTCATATCTAGAAAGGAAGGAATCATTTTAGTTATAGGCTACATATCGTATGTGTTATTTTTATTCCATAGACAATAATTCTTAAAATTCATATTTTCTAAATAGGATTTCATGGAATTCTTAAGATCTTAGCAAACGACTTTATCCTAGTTTTAAAACATATGTTAACATGACATTAAAAAATGTAAAAATATCATTAAATAAAATTGCAAAAGATTTAGGTGACATACAAGATGCCAGAGAATTTTTGCTAAAAAATACTAGGGAAATAATCATCTTATGCAGTAAATCAATCATTGCAGTTCACAAAGAAGATTTAGTGACAGGAAAAAATAACTTGAAACAAGCAGAGACGCTATTAAAAAAATACAAGAAAAAAGCAACCGGAGGATTAGAAAGATATCTGATCACCTCAGAACAAGAATTTGTAGAGGCAGCTTGTTTAATTGCAATTGTTGAAAAAAAAGAAATCCCATCAGATAAAAAATTATCAGTGATGCCAGAATCATATGTTCTAGGATTACTCGATTGTGTAGGGGAATTAAAAAGACAAGTGTTTGATAAGATTAGAATGAACAATATTGATGAGGCAACAAGAATTTTTGAAGTAATGGAGAGTTTGTATCTTCAACTTTATACTTTTTCAATGTACGATAAAGTTGTAAAAGAAGCTAGAAGAAAAATTGATGTAAATAGAATTCTAGTTGACGATGTTAGATCGGTAATAACTGAAGAAAAAAGAAGAACAGAATTAATCAAGATTTTACAAAAATTAGAGAAATAATCTAAAATTCATGGTGCGGACGATGGGATTTGAACCCACGAACTCCTGAGAGACTAGCCCCTCAAGCTAGCGCCTTTGGCCAGGCTGGGCGACGTCCGCAAAGGAATTTTCTTGCATGGTTTTTATAATCCTTGGTTACTTTTTCGTTCGTGTTAATTCCTGTTAGATGTTTAACTTGTGGAAAATTAATTGCCGATAAATTTGAAGATTATCAAAATAAAATCAAAGCAGGAGAAGATCCTACAAAAACTCTTGATTCTTTAGGTGTTGAAAGATATTGTTGCAGAAGAATGCTTTTGACCACTGTAGAAACAATACAACAAGTAATTCCGTTTTACGAAGCAATTCAGAGAAGAAAACAAGAAGTTCAATCTGAGTTAGAATAACTTGGCTAAAATCTCCTCAATTGAAGGACGTATTCTATACAATAGCAGAGGCAGTAAAACAATCGAAGTAGATGTCAAATCAGATAAGCAATTTTTAGGAAGAGTATGTGCACCATCAGGTGCAAGTGTAGGAAAATACGAAGCAGTAAGTTTCCCAGAGGGAAAACCTGAAGAAAGTCTTAGAATCTTGAAAGAAAATTCTCAAAAATTTATCGGATTAGAATCATCAGATCTAAAAGGAATTCATGATGTTCTAAAAAGTCTAGACAATTCTACTAATTATTCAGTTATAGGAGGAGCTTTAGCTTTTGCAGTTACAATTGCTTCAATGGAATCAGCATCAAAAGCATCAGGAGAGCCATTATTCAAGACACTGTCATCAGAATCTACATTCAGATTTCCATTTCCTTTAGGGAATATTTTAGGAGGAGGAGCACATGCAGGACCTGGCACACCAGATATTCAAGAAATTTTGATTTGTGCAACAGGTTCAAAAAATATAGAAGATGCAATTGAGACTAATCTATCAGTACACAAAGAACTTCGTCGTGTTTTAGAAAAAGAAGATCCTAGCTTTACAAATGGAAGAGGAGACGAAGGAGGATGGGCACCAAAATTAGAAAATCAAAAAGCATTGGAAATTTCTGCAAAAGCTTGTGAGAACTTGGGATTTACTTTAGGAAAAGAAGTATCCTTAGGAGTTGATTTTGCATCATCAACACAATGGAATGAGAAAAAAGAAAAATATGTTTATGATAGAGCAGGGTTTGAAAATTCTACTGGAGAACAAATAGATTTTGCAGCAGATATAATTGAAAAATTCAAATTAATTTATGCTGAAGACGCTGTTCATGAAGAAGCATTTGAAGACATGTCAGAATTAACAAAGAAATTTCCAAATACATTGGTCACAGGAGACGATCTGACTGTCACCAACAAAAATATCCTAAAAAAAGCAATTGACTTGAAATCATGTAATGCAGCAATTTTAAAAGTAAATCAAGCAGGCAGTCTTTTTGATGCTCTAGAATTTGCTAATGAAGCAACTCAAAACAATATCAAATTAATCACTTCACATAGATCTGGGGAATCCACAGATTCACAAATATCACATATTGGTCTTGCTACAAAGTCAAAAATGCTAAAAGTAGGCATTGTGGGGGGCGAAAGAGTGGCAAAACTCAATGAATTATTACGACTATCAGAGCATGATTTAATACGCGGTATGGCAGAGATTTAAAATCGTCATGAGTCAACAAACTGAAGCAACAGACATCAAAAAGAAGGTTTTAGCTACAGGTATCAGAGTAGGTACCCAAGTAAAGACAAAATTCATGAAACCATTTATCACCAAAGCCAGCCCTGAGGGACTCTACATGCTTGATTTAGATCTTACATTAGAGAAAATCCAAACCGCTGCTAAATTCATCAACAGAGTAGGTGCTGAAAATCTTATTGTGTGCTCAGGAAGACAATATGCAGAAACCCCAATTGAGAAATTCTGTGAAAGTTTAGGCTCAAAGGAACTATTGGGAAGATTCATGCCAGGAACTTTAACAAATCCTTCATTGCCATATTATATTGAACCAAAATTAGTTTTAGTTTCAGATCCACAAGTGGACGAACAGGCAATCATTGAAGCAACAAATGCAGGTATTCCAATTATCGGAATTGCAAATACAGACAATATCACATCAAATCTAGATGTAATTATTCCAGCAAACAACAGAGGAAGAAAAGCCTTAGCAACAGTTTACTGGTTATTAGTCCGTCAAGTCTTAATCGAAAGAGGAGAATTAAAAGAAGACGAGCCAATGAAAGATGAAATCGACGATTTTGAAACAAAGATTACAGAAGAAGAAATCGAATAATTTTTCAAAATTTTAGTATACTCTATTGAAATCTAAAGCTTCATCACCTGCAAAAGTAATTCTCTTTGGAGAACATTTTGTAGTATACGGTGTTAAAGCAATTCTATGTGCAATAAATAAAAGAATTACAGTTAGTGCGGAGACAATTAAAGAAAATAAAATTTCCATTAAATCAAACATTGGTAATTTAGAATTAGAGCCCAATAAAGAAATTTCAGAAATTGATTCTCCGTTAAAACCAATTTATTATTTGGCAAACAAATTGATAAAAAATCAAAATACAGGAATAAGAATCAAAATAGAATCAGACATTCCATTAGGAGTAGGGTTGGGTTCATCATCTGCATGTTGTGTTGCAGGAGCTGGAGCAATTTCAAGACTATTCAAAAAAACATCTAAAGAAGAAATTTTAGAGCTTGCAATAGAAGCTGAAAAGACAATTTTTGAAAACACATCTGGTGCAGATTGCACTGTTTGTACATATGGAGGGATTATAGAATATGATAAAAAGAATGGATTCAATAAAATAGAATCTGAGCCTAATTTCCATCTTGTTATCGCCAATTCCAAGATAGAACATTCGACTAAATCGATAGTAGAAAATGTAAAACAGTTTAAGGAAAAAAATGAAGAAAAATTCTCTACTTTATGTGATAAAGAATCAAAATTAGTAGAAGATATTTTAGAATTATTAAAAAATAACAACATCATGGAGATAGGACAGAGAATAAACGAAAATCAAGAATATCTTGAGACAATAGGGGTTTCAAATGAAAAATTGCAAAGAATGATCAAGATAGGGCAAGACAAATCATTTGGTGCAAAAATTACAGGAGCCGGTGGAGGAGGATGCATCTTTGCACTAACAAATGAATCAAATCTTGAACAAACGATGAATCAATTCAAAAATGAGAATCATGATTGTTTTTCCGTGAAAATTGATTTTAAGGGTCTGGATACTTTTTAATTGATCAGGTAAATTTGAACAGCATGATTCTAATAAAATTAGGAGGTTCAATCATCACAAACAAAGAAAAACCTCTATCAGCAAGAAAAAAAACTATTGATAACCTATCTAAAAGTTTAAGAAAAATTAATCAGCCAATAATCATTGTTCATGGAGGGGGATCCTATGGACATTATTGGTCCGTAAAATACGATATGCATACAAAAGAGAAAAAATATGATCTAAGAGGCGTAGCCATTGTTAAAAATTCAATGATTGAATTAAATAAAATAATTTTAGATTCAATGCTAAAAAATAAACTAAATCCATATTGTCTTCCACCAACAGATTTTATGTCTGGAAATAAACCCATAATTAAAAAAATTAAAGAAATAGAAAAAATTGCAAAATCAGGCTTGATTCCAGTTACATATGGAGATGCATTATGGTATGGTCAGAAAAAAACATACATTCTATCAGGAGACAAAATCATGACCCATCTAGCAAAAATACTAAAACCTAAACTTTGTATTTTTGCATTAAATGAGGATGGATTGTATGCAGATTTAAAATCAAAAAAATTGATCTATGAATTAAAAGGAGAACAGCCAACAATTTCAGAGAACAAGATGGATGTCACAGGTGGAATGACAAGAAAAGTAGAAGAAGCATCAAAGATTGCTAAAACAGGGTTAGATGTATTTTTTGTTAACGGAAACAAACCTGAAAGGATTGTGAAAGCGGTTAAAAATAGGACATTTGAAGGAACGTTGTTTAGAGGTAAAAGAAATGTCTGATGAATTTGTAATTTTAGTAGATGAAAACGACAATCCGATTGGAACTGAAGAAAAAGTAAAATGCCATTTGCCTAATGGAAAATTACACAGAGCATTTACAGCACTATTGTTTGATAAAGAAGGAAGATTAGTTCTCACTAGAAGAGCTAAAGAGAAAATGTTATGGCCAAATGATTGGGATGGAACTTTTGCAAGCCATCCAAGAGAATCAGAAACATATGTTTCTTCAGGAGAAAGAAGAATGCCAGAGGAATTAGGGATTAATGGCACTCTTGATTATCTGCACAAATTTGAGTATCATGTTCCATACAAGAAAGTTGGTTCTGAAAATGAGATTTGTGGGACATTGATTGGAGTTATTGATAAATCCACAGAACTAAAAGAAATTGAAGGAGAAATTGACGAAATAAAGTGGATTTCATCAAAAGAATTACTTGTTGAATTAAGGACAAACCCAGAAATTTATTGTCCATGGATGCTCATTGCTTTAGAATTATTAGAAAAATCCAACAAAGATATGCTTGAAAAGCATGCAAATGTCTTATCTACATGGATGAGCAGAGAAATTCATGATGAATTACAAAAAGCAATTAAAATTCATCTGCCAGATGACAAATGGAGATTAGTAAATGAAAAAAACTAAACAAATTGAACAGAATGCAAAAATAGTAAACAGGTATTTGAATTCAAAATTAAAAGGAAATCCAAAGAAACTCTATGATGCTGCAGGACATCTAATTGTAAATGGAGGAAAAAGACTTCGACCATACATGGTAATTAAAAGCTGTCAAATTTTAAAAGGCAAAGTCTCTAACGCAATGCCAGCTGCAAGTGCAGTGGAAATGGTACATAACTTTTCATTAGTTCATGATGACATAATGGATAATGACGAGATGCGTCATGGAGTTCCAACAGTTCATAAGAAATTTGGAATGCCGATTGCGATTCTTGCAGGAGATGTATTATTTTCAAAAGCATTTCAGGTGATCACAGATTCAAAATTATCATCTAGTGCAACAACGCAACTCGTCTCTAGACTTTCAAAAGCTTGTGTAGATATTTGTGAAGGACAATTGCTTGATGTGAAAATGGCAGAGGAGAGAAAAATTCCATCACAAGCAGAATATGTTACAATGATAGGTAAAAAAACAGCTGCACTATTTGATGTGTCATGTGCAATGGGGGCAATATGTGCAACAAACAAACCAAAAGACATTTCAAATCTTTCATCATTTGGAAGAAATCTAGGTATTGCATTTCAAATTACAGATGATCTCATAGGAGTGATGGGAGATCCTAAAATTACAAAAAAACCAGTAGGTAATGATCTAAGAGAGGGTAAAAAGTCACTACCAATTTTAATGGCAATAAAATTAGCAAAAGGTAATGATAAAAAAATCATTTTGAAAGCATTTGGAAATTCAAAAGTTTCAAGAACGGATCTCAACAAGGCTGTAGAAGCCATAAGATCCTTAGGAATTGAAGAAAATGTCAGAGGACAGGCTCTAAAATACGCTGAAAAAGCTGAAAAATCACTAGCTGGATATTCAGGTTCTGCTAAAACGGAACTAATTTCATTATTAGATTTTGTAGTTAAAAGAAGCGTATAGTTGCAATAGGTAAAAATCAACATGGATGAAGAACTAAGAAAAGAAATTCGGAAAATGGCTCTTCAAAATGCTTTTGAGCATGAAGGAGAAACCAGAGACAAAATAATTATAGGAAAAATTCTTGGGACAAAAGCAGAACTTAGAACTAAAGTAAAAGAGATATCTCCAGAAATCTCTGAAATCGTTTCATCAGTTAATCAGATGTCATTAGACGAACAAGAAAAAGAAATTAAAGAAAAATTTCCAGAGATTTTAATTCCCAAAGAAAAAATTGAAGAGCGAGAAGGACTTCCAGAACTAAAAAATGCAGTACATGGAAAAGTAATTACAAGATTTCCACCTGAACCTAATGGATACCCCCACATTGGTCATGCAAAGGCAGCCATCATCAATTCAGAATATGCTAAGATGTATGGTGGAAAATTCATTCTAAGAATGGACGATACGAATCCGGAAGCAGAAAGAATGGAATATCATGCAGCCATCAAAGTAGGACTAGAGTGGTTAGGAATTGAATTTGATACAGTAAAAAACACATCAGATGATATGGAAATATTTTATGAGAAAGGAATTGAATTAATCAATTCAGGTAAAGCTTACGTTTGTACATGCAAAAGAGAAGACATTAGCAAAAATAGAAGAGAAAGAAAATCTTGTAAATGCAGTACAGAAAATATTGAAAAAAATTATAAAAATTGGGAAAAAATGAATGAGAAATTTAAACCAGGAGATGCCATCGTGAGATTTCGTGGAGATATGAAAGCAGACAATGCGGTTATGAGAGATCCAGTATTATTTAGAATCATTGAAGGAAAACACTACACATTAGGAGAAAAATATAGAATTTGGCCAAGCTACGATATGGCTGTTGCCATAGAAGACAGCATGGATGGAGTTACACATGCATTTCGTTCAAAAGAATTTGAATTGAGAAAAGAGCTAATTGATGCAATTTTAGATGCATTACACATGAGAAAGCCATTCCAGGGATTTTTCTCAAGGCTAGAATTCAAAGGAATGCCAATTTCAAAACGAATAATCAAACCCTTGATTGAAGAAGGCAAGGTTTCATGGTATGATGACCCAAGATTGCCAACTTTGGAGGCACTACGAAGAAGAGGAATTAAACCCGAAGCAATAAGGAAATTCATAATGTCTTTGGGATTAACCAAAGCAAACACACTAGCACCATTTGATGCACTTGAAGCATTTAACAGAAAATTTGTGGATGCAAGTAGTATCAGGCTATTCATGGTAAGCAATGCCAAAAAACTAACAGTAAGAAATTTACCAATATCATCAATAGAAATTCCTAATCATCCAGTTAATGATATGGGAAAAAGAAAAATTGAGATTGATGAGAATTTTTACATTTCTGGAGAAGATGCACAAAGTATCAAAGAAGGAACACAAATTCGTCTTTTAGGTTTGGGTAATGTGTCAATAACAAAATCAGGAATCGAATTAGAAGGAGAATTTATAGAAAATGGCGAAACAGATAACATTCTAAAAATACAATGGGTTCCTCAAAAAACTGCACATGAAATTAAGATGGTAATTCCAAAAACTTTGTTTAACGGGGAAGAATTTAATGAAGATAGTTTAGAAGAATTGGACGTTTATACAGAACCTCATTATCTACAATTAAAAGAAGGAGAAGAAATTCAGTTTGTTAGATTTGGATATTGTAGAAAAGATTCACAAAATCAATCAATTTTTACACACAAGTGATCAAGAATGAAAATAGCACGATTATCGTATGGAAATAATGAAACATATGGTTTTGTCAAAGGAGATAAAGTATCAACTAAAGACGAGATTACTTATTTGACAGGAGTACCAATCCCTCAAAACGTAAAAGATTTTCTTTTTGATGGATGGTATGATGAAATAAAAAACAAAGTTGATGATTTGCCATATGGAGAAGATCTTTCAAAATACAAATTGTTGGCCCCCATTCCAAATCCCAACAAGATTATTTGTTTAGCGTTTAACTATGTAGACCATGCAAAAGAACAAGGATTACAAGCGCCTGAAGATCCAGCCATCGTAATCAAACCACGTACGGCATTAAACAGTACAAAATCAGATATCATATGCCCAGATTTTGTCACACAGCTAGATTATGAAATAGAATTAGCCTTGATTATAGGAGAGAATTGCAAAAATGTCAGTGTTCAAGATGCATCCAATATGATATTTGGCTACATGATATTCAATGATGTTTCTGCAAGAGATATTCAATTCAAAGATAAACAGTTCACAAGAGGAAAAAGTTTTGATTCTTTTGCACCGTGTGGGCCATGGATAACAACAAAGGATGAAATTCAAGATCCTCAAAATCTCAAAATGACTACAAAAATTAATGGTGAATTAAGACAAAATTCTTCATCAAGTAATATGTTCATTAAAATTCCAGAAATTGTTTCAAAGATTTCCAAAGTGATGACATTGGAAAAAGGAGATATTATTTCCACAGGAACTCCTGCAGGAGTAATGCTGAATAAACCAAATGCAGTATTTTTAAAAGATGGAGATAAAGTGGAGATGGAAATTGAGAGTTTAGGAATTTTAAACAATACAATAAAAATTATAAAATCAAACTAAAGCTTTTTTCATTAAACGAAATGAGATTTTGTATTCTAATGAATCAAAATTTGGCAATTTATCTCTAGTTAAAATTTGAATTCGCTCATAGTTTTTTTCAATACCGAAATTTTGTAAAAAAGAGATAATTTCTAGCGCAGAATCATTTGAATTTGAAAACATCGTAACGATCAATGTATTATCAAAATGTTCTGAATCAGTAAGGAATGCAGTAGAACTTTTATCATTTACATCAGATTTCACTATAGAGTTTTTTTCATAAAAAGATGTCAATAGATCATTATCAATTGAAAGCCACCTCCATGATTTGACATAATGAGAATAAAGTTTAGCGTCAAGGGATTTTACAAATGTAATATCATGATTCAAATTAATTTTTGGTTCCAAAGAATAGAAATTCCAAGTTTGGAAAACATCATAGTTTAGAGAGCGTGCCATGCATAAAGATTCGATATTTTCAGTGTCTATTAGCATGAAAGAAAAAGGGAGATTTTTTTTCCTTCCAATCATTTCAGCATGTTTGACTAATTGGGATGCAATGTTCTGACGACGAAATTTAGGATCTATTCTAATTCCCTCAATCCAAATTTGATCTTTGGAATAGCTTGCATGGCATATTCCAATTGGATATTGTTTTTGAGCTAAAAACAAATCCCCTTCAGATAACCAATAATCCCAAACATGCTCAATATAATCACCCCAGGAAAAAGTATTTTTGCAGAATTTTAAAACTGGAATTTTATCCAAATTAGTAGCATTCCTAATTTTTATCTCCACCATATCCAAAAAATTATTAAGAATAATTAGATAAAAATTCAATGGGAAAAATTATAGCTGGTAAAACTTCAGATATATCACCAGGAAAAATGATCAAGGTATCAATTGACGGCAGAGATATTCTAGTTGCAAACATCGATGGTGATTATTATGCTACAGATGATTCATGTACACATTCAGGTTCAAGCTTGTCCGAAGGGAAATTAGATGGTTGCACTATTACTTGCGGATGGCATGCAGCAGAATTTGATTGTAAAACCGGAAAATTAGTTAAATTCCCAGCAAAAATTAGAGATTTAACATCATACAACGTTGTTGTCGAATCAGACAATGTCTTTGTAGAGATGTAACTATATACCTCTAATTTTTAAGAAAAGGTGTAAAAAATGGCTGACGATGCTCAAAATAAAGAATCAATGAAGGAAGCAATTGAAACGTTAGAACAGATCACTGCAAGCAATTCAACTCCAAAGACAATTAAAAAGTCAATTACAGACTTGATTGCAGATCTTAACAATCCAGAATATTCATTGTCAGTAAGAGCAGCAAACACAATCAGTTTACTAGATGATGTCACACAAGACCCAAACATGCCTTCATACGTTAGAACGCAATTGTGGCAAGCAGTTTCAAAATTAGAAAGCATAAGAGAATAAATTCTCGTTTACAGTATTACTGATAATGAAAATTGAAGAATATTTAGAAACACTTCCAGACAATT
Organism: Candidatus Nitrosopumilus sp. bin_6a; assembly: GCF_054095695.1. Lineage (NCBI taxonomy): Archaea > Thermoproteati > Nitrososphaerota > Nitrososphaeria > Nitrosopumilales > Nitrosopumilaceae > Nitrosopumilus > Candidatus Nitrosopumilus sp. bin_6a. The sequence goes on from NZ_JBSWSR010000001.1 coordinate 329,099, forward strand.
TACTTAATGGTGAAGATGTGCAATTACCTGAAAAATCATTTAGGGAGATTTTCAAATTTGTGGGATTGGATAAAGAAGACACCTTTTATCATTTAGGATGCAGTGATGAAAAAGGAATTGAAATAGCTGTAAATGAATTTGGAGTAAAAAATGCAATTGGAATTGATATTAACTCAAAAAAAATAGAAAATGCAAAGAAAATTTTAGAAGAGAAAAAAATTAACGCAAGATTAGTTTGTCAAAACATAGAAGAATCAGATATTTCAGATGCGTCAGTTATCTTATTTTGGTTTACAGATGAGACTATAATTGCCAAAATGATAGAAAAATTTGAAAAATTAAAACCCGAGACAAAGATAATTACAATTTGGGGACCTCTTCCAGATTGTCTTCCAGACAAAGTAGATTTTCCATATATTCTGAATAAAGTTCCATTCAAAAAAGCACAAAATATGCAAGAACAGATACTAGCAATTTTTGGTGTAAAATGTGTTGATTTTGTAACAGCATGGGAATTTGCAGAAAGATATACCAAAGCAATTGGATCACCTGAAATTAAAAATGATAGATTTCTAACAATCATACAAACGTTAGTAATTTGGATTAATGCAAAGAAATTAGGAGTAGTATGCGGAGAAGAGATTCCAGAATCTATTAAAACATACATCAACATAATGAAGATGCATTTTAATATAGATTTTGAATATTTATTAGAAGAATAACTTGTGCAATCCTTTTATTTTGTTTTTATGTAAACAGAATATGGAAAGTCGATTAAACATCAATGTTTCCGCCGTAGATTACGATAAAACTAGTAAAGCGTTAACTCACCAATTAACACTATTAGAAGAAATGGTGCACGGGGGAGAAGACTTTATGATGACAGATTCAGAATTTGCTTTTGGTTGGCATTTTTTTGTATTAAGCGTAAACAAATCCCTGATTGAGAAATTAGCAGAGATGATGGGGGGGGATTTTGAAAAATTGAAAGGAAAAGGTACAGATAAGAAATTTCTGTCATGGTTGACAAAAAATGTAGAACCTAAATCACCCAGATTCAAATTAGCTATTAAAGAAGAGATGGAGTCAAGCAAGTTTGGAATTTTTTAAAATTATAAAATCTTTAATTTGCTTGTCAAGTTAAAGTTCATCTCATTTTAGGCATTTTTGTGGCTAAAATATTGTTTATCGAGTTTCATCTAGTGATAAAATCAGATTCTAAGTTCCAGCAATACTACATCTGTTTGGACCAATCTCCAAATCAGGAATATCAGTAGGAATTAAGGGAATGGTGCCTTTGTTAATCTGAATAATTTTCTGATAATTCATAGGTCTTGGAACAGTAATACTGACTACATGTTTTACAAATTCTTCTTTTGGTAATTTCAGTATGTCATGTTGTTTTGCCTTTTCAATAGTTGTAAAATATGCATTATTTTCTGGAACTACTGTCATTCCATGATGAGTAGGAAAAACCATGGTTTCTGAAGGAAGTTTTAGCAATTTGTCATGTAATGAATCATACAGGTGACGTGCAAACTCTTCTGCTTTATCGCGAAGATCTGGTCTTCCAATACTTTCAATGAACAGAATATCCCCTGTAAACACATACTTTTGATCAATCAAATAACACAAGCTGCCAGGCGTATGTCCAGGAGTATGAATTACTTGGAGTTTTGATTTACCAAAGGATACTTCATCTCCGTCTTTTACTAGATTTGCAGATCTCTCCCATTCTTCATGTCCGCTTTCATACATTGAACCGCCTGACAATTCTGCAAGATGTTGTGCTGATGAGATATGATCCGCATGTTGATGTGTATCTAAAATTTTTACAATCTTTGCATCTTCTTTTTTGGCAATATCTTCATATTTTTTTGCAGGAAAAAGAGGATCAATTACAATTGCCTGCCCTTCTGAAATAACCATATGTGAAAGACAACCTTTGCCAACCTTTTCAATCTGAATAACGGTTGGATTATCAGATACTTTCACAGTGTTTAACACTTGACTCCATCCAGCAAGTCCTCCTTCAAGAACATGTGATTGGATGCCATTTCTTGCAAGAGCAAATGTTGCAATCATTGCTCTGTTTCCATGAGGACAGATAGTGACTATTTCTTTATCTTTTGGAATCTTTGAGAGATTTTCAGAAGAAAATACATCTGGAAGTGAAATATTTACACTGCCTGGAATTTTAAAATCAGAAAATTCATCCTTGTTTCTAACATCAAGTAAGAACAGATTATGATTAGATATTTTTTCCCATAAATCATCAGGATGAATAGTAGTAGAAGGACTACCCCGAACAGTTTCTTTATTCCATTCTTTCATTCCTCCCTTTAGATAATGTGCATCTAATCCAAAAGAGCGCATCATTGCAGAAATTTCTGATGCCATTGTACCATCATCATCCACAAGAACAGTTTTGACATTCTTTGGAATTTGAGGCATTATGGTTTCTTTTGCTTTAGCATCACAGACAGCATGAACTGAACCATCAATATGTCCAGATTTGTAGGATTCAAGTAATCTAAGATCAAACAATAACATCGGTTCTTTTTTTTCAAGTAAAGAATACAATTCATCAGAATCTAGAGAATGATTATCATTTCCACTCATGGTAATATTTGTATAATTTTACATATTTAGATACTTGTTAATTATCAAAAATGAATTTCACGAATTGAATTGGATTTAATTATTTATTTGACTTGATCTTCTCATTTTTGGAAATCATCATTCTGTCTAATATACTAAAAATAATAATCCTAACAAATGAATTCAAAAATAGTATTTCTTTCCATTCTAGTCTTTTTTACAATTACAATTGTTCCAAGTTATGGTGAAACATGGAAAATTCAGATTCCTGCAGGTTCATCTGATCCTAATGCCCCTGCACATTATTTGCCTACTGAAATTTCAATAAGACCTGGAGACAAAGTTGAATGGGGAAATGCAGATACTGATAATCATACTGTTACTTCTGGAAGTTTAGATTTAGGTCTTACAGGAATTTTTGATAGTGGATACATGGATCCTGGAAGCAGATACGCTATAATGTTTAGTGAAGAAAATCTTGGTGAAATAAAATATTTTTGCAAAATACATCCTTGGATGATTGGAATAATCAATGTTGTTGAACTTGATGTAGGATTTGAAGTATTTCATAATGTAGGTTCTAGTGTTTCAAAATATCCTGTAGATGTTGCATACAAGGCGGAGAGAAATTTGGTTAGTATTGATGTTGATACTGTTAGAAAGAGCCTCACCTTTAATTTTGTAGGAAAAATTAACAATGACAAATTTGTAGCACATTTACCTGAGACATTAATTAAAAATCCTCAAGCTGTTTGGATTAACGACAAACAAACAATGAATTATGAAACGACAAAAAGCGAGGATGAAACAATTCTTACTATGACTTTAGGTGACCATGTGCAACAAGTAAAAATTGTAGGAACAGAGGTTATTGGAAAGGCTGATCCAAAAGAACACATTCTAGTCAATCAAGTAAATGGAATTTTGGATAAAAAATTCTATGAAAAAGATGATGAAATTATAATTTCAGGCATAATACAAAATCCTGTTCAATTATACGAGATTACACTGGATATAATTTCACCAGAAGGAGTGACTATTTATCATAAAGTTGTTCCATTGGTAGATTCTCCAAAATTTTCTGAAACTGTCACTACAACTGAAGTATTACGGGAATTTGGTGAATACCAAGTGAAAATTACTGGTGAGAGTGCAAAAAGTTTGTTTTTAAAATTTGAATACGGAATAATGCAACAAGAGATACAGTCTCCTCTAAAACAGATGAGAACAGGAATCAATGCAAGCGATGTAATCTGTAATGAAGGATTGGAATTACTAATGAAGACATCAAATGGCAAGGCAGTTTGTCTAAGTGAATCTACTGCTACCATAATGATGCAAAGAGGCTGGGCAGATTACTTTTAATTATTTTTCTTTACATAGATGGATTTTATTTTGGTTATGGTTTAAATGACAAAAATCCTAATAATATGCTTAATCCAATGAAAATGCTTATTGTGATTACCATGTGTTGTTGAGCTTTTTCTTTTTCGTAAAACTTTCTGGGGGTAACACCGCCTATAAAAAAAACAACCATCATTCCCAAAACTAGTCCTATGATGTTTGCAGCAGTTAGAGTCAAGGCACTAGAAAATATTTCAAAATCCCATAACGCAATCCCGATTCCTGCAACTGCAGCAGGTGGAACCAAAGCTGCTGCTATCGCTACACCAACTAAAATTCCAGGAATATTTGTAGACATTGCAATACCTCCTGCCAATCCAAGTGCTATAGCTACTGCTAAAAATACAGGAGAAACAACGGTTCTAGATAATATTTCATCAGTCAATGGCAAATCTACGAATTGAACTGTAATTCCTGTTAAAATAGCACCAGTTGCAATAACTGAAACAAGTAAAATTAATCCTGAAACTAGTGCTTTGAGCATTTTGTCAGTCTTGCCTACTGCAGTGTTAAAGGAGAAAGCAGAAATCGGTCCAAGTAATGGTGATATCAGCATTGCACCAATAACCAAAGAAGCATTATTTGCAAAAAGTCCAGCTACTGCAACTCCTGCAGCAATAACTATCATAAAAAGAAGGTTCTTGTTGAATTTGACATTAGGTTCTATCAGAGATTCGTATTCTTCAATTAATTTTTTCTTTTTCACTTTGAGTTGTTTCGTTTCAAGTTCTTTTGCATAGTTTGAAAGATAGTCAGATAATGTAGCCTCAATAGCTAAACTAGTAACATACAACTCTTTTCTTCGAGTATCAATAATTTTGTTTAATTCGTTTGTTAGTGAATTGGCTAATAAATCAGGACATATTCCAGTATAACGCAAAAGCCTTTCATTTTCTGCCATGGTTAATTCAACGTGAAATGGAATCTTGAATTTTTTAAAAGTAAATTCTACACTTTGGCTTTGCTGATCATAGCAAATAATTTCAATTTTTCTCAAACTTGCCTTACATGTGGATGTGCTGGTATTAATTATTCCTCTTAATGGTATTTAACAACAAATGCTCGAATCATAATTGATCCACAAAATGGGTGCATTTGAATGAAATTATTATGGAACTGTTAAATGAATTCCAGTACAACTAAAATTAGTTCTGTCCCTTATTTCAGAATCCTGATTTCCTGAAAATTGGTATATGAAAACAGTATCTTGAAGATAAGTACCATAACTGGTAATTTCACATGATACAAACTCCCAAGTTTGAACTGTTTTGCCTTTACCATCTAATACATCAATGTTAACATCAAATTTGTTTAGGAGATCTCCCCTATCCATCCAATCACCAACAAATTCATAGAATTGTTTTTTATCTGCACTTGGCAAAGATTCTAAAAAGAATTTTGGAGTAATATCTCTAAAATCATACATTCTTCCACGAGGATCGTCGGCTGTACCAGGTTCAGAAGTAGATATTTCAAATTTTTCAAAATATGAAACTGCAATTGGTGATACAATGTTTGAAATTGTGACTCTAAATGATTGGGCACGTTCCTCATCAGTTAATGCTGTTTGAGCAGCAGTTACTTCAGTAATTGGAATTTGGATTATTCCATTACTAACAAGATATTGTAATGATTTGACATAATCTGATTCACTGATAGTTCCTTCAGACCACCACTTTGCATTATTTTTTACCCAGTCAGGAATAGTGGAATCGGTAGCTGATGCAGTAATTGCGAATCCTATGAAACCAACAAGACTAATTGTAAGCAATATTGAGAGTTTGTTTAGATTTTTCTTCAAATTAATTTATCATCCTATTTTTTCAATCATTAGTAATTGTTGGCTTATATCAAAATATTCCTCACTTAAACTAAATTGAGAGGGCCCTCGAGGGGAATCGAACTCCTGTCCGAGGATCCACAATCCTCTATACTAACCACTGTACTACGAAGGCCACAAAAAAGAAATTTGTTTATCCAGTAATAATCTTTAAGATTTTGTTGAAAATTGGGCTGTAGATTTATTATTGACTAGTTTAGAATCCATGTATGCGAAAATGGTGGATTGCAATGGCAATATCTATAGGACTAGTGTGGGTAAGTACTAACTATTTTCTCCCATGGGTAAAATAAATAATTTAATCAAATTATACTAGCCTCAATTTAATGATGAAATTAATTTCAGCATGATTATAGCGATCGCTTTAAATTTGTTGTATCAGGGTATTTTTCGACATGAAGAAAGGATTCATCACAAATAGGTTACGTTCCAGTAGAAAAACAACGGAGACATCTATTGAAAACAAGATAGAAACAATTCAAGGTGAAAAATTTGTGTGGATTGATTTACAAAATCCTGATAGAGAAGATGTTGAAAAATTAGCAGAAAAATATGATTTCAATAAATTAAACATAGAAGACTGTATGACTAAATTTGAACTTCCAAAATTAGATAGTTATGATGACCACTTTTTTGTAATTCTCCATTTTCCACCACTGGCACAAAAAATAGCAACGTCAAAAAATAGTCAATTATCAATATTTGTGGGAAAAGATTTTCTAGTTACTGTTCACCAAGGAGATCTTAAACCATTAGTTGAATTAGTGGATATTTGTAAATCAAATTCGGATCAACAAAGAAAGGATACACTGTTAGGTAGATCATCAGGAATGCTACTTCATGAAATCTTGGACGTGTTAGTAGATGATCTGTTACACACATCAAGAAAAATTATTGCAAATCTTGATGAAATCGAAGATAGAGTTTTTGATGAGACAAAGCCAGTAGCAAGAAGCATTGCATTACTCAGAAGAGAAATTAATAGATTGAGAAGAATAGCCAATCCGTTGAAAAAATTTGTATTAGAAATAGCAAAAAATGTTAAAAAATATTCAGGAAGCGATGATGATGAAATTACGTTGTATTATGACGATGTAATTGACCACATTGACAAGGTTATTGAAACATTGGAAGAATCAAGGGAAACTATGGAAATTTACAAAGATACAGACTTTGTGTTAAGCACTGAGAAAACAAACAAGGTTCTTGCGGTTTTAACAATAATTTTCACATTGGCAATTCCATCTACAGTAATCGGAACATTTTATGGAATGAATGTTGATTTGCCAGGAGGTATTGGAAGTGATGTTTTGATCTTGGGACCATTTACAACATTCATTATTGTTATTTTTGCATCCGCAATTCCTGCAATCATGATGTTTGCATATTTCAAAAAATTAGGATGGATTAATAGCTAAAATTAAAAATTTAGATCTCATAAAAAATGAGCTTAGATAAATACAAGATAATTCAATCTTAATTATGGGCAAAATCAGAATACGAACAGGTAGAGGCACAGGAACTATCGAAGTGGATGAAGATGCTTCCAAATGGTCTGGAGACGAATTTAGAAAGATCCAAGAAGCAAGAAAAAAAGCAACCGCAGGAAGAATGGTTCATACGGGTAGAGGAACTGGTTCAAGAAAACTAGGAGATATGCCTGATCCAAAAGCTAGACCTTCTACAGAAGGAATGACTAGAGTCACAGGTAGAGGAACTGGTTCAAGAAAAAGCAGAAATAAAGGATCGCAATAATAAGCCTCAATTTTTAATTTTTCTAATTTCATTTAGAGGAGTTTATCTATATTTTGATATCAGGATTTCCAGACTTTAGTTTGTCCCAATCAGCAAGGAAATTTTCTAAACCAATTTTTGTCAAAGGATGCTGTAACATTTTATCCAAAACTGTAGGAGGCAATGTAACAACATCTGCACCAATTTTTGCAGCATCAATTACATGTAAAGGATGACGTACACTTGCAACAAGAATTTGTGTGTTTAGAGTATCTTTATAGTGCTCAAAAATTTCTTTAATTTCTTTAATTAGTTCCATCCCATTTTGTCCAATATCATCTAATCTTCCAATAAATGGACTAACATATTTTGCACCAGATTTTGCTGCAAGCAAAGCTTGATTTGCAGAAAATACCAATGTGACATTTACAGGAATTCCTTCAGATGATAGAGATTTGCATGCTTTAAGACCATCAGGAGTCATAGGAACTTTCACTACAACATTTTCTCCATATTGACGAAGACGTTTGCCTTCTTCCACCATTCCAGAATATTCAGTACTAACAACTTCTAAACTCACATCACCTTTGATAATTTTTGTAATCTCTTCCATTGCATCCTTTGGATTACCACCTTCTTTTGACATGAGTGAAGGATTGGTGGTAATACCATCTAACAGTCCCATGTCATTGAATTTTCTGATTGATTCAAGGTTAGCAGTGTCTAGAAAAATTTTCATAATTTTTTACTCCTAATTTCTTTGACTTGTTTTGCCATATTAAAAGATGTTATTCCGTGTTTTTCTAAGAGTAATGGGATTTCATTATCACGTGCAGATTCTCCAAACATATCTTGGGCTCCAATTCTCTTTATAGGTACAGGGTAAGATTCAGAGACAGATTCTGCAACTGCAGAACCCATTCCACCGATAATATTATGTTCCTCAGTTGTTACAATGCAGCCAGTTTCTCTAGCAGCTTTTTCCAATAATTGATTATCAATTGGTTTGATTGAAAACATATCTAAAACTCTACAAGAAATTCCTTCTTGCTGTAATGATTCAGCAGCCTCTAAAGCCATTCTGACAGTTGTGCCACATGCAACAATAGTACAATCAGAACCATCCCTCATTGTGATTCCTTTTCCAATTTGAAATTCCTGGGAATCAGAATGAACTAATGGGGTTGCAGATCTTGCCATCCTCATGTAAAATGGGCCATATTCATTTGCCATTAATCGAGTTAATTTTGAAACGGCAACAGTGTCAGCAGGAATAAAAACTCGAAAATTTGGAATGACTCTCATAATTGCAATATCTTCAATTTGTTGATGAGAACCACCATCAGGGCCTACAGACAAACCACCATGAGAGGTAACCAATTTCACGTTAAGACCTTTTTTTCCAGGAGGTGATGGATAAGCAATATTGTTTCGAATTTGATCAACTGCTCTACCGGGTAAAAATATAGCATATGTACTTGCAAAAGATGTTTTTCCAGACACAGCTAATCCAGCTGAGATAGTAACAAGATTTGCTTCAGCAATACCTACATTAAAAAATCTATCAGGAAACTCTTTCCCAAATCCAGAAGTTTTAAGTGAATCAGTAGTGTCTGCACCCAAGACAACAATGTTTGGATTTTCTTTTCCTAGTTGAATTAGTGATTTTGAATATTCTGAGCGCATGTCAGTCATTATTGGTTCATTCAAAGATATCCTGCCTCCTGTGCAATTTTTTTAAGTTGTTCTTGTTTTTCTCCAATTACATGCAATCCAATCCATTTGTTTACCAAGTCTATTCCACCTAATTCATTTGCTTTTTCAAGTAAGACTCGTCTTCTTGATTTCAATATCTCAGTTCTGAAATCTCTGATGGCGGCTCTAACATCTTGCTGTCCAATAATGGCACCACCTCCAACAAAAGCTCTTGCTCCATCAGCAAATACAGAGCCAATATTTTCAAGATTAACACCCCCATCAGCCTCAATATAGCCTGAAAAATTATGTTCCTTTAGAATAGAGTTTAATCTAGTCATTTTTGTGTGTGTTTCTTCAATGTATTTTTGGCCTGATTTTCCAGGTACAACAGACATTACAATTATCTGATCAAGAGAAGGTAAAAATTTGTAAGACCATTCAGGTAATTCAGTTTCAGGATTTATTGAAAAACCAACACCTACTTGATTTTGTTTTAACAGATCATGAATTTCACCAAAACTAGACTCATCAGTAACTTCTGCATGAACAGTGATAATGTCACTGCCAGCATCGATGTAGTCTTTTACATGTCTAACAGGATCATTGATCATCAAGTGAGTATCAAAAGGAATTACTGTCAAAGGTCTTAATTCTTTGATTTTGTTATGATCAAAAGTTTTTGTCGGAACAAACTGTCCATCCATTACATCTAGATGGATGTAATCTGCTCTACCTGACACGCATCGTTTAATTTCATTTTCTAAATTTGTCATATCACCTGCAATAATTGATGGCGAAATCATGAATTGTGAATCCAATTCAAGATCAATTATTGGAACAACATCTGAATCAGGAGCTTTTCCATGCCATTGGGGATTGTCTTCCATATGCTCTACAGATTTTCCCTTTATTGTTCTAGAAATGATTATTGTAGGCACGCCTTTTGTAGCATTTGCTTTTGCAATTGCTGCATCGATTTGTTCTATTCGATGTCCATCAATTTCAATCACATTCCAACCAAATGAACGCCATTTATCACCTGTCTTCCAACGTGATGCATCCTTCCACATTTCAGATATGTCATCTCCCTCCAATTTTTCATCAAGAGGCATAACTTTTTCAGTGTATGAATCCTGTTGAATGAAATTTCTATCAAGAAAAGCAGTTAGATTATCAACTTTGTATTTTGAAGCAGTCATTGCAGCCTCCCAAACTTGTCCTTCATCAGATTCCCCATCTCCAATAATTGTATAGACATGATGATTCTTAGAATCAATTTTTGCTGCCAGTCCAATTCCAATAGAATAAGATAATCCAGTACCCAAAGAACCGCCACAAAATTCTACACCAGGACATTTCAGATCAGGATGCCCCTGTAGCCTACTGCCAAATTTTCTTAATGTTTCAATTTCAGATTCTGGAAAATATCCTGCAACTGCCATGTTAGAAAACAATCCAGGAGCAGCATGTCCTTTTGATAGAACTAAACGATCCCGGTCTTCCCATTGGGGATTTTTAGGATCAAATTTCAGATATTTGTTAAATAAACAACCCAATATTTCAGCCATGGAAAAAGAACCCCCAGGATGACCAGATCCAGCAGCATTGGTTCCTTTAATGACTAATTTTCGGGCCCTAAGAATATTTTTCTTAATTTGATAATAATTGAGCCCCATTTGCAACGTTATACTTGCAAATTGAATAAAAATCTACTTCTAAAGAAAATACTAATTCAAAAACTGAAAGAGAGATCATAATTCAAAAAACAATCAAGATGTCATAGAAGAGTTTACTTTATCTAACATAAATTTCAGAAACACAGACAAGGGTTTCCCCCAATGTTTTGTATTCCATTCTTTGACAAGTTCATCATAAAACTTCCATTCAAATTCATCTTTTTTCAGATGAGATATCATCATTTTTTCAAATTCTGCAATATTCCAATCTACCGGACACATCATACTAGTCATCTGGTTTAATTTTCCATTTTTCATTTCAAATGGATATGATTTACATACACTAGGTTTGATTTCATTTACGGTACATCTAAAGAAATCTTTATGTTCTTCAAGAAATTCACATGTGCCATTATTTTGTTTCAATGCGAGATCTATTAGACCTTCTTTTACGTTAATTCCTAAAGAATAATCCTTTGCGCCATAGAGTTCTAAAAAATTTTCAGGCGCCAATCCCAATCCAGTAGTGAGGCGATAAACGTCGTGAGCATTGACAAATATGACATATTCTTTACAGCAATTTGTATGACATGAAATACAAGGGAATTCTTCAGTCTTAGTATTATTAAAATCAGGATTTTCAGAGATGGATTTCATAAATAATCAAAATTAATTTCATGTATAAGTTTGTAAAATTTTAATTTGATCGTTGCTATGTACAATTATGGAAATTAAAGAGAATATTCCAATTGTGTTATATGATAATCAATGCTATTTGTGTGTAAAATTTGCAAAAATCATTAATTTTTTTGCTAGAGGAAAAATTACAATGGTAGGACACTATTCAGAATTTGGTAAAAAAATTCGAGATGAAATATTAGATGAATCAGCTTTGGATATGTTTTGGTTAATTTGTAAGAAAAGAGCATATGGAGGAAGAGCAGCATTGATCCCATTAATAAAATCTATTTTATCTGAAAAAACAGAAAAATCATTCTTAATTGGAAATGAAGTATGTAATGAAGATTGTAAAACGATTAAATCGGTGTTTGTCAGATCATCTAGTCTAATTACAAATAGCAAAATTATAGATTGGTAGTAAATCTAAATATTACTACAAAAAATAGAATATAGTGAAAATAAAAATAGAAAATTCTTCAAAGAAGACCAGTCTTCTATGTGGATTTGTACTAGAAAATACTAGCAAAGTTTTAGGACTGCCAAAGTTTGACACTAAAACTACCGTTGCTATCAATCAATCTCTTAAAGATATGGAAGGAAAATTGGGAAAGATGAACATAGTTCCATTATCTGAAAAAAAACCCATACAAAGAATACTTCTTGCAGGGATAGGCAAAAAAGAAAATCTAACAAACGATACAATAAGATTTGTTTCAGGTAAAATTGCTCAAAAAGCTAGAGAACTAAAATTGAAAGAATTTTCCATTGTTTCTCCTCCTAGTTTTATTCATGATCCAATTTCCACAGTTTCTCAAATAGTTGAAGGTACTAAAATGGCTCTTTACAAATTTGATAAATTCAAAGCAGAGAAGACAGAGCCCTCTCCTGACCTAATCATAATCGTTTCAAAATCAACAAAAATTTCTAAAATCATCAAGACATCTGAAATTGTAGCAGATGGTGCAATTTTTACTAAAAGTATTGCCAACCTACCTCCTAACGAATGCACTCCTACAACATTAGCAAATTTTTCAAAAACTATTGCTAAAAAGAATAAAATGAGATGCAATGTAATTTCCGAGCCTGAATTAAAGAAGAAAGGTTTCGGAGGAATTTCAGCAGTAGGTCAAGGAAGTAAAAATCAACCAAAATTAATTATTTTAGAACATAATCATGGGCCAAAAAACGAGAAACCAATTGTACTGGTAGGAAAAGCAGTGACATTTGATACAGGAGGCATTTCGTTAAAACCGGGAAGCGCAATGGACGAAATGAAATTTGACAAATGTGGCGGATGTACAGTACTAGGAATAATGAAAGCAGTTTCAGAATTAAAATTACCACTCAATATTGTTGGAATCATTCCATCAGTAGAAAATATGCCTGGTGGGGAATCATATAGACCCGGAGACATCATAAAGTTGTACAGTGGAAAAACAGCGGAGATTCTAAATACAGATGCGGAAGGTAGATTGATTCTAGCTGACGCATTGTCGTATGGAGAAAAACAATATTCTCCAAAAGCAATTATTGATTTTGCAACTCTTACAGGTGCATGTATTGTAGCACTTGGCACCAATGTGGCAGCAATAGTATCAAATGATGAAAAGCTGACAAAGAAAATTTGTGAATCTTCTAAAAGAACTACAGAGGAAATATGGGAACTTCCATTAAACCAAGACTATATGGATATGATAAAATCGGATGTGGCAGATATGAAAAATGTGGGAATAGGTAGAGCGGCTGGAACTATTACAGCTGCAGCATTTTTGAAAAATGCAATTGAAAAAACACCATGGGCTCATATTGATATTGCAGGAGTTGCATGGACACAAGGAGCTACAAAAGAAAAATCGTATAATCCAAAAGGAGCTACAGGTTTTGGAGTAAGATTGATTTTAGATTATCTACAGAGACTTTGAAACTAGTATCCCCTACTATTTCTGTCAGGGGTTCCAACGTTAGGATTTCTCCAACCATGTTTTTCCATCATGTGATTTAGTAATCTAATATCATTATCACATATTTCTCCACAAACACTACAGTTAGGCATTGAATTCATATCAATCCAATCTAGTCGATATTAAAAGATTGGTTGAAGAATAGAAAATGCCAGCACTGTTGCTTCCCAAGAGCTCTCGCATCTTAGTAGCACAACAGCGACGTCAGGTTTGACTTCCAAGTTCGGAACGGGATTGGGTCGCACCCTAACGCTATGGCCGGCTTGAAATTACATGTCAAATTCTCATCTATTAACGTAACGCCAGATTTCAAAATGCTCAAAATAGGTATAAAGCAAAGAAAATATCCGATTACAACATGACTCACAGAGTAGCAGTTTTAGATCAAGATCTATGTCAGCCACAAAAATGCGGTTTAGAGTGTATAAAATATTGCCCAGTCAACAAATCAGGCGCAGAATGTGTTACAATTAATGAAGAATCAAAAAAAGCTCAGATTGATGAGAATATTTGTAATGGTTGTGGAATTTGTGTCAAAGTATGTCCATTTGATGCAATAACAATTGTCAATCTAGCAAGTGAGTTAGCTACAGACAAAATCCACCAATATGGGATGAATTCATTTCGACTTTACAAATTACCCACACCAAAAAAAGGAGAGGTTGTGGGATTATTAGGAAGAAATGGAATGGGTAAAAGTACAGTAGTCAACATACTATCAGGAAACCTTAAACCAAATTTGGGAAGATATGAAAATCCGCCGGAATGGGATGAAATTTTAAAACATTATAGTGGAACAGAACTAAAACAACATTTTGAAAAAATTGAACAAAAACAAATTAGAGCATCAATTAAACCACAACAAGTTCATCATATTGCTCAAGCATTTGAAGGAACAGGTAAAGAACTTCTTGACAAGTATGATGAACGAGGCGTATCAAGAGAACTGATCAAGGAATTAGGATTACAAAATTCTATGGAACAGAGCTTAAAGGAATTAAGCGGAGGGGAATTACAAAGAATTGCTGTTGCTGCTGCTGCATCAAAAGACACAGAGTTTTACTTTTTTGATGAACCATCATCTTACAACGATGTATTTCAAAGAACCGGAGTTGCAAGAGTAATTCAAAATTTAGCAAAAATTGGAAAAAGCGTTATGGTAGTAGAACATGATTTGACATTATTAGATTTTCTAAGTGATTATATCGAAGTATTGTATGGAGAGCCTACAGCATATGGAATTGTTTCAAGTATTTTATCTACAAAAGTTGGAATCAATGTTTTCCTTGATGGATATTTACCAAATGAAAATGTAAGATTTAGAGATAAAAAATTCTCTTTTGATGTTTCATCTTCAGTTACAGATATTTTTCAAGAAGGAAGCGATATTCTCACGTATCCTAAACTAGAAAAAAAATACCCTTCATTTTCAGTAACAATTGAGCCTGGGAGAGTAAGAAAAGGAGAAGTTTTAGGAATAATGGGTGCAAATGCACTTGGTAAAACAACCATGATGAAAATGATTGCGGGAGTTGAAAAACCAGATACAGGTAGTATTGATAAAAAAATAAAGATAGCATACAAACCACAATATCTTCAAAATGATTTAGATGTAGAAGTCATATCAGTTTTAGATAAAGCAAATGGGAATCCAGTTGAAGGCAGTATGGAAGAGGAACAAATACTTGATCCATTAAAAATAAAGAAATTATACAATAAATCAATCAAAAATCTTTCTGGAGGTGAACTGCAAAAAGTAGCTGTTGCATCATGTCTCTTACAAAAAGTTGATCTGTATGCATTAGATGAGCCATCAGCATTTTTAGATGTTGAAGATAGAATCGCAGTTGCAAAATTTTTACAAAAGTTTGTTCGTTCTTTTGGAAAATCAGCAATAATTATTGATCATGATCTACAACTTATGGATCTTATTTCAGATTCAATGATAATATTTGAGGGAGAATCTGGTTCTGCAGGAATTGCTACATCACCTATGTCAAAAGCAGATGCCATGAATAGATTCCTAAAATCATTGGATATGTCATTTAGAAGAGATGAAAAAAGTCTAAGACCTCGTGTAAACAAATTAGAAAGTAGATTAGATAAAGATCAAAAATCATCAGGAAATTTCTATTACAAGCATTGACTCGGATGCTAAAAAAAGCACTAGAAAATGTGCTCACAGAAGAAGAAAGCAATGAATTAATTTCAGCATTTGATCAAATTGGGGAAATAATTATTGTAAGAATTCCAGACTCATTACTCTCAAAAAAAGAAATTATTGGAAGAGCATTGTTCGACGAGGTAAAAATTGTAAGGAGTGTATTCTACCAAGCATCTGCAGTAGAAGGAGAATTTCGTACAAGAGATCTTGAGATTCTTGCAGGAGAAGACAATACAGAAACAGAATACAAAGAATTTGGCTGTAGATTTAAGGTGGATGTAAAAAATGCATTTTTTTCACCTAGATTATCCACAGAAAGAGAAAGAATTGCCAATTTGATCCAAGATGGAGAGATAATGACTAACATGTTTGCAGGAATTGGAATGTTTTCAATCATGGCAGCAAAAAAGAAGAAATGTACCGTGTATAGCCTTGACATAAATCCAGTTGCTTCAAAATTATGTGATGTAAATAGCAGCCTAAACAAACTTGCAGGAAATGTGATATCCATAAACGGGGATGCAACTGAAATTATCAATAATCAGTTAATTGACAAGTCAGATAGAACATTGATGTTATTACCAGAAAGATCTGATGAGTTTTTAGAATCTGCAATCAAGACAACTAAAAGTGAAGGAATTATTCATTATTATTCACACATCCATGCAGATAAAAAATCAGAAGCAGGAAAATTATCAGAAGAGCACTTTCTAAATGTCACCCCAGTCAAATCAGAAATTCTAGATTCAAAAATTGTTAGACCAGTAGGTCCAAGATATTATCAAACAGTTGTAGATGTGAAAATTTTCAAATGAATTAATCTTCAGATGTAATTGAAGCAGGTGAAGGTTTTGTTGTAGCCATTACATATCCAATCCATGCAATAACTCCCAAAATTCCACCGGCAATCATTAGTACAGATAGTTGCAATACAATTGGACTCCATTCAGACAACATTAACAAATATGCATAAAGGAAAAATCCTCCAATACAAAGGACAAAGATAGTAACGCCCATCCCTTTTCGTTTATCCATGGCGAAGAATTTTTTGTGAGTTATTTATTGGTTTGAACTATTGTAATTCAATTGCCATAAGATATGCATCTTCACCGTCTCTATAATAGGCGTTTAATTGTTGACGAATTACAAATCCAAGATTTTCATATAATCGCACAGCTTCATTGTTACTACATCTTACTTCTAAATAGAATTCATCACATTTTCTTAATTTTACACCTTTTACAGATTCTTCAACAAGTGCTTTCCCAATACCTTTTCTTCTATGTTCTTCAAGAACTGCTATGGAAACAACATGTCCTTTTTTGACAAAGCCTAGTTTCTTAAAATTTGAAAATCCAAATTCAGTTTTACACATAATATATCCAACATATTTTCCGCCAATTTCTGCAACAATGAAAGCCTCTGGAAGTTCAGCAAGTAGACTCTCATAGAAATAATCAGAATAGTGTTCTGGAAGAGTTTTTAGATTGATTTCCATTACAGAGATCAGATCGCTTGGTTCTGCTCGTCTGATATTACAATCTCCCAATTGTCTAAGAATAACTTGCATAATGATAATGAGTATTATCAATATTTAATTTTAAACCAAAAGTCCATTTAATGGAAAAATCTATCGTTAAGAGATGGAAGATCCCTCACAAGAAGACATTATTTCATTAGTCAATACCCTATTTCGGGTCAGTGATTTTAACAAAACAGAATTTTCACTAGAATTTAGAATAGAAGATGAGGATTTTAAATCAAAGTTTGAAGGCTTAGCTAGAAAATTAGAAAATATGAGATATGTCTGTAAATTAGAAAAAATGGAAGATGGTGGATTATATGTAATCATTCAAAAATTTTCTCCAAAAAAACAGAGAAAATGGATGAGCACTTCATGGACTCCAAGGATATTGTTTGCTATTGTTGTTTCATTTGTAATGATTGACGGATATTATAGAACATCTGGAACAAATTCAATTGTAGAGATAGGGGATCCGTTTGAAATGGCAGCAGTTTACACATTGTCATTACTTGGGATTTTAGGAATTCATGAATTAGGTCACATTATTGCTGCAAAAGCACATGGTCTAAAAACTACTTGGCCATATTTTATTCCAGGACTTCCAGTTATAGGCATACCAACATTTGGTGCATTTATTCAATCAAGAGGACTAACAATTAATCGAGAAATATTATTTGATGTTGCTATTGCAGGACCTATTGCAGGATTAGTAATTGCAATAATAGTTTCAGTTTATGCTGCATATACTGCACCTATTTTAGATGCTGAAATTGCTGCAGGGCTTTTTGAAGAGTCCAGATTAATGGAATGGAATCAAGGAGAACCATTACTTATGACTGCAAGCTTGGCTTTGTTTGGAAAAGGAGGTTCAGGCTATGAAGTTTTAATGACGCCAGTAATGTTTGCGGCGTGGATTGGTTTCTTAATCACATTTTTGAATTTATTGCCTGCATGGCAATTAGATGGAGGCCACATGGCAAGAACATTACTTGGAGTAAAATTACATAGATATGCAACTTTTGCAAGTATGGGGATTCTCGTTTTGTTGAATTATTGGTTAATGGCAATTCTAATTCTAATTATGAGTTCAAGAAATCCTAGTGCAATGCCATTAGATGACGTTTCACCACTTTCAAGAAATAGAAAACTTGCATATATTGGAATTATAGGTTTAGCAATTTTGTGTGCACCATTGCCATCAGATTTTTTGCCTATGATTTTACCTTAACAAAAGCCTTGCACCATCAGTAACTACTGCAACTTTCTGACGAGTTCCTTGAGTTTTTAAAATATAATCCATAGAATATTTTATTCCAGGCATAGAAATCATGTTGAGTTTCTTTGCATAAAATTCAGGCAGAATTGAAACTAATCCAATTTGAAATTTCTTTTGTATTTCAGAAAGAAACAACAAATCTTCCATTCCATTAATGTATTTAGTAGGATTGCGTAGTTGTTCTATAGACAATCTATCTTCAATGTATTGCTGTAATGCATCAGAACCTAATCCACCTTTGCATTCAGCTACTAAAATAGCAAGACCATCTTTTTTGATTGCATTAGAACAATTCCAAAGAGAAGAAAATGAATTCCCCAGATTGTCATTACTTGCATCTTTTCCAGTGCTAATCACCATTGTTTTATGTTCGCCAATATCTTTGATAGAATTTGATTCAAGAATTTTGGTCGACGAGATAGTTTCTGAAGGATGGCCAATTGAAAAATCTACGATCCCCTCAGAATTTGCAATTATCTCTATTCCTTGAATTTCAAAATTATCAGTAAATTTTTTTGCC
Source organism: Candidatus Nitrosopumilus sp. bin_6a (assembly GCF_054095695.1). Lineage (NCBI taxonomy): Archaea > Thermoproteati > Nitrososphaerota > Nitrososphaeria > Nitrosopumilales > Nitrosopumilaceae > Nitrosopumilus > Candidatus Nitrosopumilus sp. bin_6a. The sequence continues at coordinate 348,179 of NZ_JBSWSR010000001.1, forward strand.
TCAGTCAAACTTTCTGAGTACTGTCCAGGAGTAGGAAGATTTCCTTGTCTTTTTGCATAAGCTGCAAGCATAGATTCTTGACCAAATTTTTTGATAAGACGTGTAGAAATAGTCTCATAACCAAATAATCCATTAAATTCCATTTCACCCATGAAAACAAGATTTGAGTTTTCAATTCCAACATCATCAAATTCATTAATTGAGCTTCCTTCAGGTAAACCAGATTTTACTAAATTTAGGATTTTTTTGTCAGTGAGTATTTTTGGGAAAGGTTTTGATTTTTGCTCACATAGTGTGAACAGTGAAGATATTATTTTTAGAATAGTTTTAGAATTGTGTAATACTACTAGTTCCATAGGTTTTGACAAATCAAGCGTGTTTAGTTTTTCATTGATCGCAGAATCATCTAAGATTTTACCATCAGAATCTATTTTTTGCTCTAGATTTTCAGCTTTTATATCTAAAACTACATCAGTAATTCCATAATTTAACCAGATTTCAGGCATAATTATCTCTCAATACAAAACAAAATAAATCCAGTGTAGTTAACTTTTGTATGGAATTTGTAAAAGAGTTTGCAACATTTTTGCATCAAAAAGGTATCATAAAATTTGGAGATTTTACACTGGCAAGTGGAAAACATAGTTCATACTATGTTGATTTAAGATTAGTGCCAAGTTATCCTATTGAATTTAGAAAAATGGTGAAATATCTTGAAAATCAGATTGTAGAAGATGTAGGATTAGATAATTTTGATTCAATTGTTTCTGTTCCAACAGGAGGTTTAGTAATAGCATCAGCTCTAGCGATAGAAACTGTCAAACCTCTAATCTATGTTAGAAGCAAACCAAAAGATTATGGAACATCAAAATCAGTTGAAGGAAAAATTCATGATAATATGAAAGTCCTCATGATAGATGATGTTGCCACCACAGGAGGCTCAGTTGTCAATGCAATAAAATCTCTAAAAGAAGCCAATATTTCAGTTAAGGACGCATATGTAATTGTAAATAGAATGGAGGGGGCTGATGAAGCATTATTAGAGTTGGGTGTAAAGATGCATTCTATTCTAAATATTTTACAAATCACAGAATCTCTATTTGAACAGAATCTAATTGATGAAAATGTTTTAGAAAAAGTCAAAAAACAAATCAACAAGTAAATTCATGGCAGCTCAGACAAATGCCTTCCAATCATCAATTCAGATATAACTCTGATTCTTCATTGCGGCCAGATAATTTCCAACATGCTCATTTTAAAACTAACTGAAAATAATGGGCCCGAAGGGCTTCGATCCCTTGGCTCACCGGTTATGAGCCGGTTACTCTACCAAGCTGAGTTACGGGCCCTAAGCAAAGGAATTTTTTCTTAGGTATAAAATGTTATGAGATTAACAATATTCTTCGTAGCAACTATCAAGCAACAAATTTTGTGCTGAAATTGATTTGTCTGCAATTTCAACCAAGTTGTCAAAGTCAGCTGAAGATTTTTCCAATATATTTCTCCAAGATGCTGCATGTCTAATGTCAGCTTCGGTATGAAGCTTAAAGTATTCTGTAGCATCATGGCTTGTCATTCCGTAAAATTCTGCCAATCCATCAAGTTTTGTTTGGCTGATTTTTGGAATTTCTTTTTCAAATGCATACATTGCACAAGCACCGCCATCAAAAGTATCCATCAGTTGATTAAGATCAGATACGGCCTTTTGGGTTTTTGTAGTTCCAGAATATGAAATTAATTCATCTTCAGATATTCCCAGTTCTCCTGCAAAAGCAATCCAAGGTTTGATATGATCAGATTCTTCTTGCTGATTTTCAACCAGTTCACCAACTACGGATTCTGGTGACTTTTCAATTATAGGAGTCATAAATGAAGGGACAGCTTTTACAAGTTGAAAATATTCTTTAGAATAACCTGCTAGAGATTCTTGTGTTAATTTTCCATCAGACCACATTTGGTAAAATGGGTGTTTTAGTAAACTTCTTTCTTCAATCATTTCATCAATTTTTTGTATTATATTCATGATTCATCTCCAATTACGCCAATAAAAAAATCTTTGTGGGGTACAAAAGATTTTATGATGATAAAGCAGAATTTTCATGGGTTCCAGTGGTGTAGACCGGTCAAGCATTTTGCCCTTTCAAGGCAAAGATCCCGGGTTCAAATCCCGGCTGGAGCACCAAGATTTATTTACTTATAGGAAAGTTTTTTGATCAGGCTCATCTTGGACAGGAAAAATATCGAGATAAATCCTCTGCTTGAAACCTACGGAAAATATATTCAACGAATAGATCAAGCACTAGAAAATGAACTTGCAATTTATTCTGAATCAGAGTTCATTGAACCTCTAAAATATTCCCTAGAAGGAGGTAAAAGGATCAGGCCAATTATTTTGAATTTAGCAGCTGAGAGTGTAGGTAAAATTGATGAAAATGTACTATCTGCATCTTGTGCAGTTGAATTTCTCCACATGGAATCAATAATCCACGATGATATTATTGATAATGAAACAATGAGAAGGCAAAAAGATCCTTTCCACGTCAAATATGGATACAACACAAGTGTTCTGACTGGAGATTTTGTACTTGGACTTATTCTTGCAATATCATCAAGATTAGACAATGCTAGAATCACTAAAGATTTGGCCACAACTGCCATGCTAATGAGTGAAGGAGAAATGATTGAAGGAAGATTAGAATCAAGTGAGGATGTAACATTTGACGATTATTTAAAAGTGATTGAATACAAAACTGCAGTTGCATTTGAAGTAGCAGCTAGAATAGGCGCAATTATTGCTAACGGAACAGAAGAACAAATTGAAGCATTAACTGAATATGGGAAAAATATAGGAATTGCATATCAAATCAGAGATGATTTGTTAGACTGGAAAAACGAAGACAAGTTATTCAATTTGTTGATCAAGAAAAGTTCTGATCCTAGAGATGTCTTTAACAAAATGGAAGAATTGTTAAAAGAATATTCAGAAAAAGCAAGATCTGGTTTGAGAAAAATTCCAGACAATGATGCAAAAATAAATCTAGATAATTTAATTAAATTTACTTCGTTTAAGGCATAAGACCTAAACTGATTACTGGAGTTGCAAACTCTACAAATTTCAATAAGGGTTCTGGATACACACCAAATCCAACTAAGAAGATTGTTGAGAAGATCATTACAGCAATAACAGATTTTGGTTCTGCAACTCTCTTTTCAGTTTCTCCTTCAAAGTACATTTTTCTTGTAATCCAACCATAGTAAGCAAGTGATAATGCACTGTTAAGGACACCTGCAATTGCTAGCCAAGGGGCCCACCATAAAGCAGAAGTAGCATCTAAAGCACTTCCAAATAACATCAATTTACTCCAGAATCCAGAAAGAGGAGGGACACCTGCAAGTGCAAAGAGTGCAATAACTAAACCTAGAGCAGTAATTGGCATTCTTCTTCCGAGTCCTTTTAATTTATCAATATGAGTCACTGCAAGTGTTGTAACAATTCCTGCAATTGCAATAAATGCAGCACCTTTCATCACTGCATGATTCATAATTTGATACAAAGAACCTTGTAAACCTAGAGAACTATGTGGAGCTACAGCTAGTCCAATTAGGATGTATCCTGCATGAGCAATACTAGAATATGCCAACATTCTTGAAATATTCTTTTGCATAATTGCAGCAACATTTCCTATGGTCATAGTCATTACAGCAATAATTCCAAGAGCTAAAGTCCAGTCAAGATTTAGAACAACCATTCCAAGAACTACAATTCTAATCGTTGCAGCAAATCCTGCCTTCTTTGTTGCAGCAGCAAGTAATGCAGTGATTGTAGGAGGAGCGCCTTCATAGGTATCTGGCAACCATTGATGGAATGGAACAAGTCCCATTTTGAATCCAAATCCTGCAATAAACATTCCAACTGAAAGCAATGCAAGAGGCAACAGTGAAGGATCAAGTGTTGAATAACCTTGAATGACTTCCCCAATATTTGTAGAACCTGTTAATCCATAAGATATTGAAATTCCGTAAACGATGATAGCAGAAGATAATGCACCAAACAAGAAGTATTTTAGAGCGGCTTCATTTGAGCTTGGATTCTTTTTCATGTATCCAACCAAAATGTAAGTTGGAATACTCATGAGTTCCCATGCAACAAAGAGCATTATCAAATCAGTAGAATATGCAACTAGAACCATACCAATTGTTGCAAGTAAAATTAGTGAATAGTAAACTGCAGGAGAGTTATGCTTTCTCATATAGTTGAAAGAACCAACAGTTGTGAATATCGCAACAATGAGCATTGCAATTGCAAAGAATCCACCAAAGGCATCATCTACAATTACATCATCTGAAAACAGAGCTGAAGAAGCAATATTGTCATTGATGAATTGATATCCAACATAACCCATAGATACGATTAATGCGGCGAATGCAATTACTGCATAAAATGAGTTTGAACCTTGTTCTTTCCTTGAAATGCTAATTATTGGAAGAAGAATACCAACAGTTCCCAATATTGCAATTATTATCAATGGGGTTGAAGTAATTTCTATCATTTCATAATTCTCCTATATCAGTAATATCAGAACTACGAATAGTAATCCTGCTCCAAATACGAATAGATATGATTGTGAAACACCGGTTTGAGTTCCTTGGATGACTCTAGCACTCCATCCGACTGCCTTTTGAACTCCATCATTCATACCATAATCGATGGCGGTCTTTTCAAAGTATCGGAATATTGCTCTTGCCAACCATAGTGGAGCTACTACAAAGCACCAATAGATTATTGCATTTAGATACCATCTGTTCAAGATGACTTTGTGAATTGCGTAAAAGAAAATATTTGAATTAACAAATTTGACCGGATCAACCCACCTTCCAATATAGAAGATGTAACCAAGTCCAATACCTGTAGCAAATGCTACTAATGATGAACCAAGTGCAACTGGATTAAGGCCTTGCAAGAATTCTGGTAGGATTGATGCTTCAGCAGCAACATGTTCAGAGTGAATACCAAATGAGTGTTCAAGATAATCTGTAAACAAATGATGTAATCCTTCTTCTGCAGATAATCCAATGAGCCCAATACCGATTGTAAGAACTGCAAGAATTCCATATGGTACCCACATGGACAATGATGCTTCATGAATATGATGTCCTTCTTCTTCCATCTTTTCAATGTGTTTACTCTTCTTACCAAAGAAGACCATTCCAATCATTCTTGTAGTATAGAATGCTGTAATCACAGCAGTTAGCACTGCAATAATGTAAAGTGGCATTGCCCATTCATTTCCAGATGTATAAACGGCAGCAAAGATTGCATCCTTACTCCAGAAACCTGTTGTGATAAATGGTGCACCCATCAAACCAAGACCCGCAGCCCACATGAATGCATATGTCTTCTTCATCTGTTTTCTCAAGCCTCCCATATCAGTCATGAATCTAGAACCAACAATATGCAACAGCGAGCCTGCTGCCATGAACAATGATGCTTTGAACATTGCGTGTGAAATTAAATGGAAGAATCCTGCAGTATAACCATCAACATATTGCTGAGATAATCCTGCAACACCTAATGCCATCATCATGTATCCAATTTGAGAACCAGTAGAATATGCAAGAACTTTCTTGATTTCTGGATTAACCATACCTTGCGTTGCAAGTAATAATGCAGTAATTGCACCAACCCATGCTACAATTTCAAAGAATTGATCAGCCATAATTCCTGCAGCACCTAATGCAAATACAAGTGGGCCAATTCTTGCTACCAGGAATACACCTGCTTTAACCATTGTTGCTGCGTGAATCAATGCAGAAACGGCAGTAGGGCCAGTCATTGCTTCTAGTAACCATTCGTTTAGTGGGAATTGTGCAGACTTGCCTATAGCACCACCAAATAGTAAAACAAATGCAGGAACTAGCAATCCTTGAGCAGCCATTGCAGTTGCCCAATCAGTAGAACCCATTAATTCTTTAAATCCAAATGTTCCTGCAAATAAGAAAATCAAAAGCATACCTGCAATCATCATCACATCACCAACTTTGGTCATGATGAATGCCTTCATTCCAGCATGTGTTGGAGCATAATAATCTAGCATTCCAAGAACTGTACGTCCTTCAACACCAACATGATCTTTCTTTTTATCACGATACCAAAAGCTGATCAAAGCATATGATGCAAGACCTACTCCTTCCCATCCAAAGAAGACTTGTAGCAGGTTATCAGATAAGACAATTAATTGCATTGAACCAATAAAGAACATCATCCAGAACCAGAATCTAATAATGTCTTTGTCACCTTTCATGTAACCTGTACTGTAAATCATAATCAAGAATGAAATCCAGCCAACAACATTTGCCATAATTATTGAGAGTGGATCAGCTAATACACCACCTTTAAGACCAATTGCTTCTATCCACATAATTTGATGATGTAATTCATGAGCCTCTAATGCTACTGGAATCATTGTTGCTGCAGATAATGCACTCATCAGAGCAAATGCAACTGCAACATATCCTGTTGCATGTTTTGATAATTTTCCAACACCTGGAATAATCATTGCAGCAGCAAATGGTAAAATCCAAACTAGCCAAGCGCTAAGAGTTCCAACTTCAAATGGTAATCCAAAAAACTCAGTAGCCATTATCTAAACTCCCAACACTCCACTCATGTATGGAATGATTGTCTTCAAGAAAATATCTGGATAAATACCGACTACAACTGAGAATCCTGCCAAAACCATCATTGGTGCGGTCATGTACCAACTTCCTTCCTTTACATTTTCTAGATGTTCAGGGGTCTTTCCAAAGAATACACGTTTTAGCATCCAAAGCATGTAAGACATTGTAAGTGCAGTTGCAACAAGACCCAAACCAAATGTTACAGCTCTAATTGTTGATCCTTCTTCAATGGCAGTTTCTAATGCACCGTAAAAGAGAATCCATTCACCCATGAAACCACTTGTTGGAGGAACACCCATTATTGTTAATGCGCCAATTACTGCACATACGGCAGTGATTGGCATCTTTCCCGCTAATCCTCCTAATTTTGAAATGCTTCTAGTTCCAACTTTAACAATAATAATTCCTGCCATCATGAAGAGAATGCCTTTTCCAATTCCGTGTGTCACATACATCATCTCTGCACCGGATAAGCCAAGTGAGGACATTGAGCCGATTCCAAACAAAAGATAGCCCATCTGGCTGATACTAGAATATGCTAAAAGACGTTTCAGATCATCTTGCATTAAAGCCATTGCGCCACCATAAATCATGGTGACAAGACCCCAGATATGGAACCAAATTGAGAGCTCTGCATATGTTAAAGGCAAGAATTCTACAATTAATCTAAAAAGACCATAAGCACCAATTCCAATCATTGCTGGAGACAATAACGCACTGATTGGCGTAGGTGCTGAACCATGGACATATGGAAGCCAAACATGGAACATGAATACTGCCAGTTTAACTCCAAGTCCTATAGAAATTGCAACAGCAGAATACATTGCAATATCAGCTGGAATTTCAGATTCTTTGATATCTGCAAAGTCAAAACTACCAAGAGTCAATCCTATCATCAAGAATCCTAATAGTAAAACGACTGCACCTGCGTGAGTCCAAAACAAGAACATTAAACCAATCTTTCTTCTTGGACCATCACCCCAGAGAGCAACCAAGAAGAAACCAGGAATCAACATTACTTCAAAGAAAATATAAAATTCAATCAAATTGGTGGAAAGAACTGTTCCAAGCATACCCATTGCAAAGACAAGGTATAATGCAAAGTAAAGGCCAGATTTAGCATTAACATAATCTGAGAGAGAGGATGATTCTACAATTGATGTTTGGCCACTACCAGAAGTGTTTAGTTTCTTTTCTTCTTCAAATTGCTCGTGGAATTTGTGAATCATGTATGGTTTTGAGTAAAGTGCCAAGATTGTAGATAGCACATAAATGATGATTGCAAATGGTGATGCCAATCCATCCAACAAGAAACCAAATTCACCGAACTGCTCAGTCCATGGATAATGTTCTTCTACTGTTCCAGATAGTGCTGCATTGATTACAAGGATTGTTGTGTACAATAGGATTGCAAATGTAAACCACATTGCGGGAGTTGGTCCTACTTTTCTTCCAATAATGTAAGCAACTGGCGATAAAAGTAATGGCAAGAAAACTGCCTGTAATAATGCGTATTCCATTATCCTTTCAAGCTCCTAAAGTCTGCAATATCGACATTTTGATACATACGGTAAGCTACAATGATTAATGATAATCCAACTGCAACCTCTGCTGCAGCAATTGCAATTGAAAATAATGCCATAGTTTGACCACCACTGTGAGGTAAAAATCTACCAAAAGCAACAATGTTCAAGTTTGCTGCATTGATAATTATTTCAACTGCAAATAGCATTCGGATAAAATTACGTTTAACTGCAAGGCCATAGATTCCTATGCCGAGCAAGGCAACAGATACCAAAGTGAAATCAACTAGCTCGCTGGTCATTCTCCACATCCTCTCGTTTGGCTAAAACTAGTGCACCAGTAACAGAACCTGCCAAAAGCAATCCCATGAGAATTAATGCAGGCCAATAATACGTTACAAAGTCAGTTCCTATGTCTCTAAAGTCAGTAGCAGGTTCGTCAGTAGTAATGGTCTTGATTCCTGAATCCAAGAATACTGCTCCTAAAGATACCATAACTACAAGCATCAAACCAATACCTGCAAACTTTCTTCTCTTATCTTCAATTTTTTTGAAAATTAATTCTCTCTTAACTAACATTACAGTAAACAAAATCAAGACAGCGATTGAACCAACGTATACTGCTAATTGGAATAATGCAACAAATGGTGCATCAAGCAAGAAAAAGAATCCAGCGATTCCTCCTAAAGTTCCCATCAGAGCAATGGAACCATAAATCAATGATCTTAATTCTAGTGCAGCAATTGCAGAACCAATTGTAATCACTGCAAGTGCAAGAAAAGCAGCATCAGCCATGTGTTGCACCTCTATCAGATATTTGGATTTCGCTATCCTGTGCAACATATGGTTTTACTTGAAGTTGTGCAGGAGTGTAAATCAAACCTTCTTTTGAAAATGAAGATAGTTCATAATCATTTGTCATGTAAAGCGCATAAAATGGACATGCATCGACACAAAGACCACAGAAGACACATTTTCCATAATCAATTTGTGGCATGATTGATTTTTTATTTTGTTTTTGTTCTTCTGGAACTTTTACCATTGCAATAGCTTCTGCAACACCTTCACATGCAATTGAACATAATTGACAGCCAGTACAATGATCATGAAACAACATATGTCGTCCTTTTAATCCTGCAATTCCAACACCTGTAGAGGGATCAAATTGATATCCATCACCTACAAACTTTAGTTTCTCCTCAGGATAACGAAGTGTAAATCGTTTAGTAGCAATATGTTTAATTCCTGAATTTAATGCTCGAATAATACCAGTTGCGGTTCCCATTATTGTAATCCTCCTGGTCCTAGCACTCCAGCGTAAAGCAAGCCAAGTGCAATAAAGATGTTAACGAATGCCAATCCGATTAATTTAGTCCATCCAAGATTCAATAACATGTCAACTCTGATTCTTGGGAACACACCTCTTGGTAACAAGATGAAGAATATGACACCGACGGTTTTTAGAACAAACCAAAGAGTACCATTAAGCATCTCTTGAGTAAATAATGGCAATCCAGGGAAAGGTCCTGCAACTATAGGACCCATTTCAATTCCCTTTTCAAGAAGTTCTGCTGGGAATGGAGGAACAACCATTGGGCCATTCCATCCACCCAAGAAAAGTACAACAAATAATCCTGCAAACGCATACAGTTTGAGATAAGTTCCTAATTGAACAAGTCCATACATCATTCCAGATAATTCAGTTAGCCATCCTGCTACAATCTCACTTTCTGCCTCTGGTAAATCAAATGGAATTCTTTCCAACTCAGCAAGCATTGTGATAAAGAATACAATTGCACCGACTGGTAAAAATACAATCCATGGGAAACTAGACTGACTAGCAGCAATCTCAGACAAATTAAGAGAGCCAGTTAACATTACTACTCCTAACAAAGACAGGATCAATGGAATTTCAAATGAAACCATTTGGAATAATGCTCTAATACCACCAATGAATGGGAATTTACTGTTTGCAGACCATGCAGAAAGGATTGTAATAATTGGGAAGAATCCAATTACTGCGAATACTCCAAGCAACCCCATCTCAACATCTGCAACTACCCAACCAGGAGCTACAGGAATGAATGCAACAAATGCTGCTGCAGTTGCCACAAACAATACAGGTGCAGCCCAGAAAATAGGTTTATCAGCTTTTGCTGGAATGATAATTTCTTTTGAGATTAATTTTAGACCATCGCCCATTAATTGTAAAATACCTTCTAACTTTCCACAATAGAAAGGACCAACTCTTAATTGTAATTTTGCAAGCATCTTTCTTTCAATAAAGATTGTTCCTGCTGCAATTAATGCTGCAAATCCAAATCCAGGAAATGCCATAACTCTAAAGATATCAGTTGCCATGAATGCTTTAACAATTGGAAGAATACGAGACGGATCCGCTATCCAAGTTAATGCAAGGAATGGTGTAAGTAATTCACCATCAATTACGGGCATTTCAATTACAAATAGAACCATCATAATTGCAGGAATGCCAATAAGGACTACGATAAAAATAATCCAAAATACATTATCAAGTAAAGATTTGATAAATTCACTTAGTTTGAAATTTGGTGCAATAACTGACATTTATCGGTCTGCCTCCACTGGCCAATAATTAAGACTCCAATAAACTGATGGCATATTACCTAGTTTTTCACCTCTTAGAAGATTTGGTAAAGCAATTAGATTTCTAAAGGAAGGAACACTCAACTTTACTCTATATGGTTCTGTTTTAGCATCAGAGACAATATAGCAACCCAAAGATCCTCTTCCTGATTCTACACGTTTGTAAACGGATTCAAGTCCCTTTGTTTTTGGATTTGGTTTTAATTTAACTCGTACAGATCCTGACTTTGGCATTTTTTGTAATGCTTGTCGGATAATGTTACAGCTTTCCATCATATCAAGCCATGGAATTCTAGATCTAGCATAAGAATCGCCTTCCTTCATTACATTAGTATGAACATCTAATTCATCATAGACATCATATGGTTCTTTAACTCTAAGATCATAATCAACACCACTAGCACGAAGTACAGAACCTGTTGTTCCATATCTTATTGCATCTTGTCTTGACAAAATACCAGTATCTCTAGTTCTTGAAATTAGAATAGGGTTATCATAAAACACTGCAGCGTATTCTTTGATACGTTTTTCAAAATAGTTGACTTGACGTAAACAAACATCTTCAAAGTTTGGAGGTAAGTCATTTCTAACGCCACCTGGAACAAAGTGTGCATGTGTTACTCTAGCACCCGTCATTTTTTCCATAAGATCAATCAGTAATTCACGATCTCCTGCAGGCCACATGAACATTGTAGAATGTCCCAAAAAGATACCATAGATTGCAAGCCAATACATGATGTAAATACATCGATTAAGTTCAGATGCAATTACTCTGACATATTTTGCACGTTCAGGAACTTCAATTCCAAGAAGTTCTTCTGCACCCAAGACATATGGATATAATACATTACATGAATCGTGAATTACAGGTCTTTCCAAGTGAGGAATGTTTGTAATGTAATTTCTATATTCGGCCATTTTTTCTTCTCCGCGATGAACATAGCCTGGATCAGGATCACATGCAACAATATAATCACCATCAATTTGTACAATAATTCTCATATGTCCAGAACCTGGATGTTGTGGTCCAACATTAAGAGTCATGATTCTCTCATCAACTTTTTGGAGTGCTAATCCAGGAGGTAATTCTACAGTCATCTCTATCTACCTTTTATTGCAAAGTCCTTTCTAAGTGGTGGTAAATCTGCCCAATCTTCTGGCAAAAGTAATCGTCTATTATCAGGATGACCTTCAAAGAAAACTCCAAACATTTCAAAAACTTCCCTTTCATGAAATTCAACACTATAAAATACATCTCTAAGAGTTGGAAGTTTTGTTGCATCATTGCCAGGAATTGGATGTGTTTCTCTTGGAGCTCTGGTGGCTAAAACTAGAATTTGTCTTGCCAATGATGAATCAGTGTAAGATCCTATATGATAAACAACCTCAATTTCATTGTCTTGAGGGTAATCGACTCCTGAAACAGACTCTACATGATCATAATTTAATCCATCACGAATGAATTCAGCAACGTCATGAACGTTTTCTCGTCCAACATTAATTCTAACTCTATCTTCTTTTACAAATCCAACTTCAACTTTGTCACCGAACTTTTCAACAATTTTATCAGAAATACTCTTTTCAAATGCAGGTAACTCTACGGGTGTGGGTTTAGGAGGAGTTTGTGCTTTAGGTTTTGCATCTGCAGGAGGATTTTCAGTTTCAGTACTCATTATACAAACTTCCTAGCCTTCATTCTCTTAATTTTTTCTTGTAATAACATACATCCTTGAATGAGAGTTTCAGGTCTAGGTGGGCAACCCGGAACATATACGTCAACTGGAATAACTCCATCAATTCCTGGAAGTACATTGTATGAATCAAAATACAAACCTCCAGTAATTGCACAAGCTCCCATAGCAATTACATATTTTGGTTCTGGCATTTGATCATAAACTAATCTAAGACGTGGTGCCATTTTTCTTGTGATAGTTCCTTGAACAACTACAAGATCACATTGTCTTAATGAACCAAATGCTTCAATAATACCAAATCTTTCAACATCATATCTAGGACTTGATGCTGCACCGAATTCTACACTGCAACAAGCTGTTTCAATGTGTACAGGCCATAGTGACCAAATTCTACCCCAATTAATGGCATAGCCCAATGGTTTATCAATTGCTTTTTCTAAAATATCTCCAAGTTTTCCTACAAAGACATTTGCATTTTCTGGTGTGATTAAATCTTTAAGCAATCTTATCTCCTACCCTCGTAAATATAATTTATATAAAAAACTACCATATTCTTCGTCTCCCTGATTGATACAATGCAAATGCCATAGCACCAAACATGATTGCTAAAAAGCCCATCATAGGTAATGTTGCAATCTTTGGAATTTCTAAAAGTGCACTTCCCCATGCATACAAGAAAATTGCCATTACATCAAATACTACAAACATCAGAATATACGGATAATATTGCATCATGAAATGAGTTCTTCCTTCTCCAGAAGGGACTTGACCACATTCCATTGGCAAGAATTTCACTGGATTACTTCTTTTTCGAGGAGAAATCATTCTAGAGATTACTAAAGCTGGAGCCATTGCTACTATACCAAACGCAAACATCAATACAACGGTACTGTAATTGCCCGCTAATTCCCCGACCAATTTAGCTTTTCACTCCAATTTTTGTATAAAAAGGTATGTTTCATTTTTGGGATCAAATTTGAAAAAAATAATTTTTGAAAAGAACTTAATAGGATAACACCAGATTGCGATCATGGCATTGAATGTAGGAGATATTGCTCCCAATTTTGAACTTCCAGACACAGAATTGAAAATGCGGACTTTGGAGGAATTCAAAGGAGGTAAAATTGTCTTATCGTTCATAGTAGCAGCAAGCTCTCCTGTTTGTGAAGTAGAACTCTGTACATTTAGAGACTCTTGGAAAGAAATTTCTGATATGGGTGCCAAAATTGTAGCTATTAGTAATGATGGTCCATTTGCAAACAAAGCTTTTGCAGAAAAACACAACTTTAGCTTCCCATTATTAGCTGATTATACAAGTAAAACAATAAGAGATTATGATGTTTTGATGCCAGATTTACTACACATCAAAGATTACAATGCAGCAAAACGTTCTGTTTTCATAATTAATGAAGATGGAACAATTGGTTACAGATGGGTTTCAGAAGATCCTCTAAAAGAACCAAACTATGAAGAAATCAAAAATTTCTTAAAATAAAAAATTATTCTATTTCTGCAATAACATCGCCTTTAGCGACAGTTGCCGTTTCTTTAATTTTTATTGTTTTAACTACACCATCTTTATGAGATTTGACTGCAACCTGCATTTTCATAGATTCTAAAGTACAAATCACATCTCCCTTCTTTACAGAGTCGCCTTCTGCAACAGCTAATGACACTACTTTACCCGGAATTTGACTTTTCAATGCCAATTGTGCATCACCTGTACCACCTCCACCTGAATTCTTGTAGACAATCTCATCAAAGTGAGTGTGTAAGTTTAGGGTAATTGGAACATTATCAATTACAATGTTCATTTCATTTGTAGATTGTTCTAGATATTTTGCTTTATGATATTTGTTATCTAAAATGAATTCAATTCCTTTAGAATTCATTGTTATGATTTTTAAGTTATGTTCATTGTCATTGATTTTAATTACATAGTCATTATTTCCAAGATTCTCTACTATCTTTCCGTCAAATGATTTTTCAATATCTTGTATTTTATAATTCATTTATCATCAATCCAATTTGTATTTCCAATTAGAGTTATTGGAAGTGCTGGTTTGTGCTCTGCTCTTAAAGTATTCAGAATGAATAATTGCAGCAGCAATAGCGGCATCACTTTTTTCTTCTTTTTCTTTTTTCAAGTCTGCAGTTAGCTTATCAATTATATCATATCTCTTTAAGAAATCAGTTGAAAGTTGACCATTCTTGTACTCTTCAGTATTTAGAATTGTTTTGTAAAGAGGAATTGATGTTTCAACACCTTGAATATACATGTCATTTAATGCAGTAAGCATTCGCGTCCTAGATTCTTCAAATGTAGGTCCCCATGTACAGAGTTTTGCCATTAACGAATCATAAAATGGAGATACCGTACATCCAGGATACAGATAAGTATCACATCTAACATTTGGTCCTGCAGGAATTGTCACGTCTGGAACAGGCCCAGTTGAAGGTGCGAAGTCCAAAAATGTATCTTCTGCATTAATTCTACATTCAATTGCATATCCATTCATCTTTAGATCTTTTTGTTTGAATGGAAGTGGTTCTCCGTTTGCAATATCGATTTGTAATTTAACAAAGTCTAATCCTGAAACCATTTCACTGATAGGATGTTCTACTTGAAGTCTTGCGTTAATTTCAATAAAATAAAATTCTCCGTTATCAGCCCGCAAAAATTCTGCTGTACCAAGATTAGTGTAATCAACAGCTTCTGCAGCTTTAACAACTAATTCACCAATTTCTTCTCGTTTTGCGTCATCCACAACAGGAGACGGAGTTTGTTCAATTAGTTTTTGGTTTCGTCTTTGAATAGAGCATTCTCTTTCAAAAATATGTACAGCGTTACCATGATGATCCCTACACATTTGATATTCAATGTGTCTTGTTTTTTCTAGGAATTTTTCAACAATGATTGCAGATTTTCCGACAGCAGAAATAGATTCCGAGGTTACTGTTTCAAAACCTTCTTGTAATTCTTTATCATTAGTTACTAGCCTAATTCCACGTCCTCCACCACCATAGACAGATTTCAACAGAACAGGGTAACCAATTTCGTTTGCAATTTTTTCTGCTTCATCTGCATTAGATACCAATCCTGGACTTCCAGGTACTGTTGGGACTTTAGCTTTTAACATCGCAGCTTTACATTCCATCTTATCACCACAAAGATTCATTGAGTCGGCAGATGGACCAATGAAATTAATTTTATGTTTTTCACACAATCTTGCAAAGTCATCGTTTTCAGAAAGGAAACCATAACCAGGATGAACTGCATCAGCACCTGAAGATAACATCACCTCAAGAATTTTTTCTTGATTAAGATATGATTTTGCAGGTGCAGCTTCTCCTATATGATATGCTTCAGTTGCTTGTTTAACATGCATGGAATTATAATCTTCATCAGAATACACAGCAACTGTTTTGATTCCTAATGCTTTGCATGTTCTAATAACACGTAAAGCAATTTCTCCTCTGTTTGCGATAAGTACTTTTTCAATCATCGTTAATCACAGGTTGATATTTCCATGTTTTCTTGGCAATTGTTTTACTCTTTTGTTTTCAAGCATTTCAAGTGCTTTAATCAACATAGGTCTTGTTTCAGCAGGATCAATTACGTTATCTACAGTTCCGTGAGATGCTGCAACATAAGGATTTTCGAATTTTTCTGCAAATTCATCAATCAATTGTTTTTTTAGGGCTTCAGCATCATCGGCTTCATTAAGATCTTTTCTATACATGATTTTTACAGCAGCTTCACCACCAAGGACAGCACATCTTGCAGTAGGCCATGCATAATTGATGTCAGTTCTGAGATTCTTACTTCCCATTGCAATGTATGCGCCACCATATGCCTTTCCAATTACCAATGTAATTCTTGGAACAGTTGCTTCACAGTATGCATAAAGCAATTTGCTACCATGTCTAATGATACCATTATGTTCTTGGTTAGAACCAGGCATGTATCCAGGAGTATCTACTAGAGTTATTATTGGAATGTTAAATGAATCACAAAATCGAATGAAACGTGCTGCTTTATTTGATGAATCAATATCAAGTGCACCTGCAAGATGAATGGGTTGATTTGCAACAATTCCAACAACTTTACCGTTTAATCTTCCATAACCTACAACGATATTTGGTGCAAACAGTTCATGAACTTCAAAGAATTCATGATTATCAACAATTGAATTAATGATTTCTTTCATATCATATGGTTGTAAAGGATTTTCTGGAATAATATTGATCAAATTATGATCCATTCTATTTGGATCATCATCAGTTTGAATTTTTGGTGGGGCTTCAGTATTATTTTGAGGGAGATATGAAATCAGTTTTTTGATATAATCCATGCATTCGTATTCGTTTTGTGCAACAAAATGTGCAACTCCACTTTTTGAGCCATGTGTCATTGCTCCACCAAGATCATCAAATGAAATCTCTTCGCCTAACACAGTCTTGACTACATCAGGACCTGTAACAAACATGGTTCCTACTTTATCAACCATAATTACAAAGTCAGTCATTGCAGGAGAATATACAGATCCTCCAGCTGATGGACCAATACTAGCAGTAATTTGTGGAATTACACCTGATGCAAGTTGATTATGATAAAAGATATCTGCAAAACCATCGAGACTCATTATTCCTTCTTGGATTCTAGCTCCACCAGAATCCATTATTCCAATTATTGGGCATCCTGTTTGAACAGCATGATCCATTAGTTTAGTGATTTTTTTAGCTCCCATCTGACTTAAGGTTCCACCAAGTACAGTGAAATCATATGCAAAAACAAAGATTTGTCTTCCATGGACATTTCCATAACCACCAACTACACCATCAGTAAAGAACTTCTTTTTCTGCATATCATATTCATGATAATGATGAGTAGTCAACGGGTCAATTTCAGTAAAAGTACCTTCATCAAGTAAAAGATCGATTCTTTCACGAGCAGTTAATTTCCCTTTTTCGTGTTGAGCCTTGATTCTATCTTGGCCTCCACCCTGTAATGATGTATTATTCTTTTTAGTATATCCTTCAATCTTTTCAGAATGCACGATATTCTACAACAAGAGGGTTTCCTATATTAATTTAGTTTGAGAATTCCAACATATGAAAATTTTATAAAAAATCAACGATCAATAGTTTTTTTAGAATTTCAAGTGTTAAGAAGTGGAAATTTCTTATTAACATATTTTTGATAAGTGTTAAAAGCATCCTTTTCTTCACTGCATTTCTTACAGATACATAATTGAGAAACATTTGAAATATCACAATTTTCCTGAAATTCACATTGATCACATCCTGCAGGACCCCCACATACAATACACTGTAGTTCGTTAATTTGAGCACATTTTTCATGCTTTACACCTAATCCTTTCGCCCAAAGACCAATTTCATTGACAGATATTTTTTCATTACAAACTATACATGTGCCAGGAAATTTCATTGGGATTTTTCTCCAGCTCATTTTAATAATTCAATCTCCTTTTCTATAAGATCACCAAAAGTTTCTTCCAATTCCAAATCCAGAGTTTTGTTTTTTATGCACAATAAAACAAAGGGTAAACACAAGGTCACAAAAGAACTAGAAGATAAATGAAGTTTTTTTGCCATGATGGATGATAATGATTTGATTTTTGCACCATCCCAACGTATTCGATTTAGTAAAGGCCATGATAAATTGTATTGAGCATATCTAATCCTATCATCATTTTGATATAATTTTATTAAAATATCATTTAGATATCGAAGTAATCTCCAATTCTGTGTTTTCATTATTCTTCCATAAAGCATGTCAGATTCAGATATTATTTCTAAATATTTTGCAAGTGTATGAGGATCTAATTCACTTGTGATAATACTAGAATAAAATGCATTAATTTTTTCTCTAGGATCAATTTGCATTGAATATAAAACGATTCTGGCCTCTTCAATTGAATTTGCTTTAAAGAAGGCATTTACTCCATCTTCAACGTTAATTTTTTCAAATGTGGTTTCAGTTTGAGGATTAAATCCAGTTACAAAAGATTGCGTAAGATTGATCATTGACCGGATATCACCTTTAGATTTAGTAATAACTTTGATTATTGAACCAGGACTTAGTTTTGCGTTTTGTTTATTTAAAATATTTTCAAGATATACTCGTAATAATCGTGGAGGTATTTTTTTGAATTGAATTGTTTTTACAACTTTTTTAATACTTTTCATTTTATCAGAAATATCACTATTCGCAGCAAGAACAATTGGGACTGTGGGTTCCTTTAGAATATCCACTAATGCCGATGCTCCTCCATAATCACCACGACCATGAATTCCATCAACTTCATCGACAAAAATCATAGGAGTCCCCATGACGCTAACATTTGCCAGAACAGGCGTAAGAATTTCATTAATTCTTGATTTGCTTCTAACATCACTTGCGTTTAATCCAATCATATCATATCCAAATTGTTTGGCAACAAGATATGCAATGGTAGTTTTTCCTATCCCAGGAGGTCCAACTAAAAGCAATGGCTTTGTACCTTTTTTCCATTTGACAAACCATTCAGTAATTGCAGCTCGTGCCTCTTCGTTTCCTACCATATCAGAAATTGTCTGAGGCCTATATTTTTCGGACCACATCAAAATAATCACTTGGGAAGTTTAGATTGATACTCTGACCATTTATTGGCTTTTTGTAGTTTATTGTACCAGTATTGATTATAATGTTCTACAGTCAGAAATAAAAATTCCAAAAATTCCTTATGAGAAAAATTCTCTGGCAATAATTCAAGTGTTAGTCTTGCATCTTGCAAATACAAATTACTTTTTTCTAAAGTAACATCAAATCCTTTTTTCACATCATTAGCCAATAAGGAATAATATAGTGGCCAGGAAGGGATTTTTACAAAACCATTTTTAATTGAATCTTCAATTTCATTTCCACAACCAACTCCTTCAGCAGCTCTTGCCATACCCAAATAGAAGATTTCACCTAGAGGTCTTTCTGCTAAAGCCATGTTTCTTCCAGCAGTTCCCATAACTGCACGATATTTTTTATAAGACAAAGTCATTTCTTCTTCAGTAATTTCTGTGGGTTTTGATTTTAGTTTTTCATCTAAATATTGTCCAATTCTTGCATCTTCAAATCCTGCTTCAAATTCTTTTAGAACATGCTCACCACCTTTAGAGATTTTATCTCTGGCTAATTTCAAAATATATGGATTCATCAATTTGTAATCATCGAGAAATTCCAAATCTTCATCTTTATCTACAATTCTATCCATTGGTTCGCTTAGATCTATTGCAAGAATATGTCCTTCAACAATATCCTGCTTTAATTGAGGATCATCTCTTCCAGAATATTCTGCTGCTGCATCAAATAATCCATTAAAAACAGGAAATGTCATTTTAACAAAATTTGAATTCAAAATTCTATTTACACGGTCTTGCATTACTTCAAGACTTTCCAATTTTGATTTTATAGGCTCGATTTCAGATGCATTTAGTATGATTTCGCTGGATCCCACTTCATTACCAAATGCTTGTTGAGTAGCATTTGGATTTGTATCAGATTTAATTTCATTAAGTAATCCTTTTGCAAATCTTTCTGCAAAATTTGGGAATTGATTTTCTGTTTCTTCTTTGTATTTGTTAAATAATTTGTAACCTTTAGATTTGAATAAAGCTTGTTTCATAATTTGCTTTCCAGGTTTTGTACTCATCAAAGATTCTTTACTGATTACTGATTGATCTTTTCCACTCACAAACGTTAAGCTTCTTTATTGTTATTTATGCTTTCAAACTAAATTTTTTCTTCACTTAAATTACGAGCGACTGGTTTGACAATATGGAAATAATAGAAATTCTCCGTGAAGCTTCACAGAAAATTTATGAAAATGTAAAAGATCTTGCAGGAACAGATGATGCAGCAGGAGATTTTGGTGTTGGTGCTGGAGGAGACATTTCAAGGAACATAGACATAATTGCAGAAAAAACAGTTTTGGATTACCTAAAAAAAATTAATTTTGAATGTGTAGTGTTAGGTGAAGAATGTGGACGAGTAGAATTATCAAATAAACCAAAAGGCTTTGTAATAATGGATGCAATCGATGGTTCTGCAAATGCAGTTAGAGGAGTTCCTTTTTTCTGTAGCTCATTAGCTTTTGCATCTGAAGACAAACTCAGTTCAGTTACAGACGGTGTGATTACAAATCTGACAAATGGGGAAATGTATTGGGCATCAAAAAACAAGGGAGCATTTTTTAACAATAAACAAATCAAAGTTCACAAAAAAAATCCAATTTACAAAATTATTGGAATTAACACATCAGGAGCATCCATAGATTTGATGACCAGATTAAATCCAATATATGAAAATTATGAGCACACTAGACATTTTGGAGCAAATGCACTTGAAATGGCAATGTTTGCAAGAGGATTAATGGATATTTTTATTGATTTGAGAAAGAAAATTAGAATTCAAGATATTGCTGCAGGTTATGTTATTGTCAAAGAAGCAGAAGGTATTCTGTTAGATGAAAATTTGAATCAACTTGATGCAAATCTAAGTTATGAAACAAGAGTTTCTTTCATTGCAGCTGCAAATCAAGAAATTCTTGATGAAATAATGTCAAAAATTGCCAAATGAGTTTTTGGAATAAAAAATCAGATAAAGAAACAGTAGTTTGATTGTTTATTTGATATTCTAGTGTTTTTGATAGATCTTTTGCCTTTTATGTTAAGAGAAATATATTTAACCAAAGTCAGGAAAAAGCTTCTTGTATGGTTACTGAGATGAAAGCAAAGGTCATCTATAGGGAATTGCTTAAAGAAGATCTTGTAATCATTAGATTAGTTCCAGAGAAAGGAATGCCAGAATACAAAACGGGTCAATTTTTGACAATAGGACTTCCAATTCCTGCAGAGAAAAAAATTGTCAGAAGAGCATATTCTATTGCATCACATGCAGAAAACAGGGATTATTTTGAATTTGTAATTAGGTGGGTAAGAAAACCACTTCCAGGTCGTGTAACTACTGAATTGTTTTATCTCAGTGTGGGCGATGAAGTTTTTCTTGGTGAACCAACTGGAGCTGCATTACAAATTAGTGATAAACTACCAAATGGACAAAAAGACAATAGAAGAGTGATTTGTGTAGGTGGAGGTACAGGATTAGCACCATTTATTGCATTTGCAAAACATTTTCACGATACTAATGATAAACGAGAAGTGATTGTTCTTCATGGAGCAAGTTATGTGGATGAATTAAGCTACAAACGATTATTGACAGACTTGGAAATGGAAAGTGAGAAAAGAGGAAGAGATCAATGGAATTTTAGATATAGAGCCGCAATCAGTAGACCAAAAGAATTTTTCAACAGATCTTGGAATGGTCATGTAGGCAGAGTTGAATCATTTTTCCAACCAAATAAAAAATCAGGACTATCACCTGTAGAAGAAATGGTAGGTGAAGAACTAACTCCAGAAAACACAATTATCTACATTTGTGGTTATCAAGGAACAATTGATGGAGTGATTGAATATCTAGGACCAAAAGGATTCGTCACTGAGCATGAAAAGAAACCTGATGGAAGTTTCGGAATCAAGTTTGAATCATACGGATAAAAAAATCCAAAATATCACTATAAATTTCATTTTGTATTAATTCTTAAAATAAATTCTCCATTATTCGCAAATACCTGTGGATTTTTATATTGATTATTTTTCACCAAGGTATGGCAAAACTCAAGTGCAATGATTATGGATTTGAGTGTGATTTTGTATCAGAGGGAGAAATGGAATCAGTTATTGATGAATTTAGAAAGCACACTGATGAGGAACACGGAATAGATTATTCTAAAGAAGCCATCATGCAATTTCTTTTAAGAAAACAAGGATTATAGAAAATTTAAGCATCTAATCTTTTCATTCTGGCAGATAGAACTGGAAGTTCTTTTTCGATGATTT
The DNA here is from genome assembly GCF_054095695.1 of Candidatus Nitrosopumilus sp. bin_6a. NCBI lineage: Archaea > Thermoproteati > Nitrososphaerota > Nitrososphaeria > Nitrosopumilales > Nitrosopumilaceae > Nitrosopumilus > Candidatus Nitrosopumilus sp. bin_6a. The sequence continues at coordinate 370,653 of NZ_JBSWSR010000001.1, forward strand.
TTTCTACTGCAGGAACAATTCCTGCTCTAGCTTTTACACTTTCTTCAAAAATTTCTGCAACCTGATCTCTGAATAGTAATTTAATTCCAGGAAGTGCAGTGATTCCTTCATCAACAGTTCTTGGTTCAGACAAATCTATAACCAATGTGCCTTTTTTCTTTTCTTCCATTACTAATCGAATTCTTTCATAAGTAATCAAGAAATAATCAGAGGTTGTTGCAACTAAAACAATATCATATTTATCAAATCCAGCCAATACATCATTGAAATCTACAGGATTTCCACCAAGAATTGTTGAAAAGCCAGTAGCACGTTCTAAACTGCGACTTGTAACATCAAAAGCAATTCCTTTTTTGCCCATAGTTTTTGCAAGCATTGCAGCAGATTCACCAGTACCAATTACCAATACTTTCTTTTTTGAATCAAGTCCTGCCTTTTCATCAACGACCTTCATTGCAACATCTCCTAATGAAACAACATCTTTTGCGATACCTGTTGTATCCCTCATTCGAGCGGCTAATCTAATAACACTATCAAATAATTTATTGAGAATTTTTCCAGATGTGCCTGTACTCTTTGCATCAGATGCTGCCTTTATAATATCATCAAAAACACTTTGCCAACCAACAACTAATGAATCCAATCCAGATGCCAATCTTAAAAGATGTAAGTAGACATCATCTCCTTTGTAAACCTCAAGTGTTTGATCAAAATGATCAATGTCAATTTGTTCTAATGAAGACAAAGATACCCAAGTATCTTGAATTTGATTTAATACCAATGCTTTGCCTTCGGGTCTTCTAGCATCTGGAGAATCATCAGTTTCAACATTACTTACTGTAAATATTTCAACTCTAGTTGCAGTTTGGATGATAACACATTCTTCAACACCAGGTATTTTTTTAAATTCTGCACATGCAGCAGGAACGTCTTTGAAAGCAAATTTTGATAATGTATGGATTGGAACATTTTTGAAAGTTACTCGCGCATTTATTACATCAAAAGATACTTGACTCATACCATTCACCTATTATGCTTTAATTTTATCCCGCCCGCCTTTAGCTGTCCTAAAAACATTCATACCAATATAGTAATTTTCATGCAAGGATTCCAAGTAAATAATTTCATTTTCCGTATCTTTAATTTCTTTTTGAGTTGCAGTAGGATCACTTTTTAATTGTTCAAGCTTCTGTCTAGATTCTTCTAAAAATGAGTCAACCCCACGTTCATAATTTGAAAGTCCTGCATATTCTGGACTAAGAACATGTTCAGGAATATATTTTGGGGTTTGATCACGAAATATCTCTGCTTCTCGAGTAAGAGATTCCTGTTCATCTGCTGAAAGAATTGGTCGTGGAAAACGGTCTTGTTTATCTAACCAAAATTCAGGCTCACCCATTTCCCGTCTAAAAATTTCTTCGCCTTGTCTCTTAAACGTAAAATCAGCTTTGGCAGCTGCTTCTGCTTTTACTTCAGCTGCAATGGCTTTGTATTCTTCTTCAGCTGCTGCTTCTGCTTCTGCTTTTGCAGCTTCTGCTTTTGCAAGTGCTTCTTTAACTGCAAGTTCTGCTTCTTCAACTGCCTTAGTTGCAGCTTCTGCTTTTAAAATTGCATTTTCAGCAGCTTTTGCTTCTTCAGCCTTTTTTGCATCCTCAGCTGCTTTAGCATCTTTAATTGCCTTTTCTGCTTTTTCAGCTGCTTTTGTTGCTTCTTCTGCTTTGGTAACTGTTTCTTCTGAAATATTATTTTCAGTTTTGTCTGGAGATACTTTATCAGATGTTGAATCATTGGTTGATTTTGTTTCGACTTCAGATTCTTTCTTCTCTTCAGACAACAAATTTCACTCAAATTCCCTGAATTTTAATATTCTTGTGAGATTCATCTTGAATCCATCATTATTCAATAATTTTTCTAGAAATCTAATTTTGATCGGTTGTTAAACGGTTTTCTGTTAATGTGATAGAAATAATGGCGCCCTCGGCGGGATTTGAACACGCGTCTCAGCCGTGACAGGGCCGAATTCTAGACCGGGCTATACTACAAGGGCACAGATTCTTTGAGTCAAATTGCCAGATTAAAAGTTTCTGTCAGAACAAAATATTTTGTAAAAGACTAAATTATACAGTTAAGGCATTTTTTACGAGGGTCTATGGCGCAGCCAGGTAGCGCACCGGACTTTTAATCCGGTTGTCAAGGGTCCGAATCCCTTTAGACCCGCTCTCTTTTACTTTATTCATTCAATTATTGTATTGATCTGTTTTGTCAATTCATCAATTGATGCATTGATTTTGTTTTCTCTTTTAGATACATCAATTCTATATTGATTAATTTTCTTAGTTCTGTCAATTATCATTCGTTTTTGCTCATCATATCCTGATGAACCAAAAGAGATTCTATCCTTTAATGAAGAAACAACAGTTGTAGAAGAAATGATGTTTGAAACAACTTTAGGATCAACTTTTGTACCATTAACTGATTTTTCAATTTCAGACATAGTCAATTTAGATATGGGTTTTTTTGAGATATGAGCTAATTGAACTAAAGTTCCGGAAATTTTATGAGTTACCCTAAATGGAATTCCTTCTTGAACTAATTTCTCAGCAATGTCTAAGGCTATGAGATTACTTGATTCAGTTACTTTTTTCATTTGCTTTTCATTTACTTTCAAAGTTAATAGAATTGATTTTAAGATTAACAATGCGCTGATAGATATTTTTGATGTTGACCAAATAGAGGATTTTATTTGTTGCAGATCACGTCCATATCCAGATGCCAATCCTTTAACTGTAGTTAGAATTGCAGTTAGATTGCCAATTATTTCTGCAGTTTTACCTCGTGTTAATTCTAAAATATCAGGGTTCTTTTTTTGAGGCATCACACTTGAAGGAGATGTAAATTCGTCTGAGAGTTCAATAAAAGAAAATTCAGATGTTGACCAAATTACAAAGTCTTCAGATATTTTGCTTAGATTAGTCATCATAATAGAAAGCATTGCAACATATTCTGCTACAAAGTCACGTGTGCTTGTAGCATCAATAGAATTTTCAACAATACCATCAAAACCCAACATTTTTGCGGTACTGTGTCTATCAATAGGAATACTTGTTCCACCTACAGGTCCTGCACCTAATGGACTCTGATTGATTCGTTCAAAGGTCCCATACAATCTTTCAAAATCTCTAGTTAGAACATCAGCATGTGCTAAAAGATAATGTGAGAAAAGACCAGCTTGAGCTTGTTGGAGATGAGTATAAAGAGGCATGATTGTTTTTTGATGATTTTTAGCCACAGACACCATGGCTTCAATAGTATCTAAGAGACAATTACATACGATATTGATATCATCTCTAATTTTCATTCTAATGTCTAAAACAACTTGATCATTACGAGATCTTGCAGTGTGCATTTTCCCACCGCTTGCCATTCCGGCTTTCTTGATTACTAATGATTCAATTAATTCATGAATATCTTCAGCTCCCGAGGATGTATCAAATTTTTCATTTTTTAAATTCTCTAATGCAGATAAGATTTTTTTTGCATCATTTTTTGAAATGATATTTTTTTGAAATAACATTAGAGTATGTGCTTGACTTCCAAGAATATCATATAGCGCAATTTCAGAATCATCATTTATGGATGAAACATAATCTAAAGTAATATCACTCAAATCAGTACCAAGACGAGAACGATACATTACCTAAGGTTCTATAATGGTTATATATAGCAACAATGGTTTTTACGACATGAGCCAAGATATCAAACAGATGCGAGTGAAAATTTTTGATGAGTTATCAAAGATTGTGGATCCAGAAATTAACACATCAATTGTAGAACTTGAATTAATTGATGAAGTTGATATCAACGATAGCAATGTCAAAGTGGATTTACATCTTACAAGTCCATTCTGTCCAGCAGTATTTGGTTTTAAAATTTGTCAAGATGTTCACGATAATCTGCTAAAAGTGGATGGTGTCGAGGATGTTAAAGTTAATGTTTCAAACCACTTTATGGCTGAACAGATTAACAATCAAGTAAATAACAGTCCAAAACCAAAAAAATTAGGTTAGCTTCTAAAACCTAACATATATCCTCGCAGTAATTGAATTCCCATTGCAGGATCAACTCCTTTTGGACATACTTGACTACAAGAACCAGCAAAATGACATCTCCAGATTCCATGAGAATCATCTATAATTTTTAATCTAGAATCTTTTCCTTTATCTCTGCTATCAGCAACGTATCGATATGCTTGAGCTAATGCTTGAGGACCAACAAATGAAGAGTCAGTTGCCATTGTGGGACATGCAGAATTACATAAACCACATTTAATGCAGTTAGCAAATTGAATATATTGCTCAACTTCTTCTGGAGATTGTAAGAATTCTTTTTCATTAGATTCTATTTCAGTATCATCACGAATTAGATAGGGTTTGATTTTTTGATGAGTGTCAAATAATTTTTCAAACTTTACAGCCAAATCACGAATGATTGGAAAATTGTTCATTGGTTCGACTGTAACAACATCAGAGTTTAATTCACTAATTTTTGTAAAACATGCCAATCTAGGTTTTCCATTGATTATCATTCCACATGAACCGCAAGTTGCTTGTCTGCAAGAGTATCTTACTGCAACTGAATGATCATGATGTTTTTTGACATCCAAGATTGCTTCAAGAACAGTTGTCCATTTCTCATATGAAACTGAAAATTCCATAAATCCACTTGACTCATCATGTTCTGGATTAAATCTAGAAATTCTAAGTGTGATTAATTTTGAAGTTGGTGAAGTTTGCTCGTTTGAAATGCTAGATACTTGGGCCATTTCTATACCATCCCCATGTTAGTCATAATAATTGTTCTTGAACCATATGCTATTAATCCAATCATTGCTGCAAGACAACCATACGAGACTGCTTTTTCATAAATTCGTCCTTGTTTTAATTCCAGTAAGATCACTCTTAGTCCATTAAATCCATGTACAGATAATAAAATTAAGATCAATTCTAACATTGCAGCATATGGAATGAATTTGTAATTTGCGAGTACATTTTCATATTCTAAGGATTCTGCAAAGCCCTGTGTAAGACGCATCAAAATATGAACTGCCACTAGGGCTACAGCTGCCAAAGCAGTGCCATAGTGAATTTTCATTATTGTGCTTTCTCTCATATTATTCACCAAACATTACCGCTAAACCGTACATCATTGCAATTGCAGCTAAAAGGATTGCAGAGTATATTCCTATTTTGTGTCTGTAATTTTGGGATGCTGGCTCATAAGGATAATCAGGTCTTGTAGGTTTTCCTACACCGATTCCTCCATGTCCTAACATTACTCTAATTCCATTTACAGTGTGAAATACACACATTGCAATTACAATTGCCAAAACAAGATGTCCTTCTGTGGTTTGAGTCAATTCAAGAAACTCATTCCAGCCAACTTGTCCTCTTAGAATATTACTTGTTTCATAAATATGACCTACAAAATATGCCAACAATCCCAATCCACTTAGTCTCATTAACCAATATGCAACACGTTCAATTCCATATCGTGTAGGGTTGGCCATTCCCTTGATACCTTCTCTATGTTCATCTTTAGACATTAGTACTTCCTCTCCACAGGTTGATATTTAGTAATTGTAACTGGATGTGTTTTCATGATTGGACCATTTGGATCATAATATGCAAGAGTGTGATGTAAAAAGTTAGCATCATCACGCTTTGGAAAATCAGTCCTTGCATGTGCGCCACGAGACTCTTTTCGGTTGATTGCACCAAGCAAAACAATTTCTGCTACTCTAAACATAGAATCAAGCTCCATTACATTTGCAAAATTAGTATTGTATTCTTTTGCTTTATCATCAACATGTTTCCAAGTTTGTTGTTTTAATTCACGAATTTTCTTTAGCCCTTCAACAAGATTTGTTTCATTTTTGTAGACATATGCTTTTTCATTCATAGTGTCAGTTAATTGCTGTCTAATTTCATATGGATTAACATCACCGTTTCCTCTAAAGATTCCATCGTAGATTCTCTTCTCCTCAGCGGCAACCAAATGATGAGGCCAAGGATTTGATGATTCGTTCTTTTGAATATAGTCAATTGCCAATTCACCTGTAATTTTACCCCAAACGATACATTCTGAGGTAGAATTTGCACCTAAACGATTAGAGCCATGAACACTGTTACAGGCAGCCTCACCTGCAGCCCAAACTCCTTGTATTTCAGTAGCACCGTCAATATCGGTATGTAATCCTCCCATCATGTAATGACAAACAGGTCTGATGTCAAGTAAATCCTGAGCAGGATCTTGACCTGAAAATTTAATTGAAATTTCTCTAATTCCACCTAATTTTTCTTTAATTTTTTCATCACCAAGATGTCGTAAGTCTAGCTTCATACAATCAACACCAGTTTCATGTTTGAATCCACGTCCTTCCTGAATTTCAGTCATTATTGATCTTGATACAATGTCACGTGGAGCTAATTCCATTTTACCTGCTGCATATGTTTTCATAAATCTCTCACCCTTATTGTTCAGCAGATATCCTCCTTCACCTCTTGCACCCTCTGTAATTAAAATTCCAGATGGCAAAATCCCTGTAGGATGGAATTGTACAAATTCCATATCTTTGAGTGCCATGCCTGCACGTAATCCCATATCTAATCCATCAGGAGTTGAAGATAGTGCATAAGTAGAAAAGCTGTATAATCTTCCAGCACCACCGGTTGCAATAATGAGAGCTTTGCCTTTGATTGTGTAAAATGTTCCAGAGCCTAATTCAATTGCAGTAACTCCCATGAATCGTTTTCCATCATGAATAATTGATGTAACAAACCATTCGTTAAGATATTCAATATTTTCAAATTTTTGACATGTATCATACAAAGTTTGCATTTCAAAGAAACCGACTTTATCTGATGCATATGTTGCTCTAGGAAAACTGTAACCACCGAAATTTCTTTGATCAATTCTACCATCATCTCTTCTAGACCATGGCATTCCCCAATGATCTAATTGACGGATTTCTTGTGGCATTTCAACACATAGTCTTTCAGCAACGTCTTGGTCTGCAAGAAAATCACTTCCTTTTACAGTATCATAAACATGAGATTCAATTGTATCGCCTTCATCTTCAAAAAGAACTGCTGCGGTACCACCTTCTGCTGAAACAGAATGAGAACGCATTACTTGTACTTTTGAGACAATACCAATTTTGAGATGAGGGCCTTTTTTAGCCGCAGCAATAGCTGCTCTCAAACCTGCAAGTCCAGAACCACAAATAATCAAATCAAATTCAAGTGAATCTACCATTTTTCAGTCAAACTTGCTTTGAGCGGGATAAATATGTAGTAATTGCTGGATTTAATTCAAAATATTAAAATATATCACTAGTGATATCACTAGTGATGATCTCAGAGTGGTTTCAAAGAGTAGGAAGCTCAATTCCCAGAGGATTTTCAAGATATTTTATTTTAGAATTATTGAAAAAAACACCACATACTGGAAAGGAAATAATCGATTATGCAATAGAGCAAAGTAATGGCATTTGGAAACCATCACCTGGATTGATTTATCCGTTGTTAGGAAGACTACTAGACGAAGGGCTCATTGAAGAAACTAAAGATGGAAAATATCAACTAACAAAGAAAGGGAAAGACACAGCAAATGATGTTGATAAAGTAAATGATATTGTTAAGAAACAACTAGAAGTCTTATTCAGATTAGGTAATGTAGGAAGATTTGTTGCAATAGATCTATTAGAAAAGATTTCTGCCATGGGATCTATTCTTAGCTCTAATTTTGCTAATATGACTGACGAGGAGACAAAAAAATACAAACAATTTCTGGAATCAGAATTAAAAAAGATTCAAGAAAAAGATGTAAAGAAAAAAGGTAAAGAGATCAAGATCGAATAAAAAATTCTTACAAAAATAACGCTAATTAAAATCATAAATAATTCATTCAAAAGATAAATTTATGAAAAATTTGAAAAGTATGTTAAAATCAAAAAAACCACTTGTAATTCCTGGTGTTTATGATGCACTTGGTGCAAAAATTGCTCAAAAAGTAGGATTTAATGCCATGTTTCAAACAGGATATGGTACATCTGCAACATTATTTGGGATGCCAGATTATGGATTTATCGGAGCTGCAGAAACTGTAGATAATGCAAGAAGGATTTGCAGAGCAGTATCAGTTCCAGTGATTGTTGATTCAGATACAGGATATGGTAATGCATTAAGCGTATGGAAATTGGTTAAGGAATTAGAATCAGCAGGGGCATCAGGCATTTTTTTAGAGGATCAAAAATGGCCTAAGCGATGCGGACATATGCAAGGAAAAGATGTTGTGTCTCAAGAAGAATATACAGAAAAATTGTCAGCTGCTATTGATGCAAGAGAAAGCAAAGATTTCATCATTGTTGCAAGAACAGATGCAAGAGCAACCAAAGGACTAGATGAAGCAATACAAAGAGGTAAACAAAATAAGAAGACTGGTGCTGATGCAGTTTTTGTTGAGGCTCCAAGATCAATAGAAGAGATGAAAAAAATAGGTAAAGAGATCAATGCACCATTAGTTGCAAACATGATTGAAGGAGGAGCCACACCATTAAGCTCTGCTGAAACATTAAGCAAGATGGGATTCAATATTATTTTGTATCCATTGTCGGTTTTGTATGCAAATACATTTGCAACGATGAATATTCTACAAGAATTAAAGAATACAGGAAACACATCAAAGTACAAACAAAAAGTTGTAAATTTTGATCAGTTCAATGACTTAGTTGAACTTCCAAAGTTTAGAAAAATGGAAAAAAGATACGAAAAGTTAAAGAAATGATAAAATAAAAAATTTCAAGTAAAGTACAGTTAACTTGTATTTCTCTTTACTTCAATTTCTATTGTTGAAACGTTTCTTGTTCTACCGTCTTGTGACTCTAATGATTCTGAGCCAATTTTTATTTCTCCGATAGAGTAGCCTGCATTTTCTGTCTTTCTTGCAATGATTTGAGCTACATCGACAGCACGTCCAATGCTGAGTCCTCTAGCTTTGATGTTGACGGATGGTAAGTTTGCCAATTGAATTAGCGTTGATGTAACATATGCCATCAAGGGTTTCTTACCAATGAATACGGTGTCTCTTGTTTCAGTTGACATACAAATTTCGGTATTTAAGGATAATTTAAAGCTAAAAGGACATTTTCTAATTAAATGAAAAGAAGTTGAAAAATTTGAACCATTATTAACTAGAAACAAGGAATTTGAATTAAAGTTGGAAAATATTTTAAAAGTTTTAGAATTTGGAAGTGCTGGAGAAAAAATCAAAATTTTAGAGACTTTGGATGATGTCAATAATACAGAGATTTTAGAAAAAATAATTTCAAAATTGGATGATGATGATGTCGCAGTCAGAGGAGAAGCATTTAGTGCTCTACTATTGAATAAAAATAAAATTTCAGATTTTTTAATACGTAGTTTGAATGCAACGAATAAGAACATCAGAGGCTTTGTATCACTAGTATTAGCAAATAGAAATGAAACATCAGCTATTCCTGAAATAATCAAATTAACAAAAGATGAACGTTCAATGGTTAGATCATGTGCAATAGGAGCACTAGGATATCTAAAAGCTAAAGAAGCTAAAGACATTTTCATAGATGCATTATCTGACTCTAACATAGAAGTAAAGAAAAGTGCATTACAGGCAATCATTGATCTAAAAATTATAGTTTCAAAAGAAAAAATCAATGAATGTTTTAAAGAAAAAGATTCTGAGATTGAAAAAATGGTTTCATTGATAAAAAAATAAGTGGACCGGAAGGGATTTGAACCCTCGATCCGATGCATGCCATGCACCTATCCTACCGGACTAGACGACCGGCCCAACTAATCAGAAATACTGATTGAACTACATTTTTAAAATTGGTTATTAACGTTTAGCGGTCTAGAATATAATCGGGTTATGAAATTAACACAATATATTTAAAGTCTCAAATCATGGTTGAATCGTTATGGTAGTAGATAACAAAGCAACTGTCACTTATGTACAATTATTGAAAGAAGACCTAGTAATTATTAGATTAGTTCCAAAAGATGGGCCTGTTCCAGAATACAAAGCAGGTCAATTCATTACATTAGGATTACCAAACCCTGCAGAAAATGGAAAAATTGTTAGAAGAGCATATTCAATTGCATCACATCCAGAAAACAGAGATTATGTAGAATTAGTTATCAGATGGGTAAGAAAACCACTACCTGGAAGATTAACTACACAAATTTTCAATATCAAAGAAGGAGATGAAATCCTGTGGTTAAAACCAACAGGCAGAGCTTTATTGATTAATGAAGAATTCACAAATGGTGAAAAAGACAACAGGCGAATTGTCTGTATTGGTGGAGGAACAGGGTTAGCACCATTTGTAAGCTTTGCACAACATCTTCATGATACTGGTGATAAACGAGAGATCATAATATTGCACGGAGCAAGTTATGTGGATGAATTAAGCTACAAAGATTTGCTAACTAATCTTGAAAATGAAAGTATTGCAAGAGGTAAGGATCAATGGAATTTTAGATACAGAGCTGCAATCAGTAGACCACAAGAATGGTTTAACAGATCATGGGCAGGTCAAGTAGGAAGAGTTGAAACATTTCTAAGACCAAGAGATGGTGGGCTATCCCCATTAGAAGAATTAATCGGAGATAAAATTACAAAAGAGAACACAATTTTCTATGTTTGTGGATGGCAAGGAACCATTGATGGCGTAATGGACTTTTTGAATCCTAAAGGCTTTGTTACCGAGCACGATAAACGTGAAGATGGTAGCTTTGAAGTCAAATACGAATCATACGGATAGAATTTTTAAAAAATCAATCATTGAAATATGAGAATTTATTAGATAATGCAAATTGGTTACAGCACTATATCTTGCACATCTAAATCCAGTGACAAATGCACATGTCGAAATTATTAAAGAACTAAAAAAACAAGCAGATATTGTTAAAGTCATGCCAGTTGTTTTCAAGGATGGTGACAGAGAAATTAACAGTAAGAGTTTCCCATTTAATTTTGAAGCTCGAAAGAAAATGTTAGAAGCAATTTTTGGGGATTCAATTAAAATTACTGATGATTACTCTTTCCAAGCACCATTCAAAAAATATTTGCCACCATTAGTAAGAAGGAAATCATGGAAATTGAGAAAACAAATTCTTGGCGGTATTGAAGGAGATTATTTTTCATATACTGGAGATAAGGCTGAAGGATACATGCTGAAAATGTATAGGTTAAGACCAAAAATAGGTGAGAGAAAATCACTTTCAGCAACATCAGTTAAAGAAAAATTGTATGATGCAGCACTTGGAAAAAAATCATCATGGAAAGAAGATGTTCCTGAAGAAATTATCAGTATTATAGAGGAGGAATGGAAAACAGTCAAAAAATTTGCTAATGAGGAAGATCAAACCACAAGAATTGTAGGAATGAAATTTCCTAAAGAAGGATATTCAAAATAGATTAATACATAGCAAGTAAAACTCTCCCATGACACTTCCACTTTCAAAATATGTCTGGTTTGATGGAAAGTATGTTACTACAGAAAAAGCTCAAGTACCAATTACAACACATGCAATTCATTACGGAACATCAATCTTTGAAGGAATTAGAGGATATTGGAATGGAAAAAATCTCAACATATTCAGACTCGATGAGCATGTAAAGCGATTTAGAAGATCAGGGCAATTTTACAATATTTCACTCAATTTTTCAGATAAGGAAATCACTGATGCAGTAATTGGAATATGTAAAAAAAATAAAATAAAAAAATCTTGTTACATTAGGCCATTTTATTTTGTAGGTGAATATGGGATTAATCTGCATGTAACCGAAAAAGCGCCAACATCTGTTGCAATCTTTACATTTCCTTTTGGAGATTTGTTTAACAAAAATGGAATAAGTGCAGGTGTTGTATCTTGGAGGAAATTTTCAGACACATCAACACCACCACAAGCAAAAATGGGAGGAAACTATCTAAATTCCATTATTGCCACACAAGAAGCAAAACGAAATGGGTTTGATGAAGCAATACTACTTGATCATAATGGGAATGTCAGTGAAGCACCAGGAGAAAATATTTTCATAGTAAGAAATGGTCAATTAGTTACACCATCACTTGCATCATCAGCATTAGAAGGAATAACGCGTGATGCAGTAATTAAAATTGGAAAAGATTTGGATTTGGATGTAGTTGAAAGAGATATTGGAAGAAGTGAATTGATCATATCTGAAGAAATTTTCTTGACAGGTACAGCAGCAGAGATCGTACCCATCATAAAGATGGATTCAAAACAAATTGGAAATGGAAAACCTGGAGACATTACAAAAAAAATGATGTTAGAGTATACAGAGATAGTCATGAACAAAAATGTTGATTATTCTCACTGGTTAACAGAGGTATATTAGATGAAAATCGTTCAGATTGGAACCGGCGGATGGGGCAAGAACCATACAAGAATTTTGTCACAACTAGGAGTATTGGTAGCAGTATGTGATTCAGATTCACAAAAAAGCAAAGAATATGGTGAAAAATATTCAGTTAATCATTATGAATCTCTTGACGAATTATTAAGTGCAGAAGAATTTGATGGAGCTTTTGTAGTTACTCCAACATCAACTCATACTGCTATTGCTAAGAAATTGTTAGAATCAAAAAAACATGTGTTTGTAGAAAAACCAATGACTTACAAATCAGAAGACGGTCAGAATCTTGTAAAACTTGCAGAAAAAAATAAAGTAATCCTTACATGTGGATATATAGAAAGATTCAACCCAGCAGTAGGTGTTGTTAAAAAAATGGTCAAAGACAAAAAATATGGAGATTTAGTAATGCTTGAATTTCACAGAGAAAATAGAATGCCTCTACACATTAAAGATGTCGGAATTATTTATGATACATCAGTTCATGATATCGACACATCTAACTGGTTGTTTGATGATATGCCACAAGTAGTATTTGCAAGAGCAGGAAAAATAAAACATGAACATGAAGATTTTGCAACAATTATGTTAGGATATAAAAACGATAAAGTTGCAATTATTTCATCGAATTGGATTACACCTAAAAAATTAAGAAAGTTTAATGCAGTATGCACTGATGCAATTATTTCATCAGACTTTATCACTCAAGAAATCACTGTAGAAAAAGATGAAGAATCAGAGATTGTTCAAAAGGAAAAACAAGAGCCTCTACTACTTGAAATTCAAAGTTTTCTTGGTGCTATTGAAGGCAAAAATGAGCATATAGTAAAATCACAAGAAGCGGTAAATGTTACAAAGATTGCAGAAGCTGCACTTTTATCTAGTCAAAAGGGCATTCCCATCTATCTGGATCTAAAATGAACAAAACAATGATAGATATTTTGGCATGTCCAATTGACAAAAATCATCCTTTAGAATTATTTGAGATAAATGGAAAAGAAGACGTCATATCAGAAGGCGCAATATTTTGTCCAAAATGTTCTAGATTCTATCCAATAATAGAGGAAATTCCCATTATGCTTCCTGATGAACTACGAGATAAAAAACAAGAGATTGAATTTCTAAAAAAATTCAAGGACCAACTACCTGAAAAAATTATTACAAAGGCAAATCCATGGCACTTGTGAGATAATGGTAACTAATTTCATTTCAGAAAAAGCAAAAATTGGAAAAAATGTTCAGATTTGGCATTTTTCATATATTGGCAATGATGTAGAAATAGGAGACAATGTCAAGATCGGTTCTCTTGCCCATGTAGATTATGATGTAAAAATTGGTGAAAACACAAAGATCGAAGGTCAAGCATACATTCCACCACTTTCCAGAATTGGAAAGAATGTTTTCATTGGTCCGGCTGCAGTATTGACAAATGATCCTTTTCCAATGTGTGATAAAATGATAGGGGTTACAATTGAAGATAATGCAATAATTGGTGCTCGTGCAGTAATTAAAGCAGGTGTAACAATAGGAAGAAATAGTGTAGTTGCAATGGGTGCAATTGTGACAAGAGATGTTCCAGAAAATACTGTTGTCATAGGATCTCCAGCTTCAATCAGATACACAAGAGAAGAATATGATAAAAAACAAAGACAATGGAAAGAAAGTTAAATTTTAATTTCTTTTTTGAATATCCAGTTTTTTATTTTTGACAAAATTAAAATCCAAATTATAACTAATACTAATGCGATTATAGCTTGAATCACAGATGAGATAATCCAATCAAATTCTCCAAATCCAGAAACTGAAATTGGTCCAAGAAGAGTGACGATAATTCCACCCCCAACAATGATCAAACACCACATTGCAAACAAAAATCCAAAGAGCCCAGACTTCAAAGTGAAACTCCCATCATCAATGCAGTAATTACTGCCAAAACTCCTGAAAAAACTGCCAGTTTGAAAATTGCAAATCCTACTTGTTTTTCAGACATTGGGCCTCCTGCAAGAATTAATCTCACTAGAGTTACAGGTGCTTTCTTGTCATTTGTTGCCTTTAATTTGAAATCTTCAGTATGTTCTACAGGTTTTCCTTTGATTTGTCTATGTTCTACAACTCGCTTTACGCTTGATAGGAACAAAAATGAGTTGATTACTGCAGGCAACAAAGCAACTGCTGCAATAATTTCCACACCACCAACAATTGCAATACCACCATACATTGCACCCAAAGCTAAAGCTCCTGAATCTCCAGGAAAAATCTTGCTTGGAACTTTATGAAATTTGTAAAAAGCTAATGAAACAACTCCAAGCGGCAAACTTACGACTGCAATCTCATAGTTTTGTACAATAAATAAACAAATTGATAATGAAAAACTAGCAATTACCATAAATCCACTTGCAACACCATTTAAAACATCAATAGAGTTGATTGTGTTTCCGGTAATAGGAATCATGAAAATAATCAATACAAGATACAATACAGGAATTTGTACCGCACCAAACAATGGAAATGTCAAATTAGAATCATATGTACCTAATGCAATGATTGGAATTGCAGCTACAGCAAGTGCAACAGGTTTGAACCATCCACCCATGACTTTTCTATCATCAACATACCCAATTACAAACGCTGCAGATGTCGTAATCAGTATAGCAAGAATCTCATTTAGTTGTAAAAATGCATAAAGAATAATTTCAGATATAATAATTCCTGCAATAATGGCAGGACCGCCAGGTCTTACTACCATTACATCTTCTTTTTTGTTCATGTCTTTTACTGCAAAATTTCGTTTTTCTAAAAATTTGATTAAAGGTGGTGTCATGATATAGACCACAGCAAATGCTGCAACACATGAAATTATAGTGGGAATCAGTAAATCAATCAATTATCTAACCTTTCGTAACTCAGCTTTTATGTTATCCGCAATGGTTGAACCAATTTTATCAATCTCTGCTAATTTATTCACAGGGATTTTCCTCAGATCATCTAGATTTTTGATTCCATTTTTAAAAAGAATTCTAGCCCTTACTCTTCCAATTCCTTTAATCCTGACTAAATCAAGTAATTCGTCTTTTATCCCATAGACCACTCTATTTCTCAGATCACCTAATTCCTGAAGTAAATCAGCCCTCTCCACATGCTTAGAAATCTCCCTAAGGCAATAAGATAGCCAATTAGCATTCTCAGTCATCCGATGCATGTCTCCAGACTCGATTCCAAGGCTGTCAGAGAGAGACAATTCAGTATATTCAGAAATCCAGTATTGTAAAGCCAAAAGACTGCGTGAGCAATCATATTCTGAGATAGGCTCTAGTAATTGTGATGAATTATTTTCAATCATCAAACTGGCAGTTTCATAATCTTTTTGTCGAAGAGAGAATTTTGGAAAGAATTCTTCACAATTTGTAATTAAATGTAAAAATCCAAAAGTATGTTTTTTTTCTTGTGAAACGTTTTCAATTGAATCTCTAAAGTATGTTGCAGTTAATGGATCTATGTATAACATAGAGGTCTTTTTTCCAAATTCAGTTGCAGCATACCTTTCACCTTTTTTGACTATCAGAAATTTGCTAGAAAGAAAACGTAATGAAATATCAATTGCAAATTTCAATGTAGGCTTTCTTGATTGTAGTCCTCCTAATGTTTGTAAAAAGAATTCAAGGATTTCTTCTTTTTTAATTCCTGGGTGTGTAACTATTACACTCAAGATGTGTGTTCGTAAAGACTTGTCATCAGTAATTTTTGATTCGATAGGTTCAGGTTCTCCATTAATGTAGTATTCAATTAGATCCTCAGTGTTACCATTTCCAACAATTATTGATTCCCCATAATCATCATATTGTGGTCGTCCTGCTCTTCCACAAAGCTGTTTGTATTCTAAAATACTAATTGGTCTGTTTGCCCCAACTTTTGCATTATACCTATTTACATTTGAAATGACAACTCTTCTTGCAGGGAGATTGACACCTGCAGCTAAAGTTGGAGTTGATGACAATAGCTTAATCGTGCCCTTGCGAAATTCTGCCTCAATTGTTTCTCTGCACTTTTGATTTAATCCTGCATGGTGAAATGCAACTCCTTTTTTTACAAGCAGAGCCAAAGTTTTCACTAATTCAGTATGTTCATTTTCTGATAGAAGTTTTTTTGATGTTTTTTCAAGATCAACAATGTCTTTTTTTTCTAGAATTTGTGAAATTGCATCAGCAGCTTTTGTTGCAAGTGATTTTGAGCGAGTTCTAGTCTCTGCAAAAACTAGTGATTGACCTCCTTGTTGTACAGATTGTACGCCTAAATCAATAGGAGTTCCCCTCAAACTACGCTCAACTTCAAATGTTTTACCATCACTCATTATGACTTGACCCCCATCACATACTCCTTCTGATAATGGAACAGGTCTCCAGTCATTTTTTACCAATTTGCATTCAAGCCAATCTGCAATTTCATCTGAATTTGTTATTGTTGCGCTTAGACCAACTATCTGTGGTTTTGTTTCCAATAGTTTTAGTTGTGTTAAAATCATTTCAAGTGTAGGACCTCTACTTTCATCTCCAATCAAATGTACTTCATCAGAAATTACTAATCCTATATCATCAACCCATTCAGCACCATGTCTAATAATAGAATCCATTTTTTCATTTGTTAAAATTAAAACATTACTTTTCTCTAGATTTTTTTCAATATTTTCAAAATCTCCAGTAGATATTGCAACCTTGATCTTATTTCCTATAGCTATTTTTTCCAATTTTTTAAACTCTGTGAATTTTTCAGCAGCTAGTGCTCTTAATGGACTGAGATAAATTACCTTTCCTTTATTTTGGGATAAATAACTCAACATTGCAAGCATTGCAATCAAAGTTTTTCCACTTGCCGTAGGAGCTGAAACTAGAATACTTTTTCCATCTAATAATCCAAATTTCACACTATCAGCTTGTGGTGGATATAATTTTTCAAAACCTTGTGATTTTAAAAATTCAATTGCAGACTCGGGAAGTTTTAATTTTTCTATATTCATACTCGGTTATAATGACCGGGTTTTGATTCATAAATAGATGCTTCTCTAAGCATTCTTCGGATATAGTTTCTTGCCTCTTCTTCTGTGAATTTCTCACTTTTCTCTAGTTCTTTAACAAAAGTTCTCTCTTCAACGGGAACCTTATTGTCTCCTTCAAGACCTTTTAGCACATCCATGAACAATTGCATTTTTGAAACTTCACTTCTTGGTTTTCCTTGCAAGACGCCAAGATCTACCTTACCAGTATTGACATCAACTCCTGCATCTTGAAGCATACTCTGAATTAGGAATATTGCACGCTCGGCATCTTCCTCCTCTACCTTATCTTTCATAAGTAATCTTGCCCTTGCAGTGGAGAGTCGAATAATTCCTTCCAATTGTCTAGGAGTGACTGTAATCATTTCTTCAGATTCTACATTTCTCATCTGTAGATAATAATCCAGTATTTTGGCTTCTGCCTCTTGTGTTAATTCAGGTTCGCCGCGTTTTGCATATGACAGATATTTTGTTAACAAGTCAACTTCAATGACTGATTTTTTATCAGTCCCTTGTGTTGTGTTCCTTCGAATAATGTGTTTTGCAATTTGCATATCTCTTTCTTTAGTTGGAATATCCCTTACAACAAATATCAAGTCAAATCTTGTAAGAAGGGGAATTGGAAGATTTACATTTTCTGTAATATTTTTGAAAGGGTCATATTTTCCATACATAGGGTTTGCTGCAGCCAAGATAGAAGTTCTTGCATTTAGTGTAGCTACAATACCACCTTTTGCAATACTTGCAGATTGTTGTTCCATGACTTCGTGTAATGCACTTCTGTCTTCGGGTTTCATCTTGTCAAATTCGTCTATGCTTACAAGACCTTGATCACCTAATACAACAGCACCAGCTTCTAGCATCATAATTCCTGTTTTGTCTCTAACTACAGCAGCTGTAAGTCCTGCAGCTGTAGAACCCCTACCAGAAGTATACAAACCTCTTGGAGCAATTCTTGCACAAAACTTTAGCATCTCAGATTTTGCAGTACCAGGATCTCCTACTAAAAATACGTTAATGTCTCCTCTAATCTTACTTCCATCACCAAGCAATCTTTGATTAGAGCCAACAATAAGTAAGAGAATAGCTTCTTTGATCAATGTTTGACCTTGAATATGAGGAGCAAACGAATCTATCAGTCTTTGATAAACATCAGAGCTTTGACTAAGAGATTTGATTAATTTTTCTTCCTCAGGAGAAATTTCTTCTCTGCCAATTTTTCTGTCAGTTTTAGAACCACGTCCACTTAGAAATTCAATATTATTTCCTTCAATTCTTAATCTGTACAATCCACTATGTCCTCTCTGAACTCCAGCAACAGATTCTTGCTCTACTCTGACCACACCAGTAAGAATAATTCTGTCTCCTGGCCTTGAATTATCCACCAAATCCTGCCTGGTTGTGACATCAATATAATGAGGCAGTTGCCCAGGAGGCAAATCTTCAGGAAGTTCTTGTAATCTCAAAATTTGAAAATCGATAAACTTGCTTGCTTCTGGTTTTAATTCAAAGTCACGATGTTTACAAGACGGATTATCACAAACTATTGGCATTTTTACATCCATGCCTTTTAGTTGAATTACTTTGGTTTGATGTTCATCAGGACATACAAAGACTAGTTCTTTTGCAAGGGGTTTCACTTCAGATGCACGAACTACCATTCCAGAAACACTGGTAATTTTTCCAATTGTTTCAGCATTGATTTGTCTTAAACTTCGTTCTAATGGGAAATTGATTAATCTTACACGAACCTCATCTTTGATTTTTTCTGCATATTCAGGAAATCTTGTTTGTAATGCTTCTTTGATTGCTCTTGAAAAAGCATCAAAAATTCTATCAGGGTTTTGTGAAAAGATTGCCTCAATTTGGGGCTCTATCACCAAATCATTATAATCAACGATGATATACTTTGCATTCTTTGGCATCATCTCGTCGATTGCATCTACATACTTGTAATTACCATCTCTATCTTTGAATCGAGTAAGGAATTCCTTTACCTTATCAGATAATGCAGAGTCAGTAAATGTGCTAGCTTGAGCTGTGCTCATTTCTTTCTCCTCTTATTTGTTTTTCAAATTCCACACTATTATCATGTATTGTTTTATAGAAAACATTCTCCTCAACAGTTAGCTTGTTGTAAAGTTCTGAGTTTAGTTTAATGGAGTCTGCTATTTTTACCAGTTTGCCTCTTCTCATTCTAAATAATTCCAACATCATACTCTCAACTTTATCAAAATCATCACGATTCAATTCTTTCATAGATTCTTTTAGTTTGATGTAAAAGTGAGGATCAAGTGTAGAGATTTGATATTCGCCAACCATTTTTTCTTTAGATAGTGCTTGTTTTAGTTGCGTGATCATATCAGGAGAATCCAATGTGCCAATTTTATTATCTGCAAGAATTTTTCCTATCCATTGAGGCATGTTATTTGTATCGCCTTGTGAGCCTTCAATTTTCATTCCAGCCACATTATACTTGAAATCTTGATTTATCGTAACCTTAGCATCCTTTAGGCGGTATCCAATTGAATGCACTTTTTCTATTTTGTCTATTTCCATTTGAGATCACTTAATCTGATTTAGATCCTCAAGTAAGGGATCGATCAATTCTGTTAACAATTTAGTGAGATCAATTGATCCTAATTAATTACAGGCTGATCGGGTAAAATTATACATGATTTTGATTTTAACATATAGGATATTACAATAACCAATTCGGATTTATTAATGGGATTTAGTCTTTGGTACACATGACTGCAACTGGAATGTGGGTAGAAAAATACCGTCCAACGAAACTTTCTGAAGTTGTTAATCAAACTGAGATTATTGGGAGTCTGGAAGCTTTAATCAAAGACCCAACAGATATGCCTCATTTGATGTTTTCAGGATCCGCAGGAGTTGGAAAGACTACTGTTGCATTATGTATTTCAAGACAGATTTTAGGAGATTATGCTAAAGACTACACATTAGAGCTAAATGCATCTGATGAGAGAGGTATAGGAATGGTCAGAGAAAAAGTAAAGAAATTCTCTAGATTTGCAGGTATGGGAGAAGTTCCATTCAAGATCATCATATTAGATGAAGCAGATGAGATGACTGCTGATGCTCAAACAGCATTAAGACGAATAATAGAAGATACTGCTAAAATTTGCAGATTTATTTTCATTGCTAATAATATTTCAAAAATCATAGATCCAATTCAAAGTAGATGTGCCACCTTCAAGTTTACATCAATTCCAGAAGAAGATATGATTGAAAGACTAGATGATATTGCTAAAAAAGAGAAGGTAAAATCAGATAAAAAAGGTCTAAAGGCAATATACGATTATTCAGAAGGAGACCTAAGACATGCAATCAATCTATTGCAGGCAACTGCAAGTCTTGGTGCAATTACAGAAGAACATGTAAAATCATCAGCTGGATTGACAAAAACTACTGATGTTGATGAAGTTCTAAAAATTGCACTTTCTGGCAAAGTACCAGAAGCAAGAGAAAAAATGATTGAGTTAATCAAAGTTTATGGAATGTCAGAATCAGATTTTTTAAAATATCTAAACTCGGCAGTGTTCAAATCAAAACATGACAAACTCACAGACATTCTTGAGATAATTGCAAAGTATGATTATAGAGTTCTAGTTGGAGCAAATTCCGAAATTCAATTATCTGCAATGTTAGCAGAATTAGCTAAAGTGGAAAATTAAAAACGCAGAGAGAGGGATTTGAACCCCCGTATGCTTGCGCACACAGGCTCTCAAGGCCCGCGCCCTACCGAGCTAGGCGACCTCTGCAAAAAATCTTGGATAAAAGCGGTTAAAATCTGTTGAGGTAAAATAGAAAAATAAGAAAAAAGAAAAAAATTCTTTTTAATCGTGTGCGTGTGGGTTTTCAGAACCAGATTTCATAAGTACATATGTTCCGGCTGCTTTCTCGTGCCATTCTTGGTTAGAAGATTCGATACGAATTGCTCCTTCAGGACAGATTTCTTGACAAGCCATACAAACAGTGCAATCGTGTTCTCTGATTGGCATTGATTTGTCTGTATAATCTAATCTCTCATCTTGTTCTGTCAAGCCAGTACCGTCAAAAGTTTGACCAATAACATCTTTTGCTAGAATATCTTTTTCGGTTCTGTACCATTGGAATGTTTGAACTGGACATACACTCATGCATGAACCAGCTGCTACACAGGAATCCCAATCGACTGCAACAGAAGTACCATGAATTCCGAGAGGAACTTGTTCTTCTCCTCTTGCTTCATAGGCTGCTTTTACATCATCGTTTGAGAATGCTGCACCATCAGTTCTTCCCTCACCCCAAATCCAGTGGAAATTCTCACCATCAGAATGGCTTGTTTTTCCTTTTGGTTTTACATCGTTGTGACAAAAGTCTTCAGGTATTTGTAGATCTACCATGATGAATAATATTTTGAAATATTATTTAAATCTAGACAAAATTAGTGTAGACTAAATCTAAAAAAGATAGAAAAATCAAAAAGTTCTAGGTTTAGATTTGTAAAACTCACAAAGTTTTTGCAGCACTTTCGTGTTTTTCAACATTTGATTGATCAACTTTGATAGCTGCTGGTGGACATACTGAAACGCAAGCCATACACCAAATACAATCATGTTCTCTGATCGGATCTGCTTTATCTGTAAGATCTTTACGTTCATCTTTTACATCACTGCCAGTTCCTGAAAAGGTTTGACCAACAACATCTTTTGCTGGAATATCTTTTTCGGTTCTGTACCATTGGAAAACTTGTACAGGACAAGCTTCAATGCAAGCACCGTCAGCCACACAAGAATCCCAATCAACTGCAACCATTGTACCACTTACACCAAGAGGAACTTGTTCTTCTCCTCTTGCGGCATATGCTGCAATAACATCTGCATCAGCTAATGTTTCAGCTTGTGAACCATCAGTGTTTTTGGTTTTACCTGGACCCCACATAATATGGAAATTTCCATCATCGAGGCTAATTTTTCCGAGTGGCTTTAGACCTTCAGGGAAATTTTCTGCTATTGGCATGATACAATATTTTTTGAGTTAATATTTAAAGCTAGATAGCTGTTCAGTGAACAGATAAGTGAATAATCGATCAAGCATGAAGGAAAATTTCCTTACGTTCATAACGATCAGGGATCAATTTACTGGATATGGATATTATCAAGTTTGATGTGTATAGAGGGCCAAACCTCGGAGTATACATCAGTGTAAACAATAGTATAGGATTGGTTCCAATGGGATTTGCAAAAACCAAAGCTGATAAACTTGCAAAGTATCTAGACATAGAAATTCATCACACTGCAATTGCAAATACAAGATTAATTGGAGCATTGTCAGCAATGAACAATAAAGGAATTTTACTTCCAACTACAGCATATCAAAATGAATTTGATTATTTGAAAGCAGAAACTGATTTAGAAGTTGGAGTATTAGATACAAAATTCAATGCACTTGGAAATGTAATTTGTGCAAATGATAAAGGAGCAGTTGTATCTCCATGGTTATCAAAACAAGATTGTCAAACAATCTCAGATGTTTTAGGAGTAGAAGTAATTCAGAAAAAAATTGCAGGATTTAATCAAACAGGGGTTGTTCTTGTTGCAAATAATTCAGGTGCTGCCATTCATCCAGAAGCAGATGAAGAAGACATGAAAACAATAGCAAATGTACTAGGCGTGAAAATAGAGCAAAGTTCAATCAATAATGGTATTCCGTATGTATCATCAGGCATATTGGTAAATGATCACTGCGTAGTTGTTGGTTCATTGACTAGCGGACCTGAAATAATGATGTTGACTAGAGCATTTCTAAATTAAGAATAGATTTTGGATCTTCAGTTAGTTTTTCTAATGAAATTGTTCCCTCAGTTCCATTTATCATGTCTTTAAGTACAACATTTCCGTTTTCTAGTTCTTGCGGTCCTACGATAATTGCAAACTTTGCATTTGTTGCAATATCCATTTGTTTTTTCATATTACGTCCTGCCAAATCAATATCAGTTGGAATATTGTTTAGACGTAATAATGATGTAATTGAATGAGCAACTTTTTGCATCTCTTCATTAATGTACAGTACTGCAACCCTATTTTGTTTTGATTCAGATATTA
Organism: Candidatus Nitrosopumilus sp. bin_6a; assembly: GCF_054095695.1. Taxonomy (NCBI): domain Archaea; kingdom Thermoproteati; phylum Nitrososphaerota; class Nitrososphaeria; order Nitrosopumilales; family Nitrosopumilaceae; genus Nitrosopumilus; species Candidatus Nitrosopumilus sp. bin_6a. The sequence goes on from NZ_JBSWSR010000001.1 coordinate 394,290, forward strand.
TTTTTTGTTCTTGCATTGTCAACATTATTCTCTCAACTCCACCTGCAACTCCAGTTGCACCAATATCTTCTCTATTGAATGCTTTAGTTAATGTATCATATCTGCCACCACCAGCTAATGCACCAAGTTTTGAATTTTTATCAAATACCTCAAAGACAATTCCAGAATAATAATCCAATCCTCTTACAATTCCGAAATTAATTCTAACATTTGAAACTCCTCTATTTTCTAATGAATCAATTAATGCTTTGAGTTCATCCCAAGAATTTAATTGGGAAACATCAAATGTTTTTTCTACTTCTGAAATTGTTCCCTTTATTTGTGAAAACTCTAGAATTTTTTCAAGTTTCTCAGTTTCATATCCTTTCTCTTGAAATTCTGTTAAGATTTGTTCTTTTGATTTTTTTGCAATCTTGTCAACTGCACGCAAAATATCTGCAACAAGTTCTGGTTCATTTGAATCAAATACTTTGTTAATATAAGATTCTACAAGATTTCGATGATTGATATCAATTGTAATATCCTTAAGCAATAAAGAATCAAACAATCTGGATGTTATTTCTATGATTTCAGCTTCTGATTCAAGGCTAGCTTTACCATAAATTTCAATGTCCCATTGGTGAAAATACCTGTATCTTCCTTTTTGTGGTTCATCATATCTAAATACTCCACCAAATGCCGAGATTTTTGCTGGAAGCTTCATTGATTTCTGTGATGTCGCGTATCTTGTCAATCCCATTGTAAAATCAAAACGTAATGCTACTTCTCTATCCCCCTTATCTTTGAAAAAGTAAATTTCATCACGAATGCCAGGGCCAGATTTTGTCTCCAATGTAGAAAGTAATTCAATCGGAGATGGATCCATAAATGAAAATCCATACAAATTTGATAATTTCTTAAAATGTAATCTGATATGCTCAATGTTTGCATTTTCTTCACCCTCAAAGTCTTTCATTCCACGTGGTAGTTCCAAGATAATTAGATGTTGAAATGTAGTGATTTAGATATTTCTCTGATAGTAAGCAATAGGCTTAATTGAACATCAAAAATTGTAGAATGTCAACATGAAAATAACCATAAAAGAAGGATGGAGTGAGAAAAGTAAGATGGCAGTTTTTGCCATTATTGGAAGTCTAATTGCAATTATTGCTGTTGTAATACTGGATTAGTTTCTTTTTAGAGAAAATGCAGATATCCAATAGTGCATTATTTTTCTATTCAATTCTACAAAAGCATCTGCATTATCATTCCATGTTTTAGTTACATTCTTTGCATATTCAATATTTGAAATTGTAAATTTGTTACATACTGTACGATATTTTGTTGTTTCTTCACCCATTGTGTTTAGGATGTCTTTTGCTGCCTTTGGGAATTTGTATCCTGAACTTGATAAAAATTCTGTGTATAAAGAAGTGTTTGAATCTACTGCATGTCTCCAAGATTTGTAACATTCGTTTTGTAAATCAAATAGCGTTTGTTGAATGTGTGGGACAGTATGTTCGAGTTCTGTGAAATATTTTTTGTTAATTTCTTCAAATATGTTAGAATCGTGATTTTCACTCATAATTTTTCTACAAAATTTAAGGATTTAAGATTTTTGAAGGAATTCATGTCAGATTTTATTTTGATTTAATTGATAATGGTCTCTGACCATACTTTATGAAAATCAAATTTGCACTTTCTAAAAGGGCTTGCACATATGGATAATTAGGATTACAAATAAGATCATTTTTAATGATATTCAGATAATGCCTATTTTGTTTTACTTGTCGTAATTTTTTTGGTTTTGATGCCTCATAGTTTTTTAATTCACTTAGGTTTGCTGAAATATCACAAAGCTTGAGTAGTTTTGCACTAAATGATGCTTCTTGTAGTTGAATTACATATGCCTGCTCTCGTTTTTTTCTAGACATTGTCATGTCTTTAGACAATGATGACACTAGTACTGCTATCTCGCTTTCAAATTGATCATATAGATCATCAAAAGTCGTAGTTGTATTTTCTATTGTATCGTGAAGCCACCCTGCACAAAGTAATTGTTCATCAATCACACCCAAACTTTTGAGTCTATTGACTACATCATCAAGATGTTTTGAATAAGGAGTGATTCCATCTACTCTGAATTGACCTGCATGTTTGTTCTTTGCAAATAATTCAGCACTTTTTACTAGATCCAAATAATTTTCTACAATTACTAAGACGAGTTTCTTCAATATTAGCCAAGTAAACTATAATTTCAAAGAGAGATCTCATCACATCATGTCAATTGAGAAAACTGTTCTTGGAGAAGACCTTGAAATTTGCAGAATTCTTAATGGAATGTGGCAGGTGGCAGGTGGGCATGGTCAGATTAATTCTAAAGATGCAGTAGAAGACATGGAAAAATATCAAGATGTAGGATTAACAACATGGGATTTGGCAGACATTTACGGTCCTGCAGAATCGTTAATTGGTGAATTTAGAAGAAAAATAGGAGAAAGAAAAAAATTTCAAGCACTTACAAAATTTGTTCCAAAACCTGGACCAATGAGCAACAGCATAGTGACTCACTACATTGAGCAGTCATTACAGAAAATGGATACGAACTGTATTGATTTGCTCCAATTTCATTGGTGGGATTATAATGATCTTAGTTATCTTGATGCATTAAACAATCTAGAAAAATTACAAAAGGAATGTAAAATCAAATACATCGGATTAACAAATTTTGATACAGAACGAGTTAAAATCATCAGAGAACAAGGGCATCAGATCGTATCAAATCAAGTTCAGTATTCCATTTTGGATCAGAGACCAGATAAGATAATGACTCCATTTTTTGTAAAAAATGGAATAAAGATCCTATCTTACGGAACCTTGCTAGGAGGATTTTTCTCTGAGAGATATCTAGGGACAGATGAACCACAAAGAGACAGTCTAATCACATCTAGTCTTCAAAAATACAAAAACATGATAGATGCATGGGGAGGATGGAACCTGTTCCAAGAGTTGTTATCAGAACTAAATAATATAGCACAAAAACATGACTGCAGTATAGCAAATGTTGCAACACAATTTGTGTTAGACAAACCACAGGTAGCAGGAGTAATTATCGGTACAAGACTAGGAATTGCAGAACACAGAGATGATAATATCAGAGTATTTGATGTAAAACTAGACTCACAAGACATCTCATCAATAGAAAGTATAACTGCCAGATCAAATGACTTGTTTGAAGTGATAGGAGATTGTGGTGGAGAATACAGATAGAGAATTTCAGATATGGAAATTTATACGATAAAGCAACAATTAGTATGACTTGACTGAAAAAGTTTTGCCAAAAGAAAATTCTGATTTTAGTCTCCCAGGAAGAATCGATGAGAGTAACTCGGCATATTTTGAATCTGAAATAGAATCAAAATCAAAAAGTAAAGTACTGGTCATATTTGGAATTACATTTACACTAGTGGCAGCAGGAATATTTTCATATTATTTTCTAAATCAAAACGAGATTGACACCCAAATTTTGGAAAATACTGCATTTAAGACGCTAGAGGAAAAGATGGTAGATCATTATGGTGTCGGACAGTTTGGAAGTGAGCATGCGCATGCAGCATTAGCAGTTTTTGTTAATGGAGACAAGATTGATTTTTCTCATCCTCAGTTCCAAATTCAAAGTAAATACATTCATTTTGAAAATGACAATCCATATCTGATTCATAAACATGCAACCAATGTCCCATTAGATATGCTGTTTACATCATTCGGAATGGAAATAACATCTGAATGTATTGTGTTAAGATATGAAAAAGATGCAGAAAAGTATTGTAGTGATTCAGAAAACCACATGACATTTTTGGTAAATGGAAAATCTTTTTCAAACATTAATCTATACGAGATAAGACACAATGACAGGATTTTGATTTCGTTTGGCAACTCAGAATCAGTTTCAAAACAGATGCAATACTTAGAAGGACTTGAAATTCACGACATTCCAAAAAGTAGCAAGTTAGTTCCTGGAAAAGACATATCAGTTTGATCACAGAAAATAGTTCTAATGAATAGTGATCCTTTTACGTAATTATGCAAAAAAAAATATGGCAGATTGTGCTCATACTTGGAGAAAGAAGCTGAGATTGCAAGAACTGATGATTATTGCAAAAAGGGAAATAAATGCAGGAGAAGAAATCGATTTGGTTTATGAAATATTAGAGGACGAAATGGATGCACGCTGGAGATTTGTAGGGAGTACAAAAAGACAATACCTAGAAGAAATAAAGAAAATTTTGGCAAACAAGTATGTTTTAACAGTATAAAATTAGTTTTTAAGATATGAAGTAGTATTGTAAGTATGGTACTTGCATACATTGGAATTGCAATAGGAGTTTTGATAGTAACAATATTGATTGTAAAAATTGTGAAGACTAGTCCACGAGAAGTTGCAGGAATTGATGCTTATTGTAAGAAATGTGGATTAGAAACAAGGGGGCTTAATTGTCCAAAATGTGAGAAAGGATCTAAATCATTTGGAGTTTAATTCACATTGTGTAGTGATGTTTTAATTGCATAATTGTGAAAACAATGTATGTCAGAGGTAATCACAGAATATTTTACCTGTAAAATTTGTCAGCAAAACTACCCCATATCATGTGAAGAAATGAAGGATGCTCCAACAACATGTAACAATTGTTGGTTAAAGATGGAGATTTGGCAAAGATATGATAATTCTGGTTTGAATATTGAAAGTTAATTATTTTTAAGATTGTTTATAGTTGGTAACATATTGGGTTCAAAGATAGATTGTCAATGTATAAAATGTGATTGTAAAGAAAATTTTGAAATTATAGATGGTGAAGAACTGTTGAACTTGATACAGCATGGAAGGTTAACAGACAAACAAATTGCATTCTTAAAGACAAGAATAGATAGCAAAATTTGCAAGCAATGTTTTATGGGCAAACACAAGTGAGAATTTGCAACAAGCTAAAGTATTTGATCAGTGATTTTCAGTTATGAAGGATTCTACAAAGGGAGTAGTAGCAATTATAATTGCAATTATTGCATTTTATGGCACAATGAGTGTATTGTGGAGATTGTGAGAAAATTTCTTTATTGTGATAGAATTTAACGGAAGTATGGTTGTTTTTCTAGTTGATGCGATGTTGGGCAACATTGCCAAAAAATTACAACTGTTAGGATTTGATGCTGAATATTGTTCAGATATAGAAGATTTGAAATTAATTGAAAAATCTAAAAATGAGCAAAGAACAATAATCTCAAAAGATCGTGAATTAATTGCTAGGGCAAGAAAACAAAATATCATATCTGTTCACATAACAAAAGAAAATGAAATTGAGCAATTTTTGGAAATTCTTCAACAAATTCCATTAGAATTCGATTCAATTTCTGGAGATACTGCAAGATGCACAAAATGTAATTCTTTAACATCACAAATTGGCAAATCAAAGATTTCAGATAAAATTCCACAAAAAGTTTTAGAATTTAATGAAAAATTTTGGAGATGTGATAAGTGTAATCAAATCTATTGGGAAGGTACACATATCAAAAAAATTCAAGAATTTGTAGAGAAAGTGAAACTAGGGCGAAATAGAACATAAACGCATTATTTTTTGAGCGGTTTTATCAATATCCACATTAGGTTCTGCAGAGATAAAGAGAACTTTATCGCCATACAAAAAAGTAAAAGTCACAACATTCTTTCTTCTTGCAGCTGCATATTCCACAGGTCCAAGATTAGCATCAAAATCTTGTCTGGTTCTAATTCTCAATACTGCTTCAATGAACATTTTCTTTCTTTCTTGATCATTTTTTAGAGGTTTTACTCCATCTGAAAAAGAACCTTCAACTAGGTTACCCATCATGTCCAAAAAACCAGCAAAACGAATCTCAGGCTCTTTCAATAATAATTCACATTTTTGGCTCAAGGATTCATTAGACATGCTTTATCAACTAGATTTCTGTTGATAAAAACCATAATTAAATTGTCAGCATTGAAGATAAGAACAAAACTGCAGTATTCTAAAGATCATACATATTTTTCATATAATTGAATCAACATCAAATTGATTTTTTCATTTTCATGATCTCCCCAGGAATCAGATTTTATTCTGATGTGAATATTATTTTCTTCTAGGTTTTTTGTGACTATAGGATACATCATTCCAATAAAGAAAGATTTCTTGTCCAAATGCATTTGTTCTGCCTTGTGTTGGAAATAACTAATCCATTCAGATTCTTGGTCTTGAAATGTTTCAAAAATTATAGACTGGATTTTCTCTTCAATTTCTCTATTCAATAAATAGTAAAAGCATAGTTTCGATTTAGATCTTTCTATGATTTAAGAATATAAGATAAATATATCATATGAAGAAAAATACCATGGTAAAAAGCATTAGCTGCTCAGATGCAGGAAAGGACTGCTCATGGTCTGCAACTGCAGATTCTGAAGAAGAATTGATGAGTAAAGTTACTGAACATGTGTTATCTGATCACAAAGAGATAGAACTTAATGCAGAAAATATTTCAAGCATTAAATCACTAATCAAAGAAGTATAACTATGCAGAACTGCAATTTTTTAATATAATCTTAGTAATATAATATTAAAAAAGAAAAAGATTAGTTAGTAGGAACTACAATTCCTCTATCTATCATCTTGAGTGCTGATTCTGCCTTGAGGCACATTGCTACACCGTTTGATGCTTTCATTACAAGACTATATCCTTCCCGACATTCAACTTCTGCGACATCAACGCCAGCAGTCATTTGTGTTCGTGGAGAAAGCCATGCTAGTTGCATGTCTTTTGCCTTTTCAATGAATTCTTCTCTAAGTTGTTGCTTTTCCTCGTTAGAAAGTTCAGATGCTTTTTCACGGAGTTCTGCCTTGTAGGCTTTCATCTCTGCTAATCTTTCATGAACATCAGATCTTCGTTCATCAGACATTTTGAATTTCATCTTCAGCATGTGTTCTTTGTACTTCATCTTGATTTCAGAGCGTTTCTTATCAGATTCTTCTCCGAATTTTGCCTCGAATTTCTTTCTGATTTCATCTGTTCTTTCATCAGAGATGTCACGTTTGTCCATGATCATGGCCTTTAGACGGTCAGACTTTTCAGAGAACTTCTCCATTTTGTCATGTAGTCTCTCTTTGGCAACATCAGACATTCTATCCTTTGCGACATCAGACATTCTATCAAAGTCATGAGGCATAGCACCAAAGTGTTCCATCTTGTAGGATTTCTTTTCTTCAGGCGTCATCTGACACCATTCAGATGCCTTTTTGACAAACTCAACATCAAATGTACTTGCTGCAAGTTCTTCATCAGTTAGTTTACAGAATTTCTCATAGTCCATGTGAACAGTTTTTCTATCATGCATTTTATCTTCCATATGGGCTTTGTATTCGTCTTTGTATTCTTCAATGAATTTCATTCTTGAATCTTCATCAGTTAGAATACAGTAACGGTTCATCTTTTCAACATAGTCTTCTGCTTTGTCATGTTCTGCAACATATGCTTTTTTCTCAGCATCAGTCATGTCACAGTATTTGTCTAGCATCATTATCATGTCTTTTTTGTAATCCATACGATAGTCTTTAGCATAATCTCTTAGTTCTGCTCTGATTGTGTCTCCATGTTCCTTGATCAAGTCATCAATTTCATCCTGCTCCTCTTCAGACAAGTCACAATAATTTGCTAGTCTGTCAGCGAATGGTACAAGTCGTGGATGATCTGCAAACAGTTGACGTTTTTCTTCGTCAGTCATTTCACAGTATCTATCAAGCAAGTCATCTAGATCAAAATTGCGGTCTGTAGGGAAATGTTCTGCAATAAATTTGTCAATTGCATCTTCTCTTTCTTCTTCAGACAGTTCACAATAATTGAGTAATCTTTCTGCAAATTGTTCTAGCCTAGGATGAGGCTGTAAACTGGAAGGTTGTTTCTGCTGAATTGTTTGCCCCATAAAATGCCTTTACGGTGTACGTGTCACTAACCCATAATGGTCCATCAGCTAAAATAGTATGTGTGAATGTACCATCAGTATTTACATCAATTTGTGCAATATCAACCCTATCAGAACCTGTAACGGTTTGAAGAATTACAGGAGTTCCTTCATGAATAGTTGTAACAGTCCCTGAAATTATAATATCATCACCTGAAAAGTAGATATTAGTTGGAGTTGAAATAGTTAGGGTTGTACTAATTGGAATATCATCAGTTGGAATTTCAATTTCGGTATCATTTTCTGTATCATCAGTTTCTGATGGATCGGTTTCTGATGTATTAGTTAATCCCAAATCACCAATGCCACTCAAGAACCATTGACTTGCAATTTTACTTTGTGGAGATAGAATTTCAATTACAGCTGCTTCAGTATCAGAATTAAATTCTTCAGATAAATTGATGCTTAGTTTCAAAGTTCTAACTTCTCCAGTATTGGATACTTGAGCGATTACAATCATAGAATCCTTATCTCCTCCAGGTCCAGATGATGATAACCTTGCTTTACCAAATACAATATCGTAAATTTCCTCTTCACCGATTGATATTTCACCACCGGTTACACGGAATTTTTTGGCCTTATCACCAGTAACTTGATTTTCTAAAAACAATTGTCCGTTTAGTGTTTGAACATTTGATGAGTTACTTATTTCAGATGCCTCTCCGTCAAAAGAAAGTGTGAATGATTTAGTTATAGTATCTCTGTTTTTGAGATTTCCAAAGTATTCTCCGCTTTCATATTTATCTAATAATTTTTGAAGTCGTTCTTCCATTTTTTGGATTTTTTGTTCTAGTTCCTCGATGATTTTCTTTGCTCTTTGCTCTGAAAATTGAGCCTTTTCAGATAATTTTGCTTCACGCTCAGCAAACTTTTCTGCGTTTCTAGCTTGTTTTTCATCTCGTTTCTCTTGTGCTTTAGTTAATTTCTCATCTTGTTTCTCTTGTGCTTTAGTTAATTTCTCATCTTGTTTCTCTTGTGCTTTAGTTAATTTCTCATCTTTTTTGGATTGTTTAGATTCATTTTCTTCATCATCATCTTCTGATTCTATTTCAAATGTGATTACACTGACAACTTGGTCTTTAGATAAACCAGTTAAGAATACAATTTCATCAATAGTGGTTTGTTCATCAATCCATTCAATTTCATATTTTGATTCTTCATCATTAATCTCGACCTCAATTTTTGCATATCCATCTTCTACTTCTACCTCAATTTCAATTTCATCTTCAGTTTCGTCATGAGAATCTGCAAATGCAATTAAAAGAGGAGTATTCAAGATAGTTTCATCAGTTGAAATAAGGTTAGAACCAGGATAAGCAGCCATGCCTAAAACCAGTACTGAAAATAAGAATAATGTGCTAATTGCTCCCATGATATTCAATTTTTAAGGAAATTTGTTAAAAGCATTACTATCATTTGTAATGATTCTCAAAATATAAAATAACAATGAGGAATTTACTAGAATTTTTCGTTCTAAATTAAAAATATTGATTATAATCAGAGAAAAAAGAATTGTTGAATAAAAGATCTGAATTAATGAAATTTGAAGAGATTGTTAGTTGTAGTATTTGAACACGCATTTTGTTAAGTAAAAAAATTATAACATAAATCATGAAGTGTATTGGAAGAACAAAACTAGACCATGGAATAGTCATACACTATCAAAATAGTTCTGGCAACATAGAGTCATGTTTTATTGAAAATTATTCAAGAGATTAATTCAGTCGAACAAAATTAAATACAAAGACAGAATTAAAGTATTATGGATACACTTGAAGCCATAAAAGAACGTCGCTCTATAAAGAACTATGACACAAATCACAAAATGACAGATGATGAAATAAATCAATTATTGTCTTTAGCAATTTTATCTCCTACATCATTTAACATGCAAAACTGGAGATTTGTTATAGTAAAAAATCCAGAAATTAGAAAGGAAATACGTTCATTAGCATGGGATCAAGCTCAAGTTACAGATGCATCTTTGCTACTAGTCATTTGTGCAGATTTAAAATCATGGGGAAAAGATCCTGCTCAATATTGGAAAAACGCTCCAAAAGAATCTCAAGAATTTCTTGTGTCTGCAATGGAAAAATTTTACAAAAATAATAAAGAATTACAAAGAGACGAGGCAATGAGATCTTGTGGAATTGCAGCTCAAACAATCATGCTTGCTGCGAAATCTATGGGATATGATTCAAATCCAATGATAGGTTTTGATACTCAAAAAGTATCTAAAATTATCAATTTACCAGAAGATCATGTGATTTCAATGTTAATGGTAATTGGAAAACAAACCAAGCCTGCAATGCAGCGTGGAGGACAGCTTCCACTGAACAAAGTAGTGTTTACTGACAGATTTCCATAATAACAATAATTTAGAATAAATTAAAACAAAATCATCATTGAAAACAATTCAATCATTAAACAAAAAAATTGCAAATTGCCAAAAATGTCCTAGATTATCAGCGTATATCCGTGATGTTGCAAAAAACAAGGTAAAACGCTTCAAAGATGAAAAATATTATGGTAAACCACTTTCAGGTTTTGGAGATATCAAGGCTAAATTACTAATAGTTGGATTAGCTCCAGCAGCTCATGGTGGAAACAGAACAGGTAGAATGTTTACGGGAGATTCATCAGGAGACTGGCTTGCCAAAGTAATGCACAAACATGGATTTGCATCCATTCCAACTAGTCACGCATCAAATGATGGATTGGTATTAAACAATGCATACATTACAGCAGCAGTAAGATGTGCACCACCTCAAAACAAACCAACAAAAGAAGAAAGAGAATCTTGTTTTGGATTTTTAGAACAGGAAAAAGAAATTCTAAAAAATATTACAACTATACTTTGTCTTGGAAAAATAGCATATGATACAACCTGTAAACTTTACGGGGTAAAACCAGAAAAATTTGGTCATAATAAATTATACACATACAAGGACTTCAAAATTTTAACATCGTATCATCCGTCAAAACAAAACACTCAGACAGGTAGACTTTCATGGACTCAATGGTCTGCAGTGTTTTCAAAAGCAAAAAAACTAACAAAGATCTCAGATTAAAAAGGGATTAGGATCTACTTTTTATTTGATAACTGTGTATAATATACCAGAAAGCTGACACAATTTCCTATTGTCTGAATACTGGTAATTGTTTACCGGTCCGAGCATACAGCAGGACTGTGTAAAGGTTAATCCGCGCCGGTCAGCTTTCAAATTTTTAAAATACGTCAAATAAAGTCACATCATGAACATCAAGATTGGATGTACTGGTTGGAGCTATAAAGGATGGTCTGGAACATTTTACCCTAAAAACTTAGAAAGTTCAAAATGGCTAAAATACTATTCTCAGATCTTTGAAATTACAGAAATCAATTCCACATTTTATAAAATTCCTGCTCAAGAGATTGTAAAAAGATGGAATGCAAATACGCCTAGACATTTTAGATTTACAGCAAAATTTCCATCAATAATTACGCATGAAAAGAGACTAGATAGAGTAAATTCAGAAATTTTTTCATTTTTGGCTTCTCTTTCCCCAATCCATGAAAAAGTTTCAGCCCTGGTGTTACAGTTGCCGCCATCACTGTCATTTGAAGAAGCAAAACCAAGATTAGGTGAACTTTTTGATTTGCTTCCAGACAATTTTGTATATCCTATCGAAGGTAGACATGAGTCTTGGTTTTCAGAAGATGCAATAAAATATCTAAAACAAAACAAACACTGCCTTGTATGGAACGAAGTTGCAGGGGTGAATAATCCAATGCCAATTACATCAAACTATCTCTACATCAGATTGATAGGAGATCGTTCTATATCAGACTCAGAATTTGGAAGAGTTGTAAAAAACAAAGATGCAATTGTTGCAAGTTGGGCAAAAAAACTAGAAAAAATAAAAAACATTCCACTTGCAATGGTAATGATAAACAATCATTTTGAAGGATTCAGCCCACATACAGTAAATTCTTTAAGAATGAATCTGGGAATGCGGGAATTAATTTGGGAAGAAAAAAAACAGAAAACTTTGGGTAATTTTTGAAATAAATATTTTTAATGATTAAGGTAATGTCGGAATTGCACTAGTACTAAGACCAATTGCAGTTCCAAAATAATATCCAGACAAAATAGTTCCACTAGACCAAATGCATGAACCGCCAAATGTATACAGGACAAATTTTGGAATTCTCATTTTGAGTAACCCTGCAGGAATTGAAATCATCTCTCTCATTACAGGAACCATTCGTCCCAAGAAGACTGCCTTGTCACCGTATTTCTCAAACCATATTTCAACTCGCTCTAATTTTTTATCATTTACTTTAACAAACCTCAAATAACGAAGTAATACGACACGTCCAAGCTTTAATGCAATTAAATAGATCGCTGAGGTTCCAACAGTTGCACCAAGTGCACCAAGAATAATCATAGGAATTATTCCTAACAAAGTCACACCCTGTTGGGATGCTAGAAATCCTGCAGTTGGAAATATTGCTAGAGTAGGAATTGGTGGAACTATAGTCTCAAGCAATGCTGCTAAGAATATTCCTTCGTAAAGATGCTCCCCTAAAAAATCTGCAATCCATATTAGAAAAGAATCAAAGGGTTCCATTTGCTTCTGGCAATAAAATCTTACTAAATTACCTTACGAGTAAAAACTACATAATATTAGGCATAATTTTTGCAGAAATCAAGGTTTGAGAAAAACTTTTAGAGTTTCAGGTTTTTTTGCATGTTCAATTGCTTCTGAAAACTTTTCCAAAGGAAAAGTAGAATCTATCATAGAGTCAACTGAAACCATTCCAGTTGCAAGCGCATCTATTGCAGGTTTGAATAATCCGCAACGAGAACCAATCATAGTAATCTCATTGACTACTGCAGGAGTCAAATCGAGATTTTCCTTTGATGCAATAGTTGATTTCAAGATTACAATTCCACGAGGTTTGACTAGTTTCATAGTATCAGCAAATCCAGAATTACTTCCAGTAGCTTCTACTACCAAGTCAAAAGATTGTTTATCAGATTTTTCAATACCGATTTTTATTTTTACGCCAATGTTAATTAGATTCTCAAGTTTACTTTTATGTCTGCCAAAACATGTAATATTAGAACATGTGAGTTTTAGAACGCGTATAATTAATTGAGCTAATCGTCCATCACCAACGACTGCAACTTTCCATTGAGGTTGTAGTGACACTTGTTCTTTAATTTCAAATGCAGCAGCTAATGGTTCAACAAAAACTGCTTGTTCATCAGTTATAGAATCAGGTATGATGTGTAGATTCTTTTCTGGTAATGAAAGAAATTCAGCAAATGCACCATCCCTTTTCAAAATTCCAAGGACTGCTCGATTAGGACAGTGTCTATCCATTCCTTTTTTACAAGATTCACATAAACCACAACCTGTATTGATTTCACCGACAACACGTTTTCCAATTAAACTAGGATTCTCTGCTTTTTCCACAATTCCAACAAACTCGTGACCTAAAATTCCATCATATTCCATATACCCATCTAAAATTTCCAAGTCAGTTCCACAAATGCCAGCTAAATTAATTCTGACTAAAACCTCTCCAGGTTTTGGATCAGGATAATTTTCATCATATCTAGTATTTTTTCCATCAAAACACATAGCTTTCATAAAAAGAATAATGCTGTTTTCTAATTTTAAAATAGTGAAATTCTAAAAATGAAGCTCATTTTAAATAATTTAGGTTCATCAAAAATACATGCCAAGAATTTCTCACTTTGATATTCCAGTAGACAATCCAGAAAGAGCTCAAAAATTCTACACCGATGTATTTGATTGGAAGTTTGAGAAATGGGATGGACCAATGGATTATTGGATAGCAAAAACTGGAAAAGAAGAACCAGGAATTGATGGAGGAATGTCAAAGAGAATACCAGGACAAATAGGCATGACTAACACAATCAATGTTCCATCAATTGATGTATTTACAAAAAAGATCACTGAAAATGGAGGACATTTGATTATTCCTAAAATGGCAATTCCAAAAGTTGGCTGGTTTGCACAATGTACAGATACGGAAGGAAACATGTTTGGGATAATAGAAATGGATGAAAAAGCAAAGTAATACCACCTAAATTAATAATTGGAAAAAATACACAATTTCAATTGAGCTACGAGTTTCTAGATCATGCAACAGATGCGATAATTGAGGTAAAAGCAAATAATCTCAAAGAAGCATTTGCGGTGGCAGCTGATGCAGAAATTAATCTTACACTAGATCAAGACAAAGTAGAAGAAAAAGGTCAAAAGAAGTTTTCTGCCAAGGGAAAAGACCTACGTTATCTTTTGTTTAGTTGGCTAGAAGAAATTCCATTTGTATTGATTACTGAAGGATTTGCAATCAAAAGACTAGAGTTTGATATTGAAAGAAATGATGGATACGCAATTAATGCAACTGCATATGGAGAAACGTTAGATGTAAAAAAGCACAATTTCAAAGTAGAGATCAAGGCTCCAACATTTTATGACATGGAAATCAAACAAAACGATGATGGTGTCTACATGAGATTTTTGTTAGATTTGTAAAAGTTGTGAATAATTCTTTGCAAATTCCTAGAACAAATTATACGCGTTTTTTAAAAGGCCAAACTGCAATAGCATCTTATGAGAACAAAAATAGGGTTATTTTCAATATTTTCATTAATTCTTTTAATGATTATTCCCGTACATGCAGATGTTACATCTCTTTCATTAGAAAAGAGTTTTTACACAATTGATGAAGATTTCAAAATTATTGGAACACAAGAAGGAAAGGAAATTGTTTATGTGATTATTCGTGATCAGGGTGGAAATTATAGAGGAATGGTATCAGATCCTACAACAACTCAAGGAGAATTTGATGCAATTCCAAGAGCTGTTTCACTATTCTTTGACAACAAAGGAATTTACAATGCAACTGCATTTACAGATAGTCAAAAAGAAGTCAATGGGACATCCATACTGTTAGAATTTGATGGGAAGAAAGTATTTGAAATTCCTAGTTTTGTGCTAGAGTTAAAAGGAATTTCTGACAAAACAGTAGAAGTTGAAAAGACCATAACATTTACAGCTGTTCTTATAGATAGTTCGATTAAAGATTCAATTTTTAGTTTGAATAATGAACCCACGGGGGCAACTATAGATTCTAAAACTGGGAAATTTGTATGGACACCATCAAAATCACATGGAAATATTCAAGATGTTCACTATAATTTTGAGGTCATAGTTAAGAAAGGAAGTCAAGAAGATAAAGAAAAAGTCACGATTACAGTAAAACAAGCATATGTTGAACCAGAACCTAAACCTAAACCAACTAAAACAGAGCCTGAACCTGAAAAAACAGTTGAATTGGGATTAGCAGCGTTTGTAGATACAGCAAAGGATCCACAAAGCTATGTTGACAGATACAACAATGAGGCAAATTATAAGAAATGGTTTGATGAAAACTATTCACAGTATGATTCTATTTACCAAGCAGTAGGATTAGATGAGCCATTACTTATTCCTGCACCATTTGTAGATACAGCAAAGGATCCACAAAGCTATGTTGACAGATACAACAATGAGGCAAATTATAAGAAATGGTTTGATGAAAACTATTCACAGTATGATTCTATTTACCAAGCAGTAGGATTAGATG